>DASWUV010000320.1:0-19846 GCA_036401495.1 Pseudonocardia sp. | reverse complement strand
CGATGGCGGTCGTCGACCACACGAGGAGCGCGCCCGGCGCGAACTACAAGTGGATCGCCCTGTCGAACACCACGCTCGGCCTCCTGATGGCCACGATCAACTCATCGATCGTGCTCATCGCGCTGCCCGACATCTTCCGCGGCATCGGCATCGACCCGCTCGGCCCGGGGAACACGAGCTACCTGCTGTGGATGATCATGGGCTTCCTGGTCGTCACCGCGGTGTTGGTGGTCGGCTTCGGTCGACTCGGCGACATGTACGGGCGCGTACGCATGTACAACCTCGGCTTCGTCGTCTTCACCGCCGCGTCGATCATGCTCGCGGTGACCTGGCAGACCGGGGACGCGGCTGCGCTATGGCTGATCGGCTGGCGCGTCGTGCAGGGCGTCGGCGGCGCGTTCATCATGGCCAACTCCACGGCCATCCTCACGGATGCCTTCCCCGCCGACCAGCGCGGCACCGCGCTCGGGATCAACGGCGTCGCCGCGATCGCGGGCTCGTTCCTCGGCCTGGTGATCGGCGGCCTGCTGGGCCCGGTCAACTGGCACCTGATCTTCCTCGTGTCGGTGCCGTTCGGCGTCTTCGGCACGATCTGGGCCTACCTGAAGCTGCGCGACACCGGCGAACGCAAGCCCGCGAAGATGGACTGGTGGGGCAACATCACGTTCGCGGTGGGCCTCATCGCGCTGCTGGTCGGCATCACCTACGGCATCCAGCCCTACGGCACCAGCGCCATGGGCTGGGGCAGCCCGCTCGTGCTGACCTGCACCATCGGCGGCCTCGTCGTGCTCGTGATCTTCGGGATCATCGAGACCAGGGTGCAGAGCCCGCTGTTCAACCTCGCACTCTTCCGCATCCGCGCCTTCACCCTCGGCAACGTCGCGATCCTGCTCTCCTCGCTCGGCCGCGGCGGGCTGCAGTTCATCCTGATCATCTGGCTGCAGGGCGTCTGGCTGCCGCAGCACGGCTACAGCTTTGCGCAGACGCCGCTGTGGGCGGGCATCTACATGCTGCCGTTGACGGTCGGGTTCCTCCTCGCCGCGCCTGCGTCGGGGTTCCTGTCCGACCGGTTCGGGGCGCGCTGGTTCTCCACCGGCGGCATGGTGCTGACGGCGATCAGCTTCGTCCTGCTCGGGGTGCTGCCGATCAACTTCACCTACTGGGCGTTCGCGGGTGTCCTGCTGCTCTCCGGCATCGGCATGGGCCTGTTCACCTCGCCCAACCGGGCCGAGGTCATGAACAGTCTCCCGGCGAACGCGCGGGGCGCGGGCGCGGGGATGAACGCCACCTTCCAGAACTCGGCCATGGTGCTGTCGATCGGCGTCTTCTTCAGCCTGATGATCGCAGGACTGTCGCGGAACCTGCCCTCGGTGCTGCAGCAGGGCCTTACCGCCCACGGCGTTCCGGCTGCGGACGCCGCCCAGGTGGCGGGGCTGCCGCCGGTGGGCGTGCTGTTCGCCGCCTTCCTCGGCTACAACCCCATCCAGCAGCTGCTCGGCCCGATCCTCGGCCACCTCCCCGCCGACCAGGCGACGTTCCTCACCGGCCGCAGCTTCTTCCCGCAGCTGATCTCGGGGCCGTTCGCCGACGGCCTGACCGCGGCGTTCTGGTTCGCCACCGCCGCGTGTCTCGTCGCCGCCGTCGCTTCGTGGTTCGCAACCGCGAAGGGCAGCATGGGCGTCGGCCGCGAGTCGGTGGGTGAGGAGCTGGCCGGGAGCAGCGGTTTCGGCCCCGCGGAGCTCATGGTCGACGTCGACGACGAGGACCGCGAGCCCGCCCCGGGCGAGCTGCTCGGCTCGGTGCACACGGTGAGCGGGGCGACCGTGCTCGACTCGGTCATCACCGTCACGGACGCCCAAGGTCGGCAGATCGGCCGGGCGACCGCGACGCCCGGCGGTCGTTACGCCATCAGCGGCCTCGCGCCGGGCAGCTACACGGTGGTCGCCAGCTCGCCCGGCTTCCGGCCGGACGTCACGGCGGTCGCGCTCAACGGCCGCGGTGCCGCGCACGACTTCGCCCTCGACGGGCACGGTGGCGTCAGCGGGACCGTCGACAACGGCGCCTCGCCGATCGCCGACGCCGTCGTCATCGCCACCGACACCTACGGCCGGGTCGTGGGGCGCACGCGCACGGCCACCGACGGCACGTTCGTGTTGAAGGCGCTCCCGCTCGGTCCGTCCACCATCGCGGCGAGCAGGCCGCAGCACCAGCCCGTCGCCATGGCGGTGACGATCGGCCCGGCCGACTCGGGTCCCGTCGCGCTGCGGCTGCTCCCGTCGATCGGCGGCCTGGTCGGCACCGTTACCGCTCCTGACGGTTCGGCCGTGCCGGACGCGACAGTCACGGCGAGCGACGCCCGCGGCGACATCGTGGGCTCCACCGTCAGCGACGCCGGGGGCCACTACCGCCTCGCGGACCTCCCGCCGGGCCGCTACATGGTCGTCGCGACGCGGTACGCGCCCGCCGCCGTCCAGGTCCACGTGCCTGCGGGCGAGGCGGCGCAGGTCGACCTGCGGCTGGGCACCCTGACGACCGAGCCGCGCACGTCGCACGCGGGGACCTCGTCGTGACCGCCGCCGTGGTCGCGGAGACGCCCACCGGGACGCCCACCGAGACGCCCACCGCCGCGCCGGTCGGCATCGAGAAGGCGGAGCTGGCGGGGCGGCTGCGGATCGCGGCCGGGCGAATTGCCCGTGACGGCCTCGGCCAGAAGCGGGTCGACGGCATGACGCCCAGCCGGATCACCGCGCTCGCCGTGCTGGCGGCCGAAGGACCGCTGCGGATGGGCGAACTGGCCGTGCGGCTGGGCATCAGCGCGCCGACCGCGTCGCGGCTGGTCGAGTGCCTCGTCGAGCGTGGGTTCATCGAGCGCGTCGCCGACCCCGCCGACGGCCGCGCCACCCGGGTCGGTCTGTCCCCGGACGGGGTCGTGGGGCTGGCCGCCGTGCGCGAGCACGGAGAGGGCATGCTGGCCGACCGGATCACCGCACTCGACGACGACGCGCTCAGGGCACTGTCCGCGGCCCTGCCGGTGCTCGAACGGCTGTGCGGGATGCCGGTGCGCGAGTTGCCGCCGGAGCAGCGCCGCTGACCTGAACGGCAATTCCTGCGCCTTGCGGCGCCCCACCTGCGAGGCTTGCCGGGTGCGCCTCTCCTCCACCACCCGGTCCACGCCGAGCCGTCTGCGCGAGCGGGCCTGCACCGACCGCGCGGATCTGTACGCCGTCCTCGACGCGGGCCTGGTGTGTCACGTCGGGCTCGTCCGCGACGGCGCGCCCGTCGTGCTCCCCACCGGATACGGCAGGGTCGGGGACACCGTCTACCTCCACGGCTCAACGGGGGCAGGCTGGCTGCGTGTCGCCGACGGGGCCCCGATGTGCCTGACCGTGACCCACGTGGACGGCATCGTCTACGCCCGCTCAGTATTTCATCACTCGATGAACTACCGCAGCGCCGTCGTGCACGGCTCGGCTCGGCTCGTCACCGACCCCGACGAGCGGTGGCGGGCACTGCGGGCCGTCGTCGAGCAGCTCTCCCCCGGATCGTGGGAGCACGCCCGGCTCCCTGACGCCCGCGAGCTGGCCGCGACGATCGTGATCGCGCTCGACCTGGCCGAGGCCAGCGTCAAGGTCCGCACCGGACCACCCGGCGACGACGCGGCCGACATCGCCGAGGGCGGGCGCTGGGCGGGGGTGCTGCCCGTCTCCACGACGTTCGGCGAGCCGCAGCCCGATCCGACGCTCGACCACCCCGGGCAGGCCCCTCCGCATGTTCGAGCCCGGACGGGTGCGGGGCCCCTCGGCCGGGTGAACTAGCCTCGGCGCGCGTGAGCAAGACCGCGGTCTATCCCGCCGCTCCGCGGCTCGACGTCGTCGACATCCTGCACGGTCACCGCGTCGTCGATCCGTACCGCTGGCTGGAAGATCCCACCGACGAGCGCACCATCGCCTGGTCGAGCGCCCAGGACCGACTGGCGGCGAGCCGTCTCGGGGCGCTCCCCGGCCGCGCGGCGCTGGGCAGGCGGATGCATGAGCTGCTCGACGCCGGATCGGTGGGAGCGCCGCTGTGGCGGGCCGGGCGCCGGTTCTGGACGCGGCGCGAGCCAGGGCAGGAACACGCCGTCGTGCTCGTGCAGGGGCGCTACGGCGGCGAACGGGTGCTGCTCGACCCGATGACCCTCGACCCCACCGGGCTCACCACGCTCGACGCGTGGCTGCCCGACCTGGAGGGACGGCTCCTGGCCTATCAGGTCTCCGCGGGCGGCGACGAACAGTCCGTGCTGCACGTCGTCGACGTCGCCACCGGCCGCGAGGTCGAGCCGCCGATCGACCGGTGCCGCTACTCGTCCGTGGCGTGGCTGCCCGGCGGGGCGGAGTTCGTCTACGTCCGGATGGTCGAGGCCGACGCCGTCCCGCCCGGCGAGCAGGCATTCCACCGGCGCGTCTGGCGCCACCGCGTCGGCACCCCCACCGCGCAGGACCGGCTGGTCGAAGGGCCCGACCTCTACGTCGATCACACCTACTACTCCGTCCACGTCTCCCACGACGGCCGCTGGCTCGTCGTCACCGGCAACGTCGGCACGGCCCGCCGCGACAGCGTATGGATCGGCGACCTCGTCGGCGACGGGCCGCTGCAGCCGCTGCTCAGCCAGGCCGACGACGTCCAATGCTCGGCGTGGGTCGAGCGCGACGGGCTGCTCTACCTGCGCACGACCGACGGCGCGCCGCGGTGGCGCCTCGCGGTCACCGACCCGGCCACCCCCGGGCGCGAGCACTGGCGCGAGCTCGTGGCGGAGGACGAAGACTCGGTGCTCGACGGTGTCCGCAGGCTGGAACAGCCGGGCCGGGCGCCGCTGCTGGTCTTGGCCAGGAGCCGTCACGCGGTCGCCGAACTGGCCCTGCACGACGCCGCCGACGGCACTCCCCGCGGTGTCGTGCCGCTGCCGGGACCGGGGTCGTTGACCGGCCTCTCGGTCGCCGACCGGGACACCCCGGCCGAGGCCGGGAAGCTGTGGATCGGGTGGACCGACTTCGTCACCCCGAGCCAGGTGCACCGCTACGTCGACGGCGCGACGGTGCTGGAGTCGGCGGCGCCGGGTGCCGTGGCCGTGCCCGCCGTGCAGAGCACCCAGCGGAGCTTCGCCTCGGCCGACGGCACCACGATCCGGATGTTCGTCCTCTCCCCCGCCGACGACGCCGGTCCGCGCCCGACGCTCGTCACCGGCTACGGCGGGTTCGGCATCTCCCGCGAACCCGCCTACAGCGCGGCTGCGCTGGCCTGGGTCGAGGCGGGGGGCTGCTACGCGGTCGTGTCACTGCGCGGCGGCGGCGAGGAAGGCGATGCGTGGCATCTCGCGGGCAACCGCGCCAACAAGCAGAACGTGTTCGACGACTTCCACGCCGCCTGTGACGCGCTGGTCTCGGCAGGCACGACGACCACCGGCCAGCTGTCGATCATGGGCGGATCCAACGGAGGGCTGCTCGTCGGCGCGGCGTTGACCCAGCAGCCCGCGGCCTACCGGGCCGTCGTCTGCTCGGCGCCGCTGCTGGAGATGGTGCGCTACGAGGAGTTCGCGCTCGGGCGCACCTGGAACGACGAGTACGGCACGGCCGCCGACCCCGAGGAGCTGGGCTGGCTGTTGTCCTACTCGCCCTACCATCACGTCGAGCCCGGTACCGCCTACCCGGCCGTGCTGTTCACCGTGTTCGAGTCCGACACCCGGGTCGACCCGCTGCACGCGCGCAAGATGTGCGCCGCGCTGCAGTACGCGACCGACAGCGACCCCGACACCCATCCGATCCTGCTGCGCCGGGAGACCGACGTCGGGCACGGCGCCCGTTCCGTGACCCGCACGGTCGGGCTCGCGGTGGACCAGCTCGCGTTTCTCGCGGCGCACACCGGGCTGGCGCTGCCGACATGATCGCAGGCCTGTTCCCCGACCAACCCACCTGCGCGAGCGACGCGGGCAGCTGGTGCGCCCGCTTCTACCAGTGGACCAGCAACGACTTCCTCGCGCGCTCGGCCGACGCGATCGTCTCCAGCACGATGAAGATCGTCTTCATCGCCGCGTTGGCGCTGCTGGTCCGCTGGTTCCTGCACCGGCTGATCAACCGGGTCGTCGAGGGCGCCACCAGCACGCGGGTCACCAGGCTGATGAACCGAGGCGCGGCCGCCGCGGCCGCCGAGCGCGGCGCCCAGCGCGCCCGCACGCTCGGGTCCGTGCTGCGGTCGCTGTGTTCGGCGACCGTCGGCGTCGTCGGGGCGATCATGGTGCTCGCCGAGTTCGGCGTCGACCTCGCGCCGGTGCTCGCTTCCGCGGGCATCGTCGGCGTCGCCGTCGGCTTCGGCGCGCAGAACCTGGTGAAGGACTTCCTGTCGGGCGTGTTCATGCTGCTGGAGGACCAGTACGGCGTCGGGGACATCGTCGACGTCGGACAGGCCATGGGCACCGTGGAGACGGTCGGGCTGCGCATCACGACGCTGCGCGACATCAACGGCACCCTCTGGTACGTCCGCAACGGCGAGATCGTGCGGGTGGGCAACAAGAGCCAGGGCTTCGCCGTGGCGGTCGTGGACGTGCCGGTCGCGCACGGCAGGGACCTCGGCGAGGCCACCGGCGTCGCGGCCAGGGTCGCGCAGCAGCGCATACAGCAGCCCGACCTCGCCGAGGACGTCCTGGAGGACGTGCAAATGCTCGGTGTGGAGTCGGTCACAGCCGAGAACACCACGCTGCGGCTGACGGTGCGCGTGCAGCCCGGCAGGCAGTTCGCCGTCCAACGGGCGTTGAACCTCACGGTGGCCGAGGCACTGGGCCAAGCGCCTGCGCCGCCGCCCGCAACGGGGATGATAGAGCCGTGAGCGAGCTTGCGAGCTCACCATCAGCACAGTGCGTCGCGAATGCGGCTGACGAGCGCCAGCGAGGAGGCGGCAAATGAGCGATCCCCAGAGCTTCTACGCCGAGGTCGGCGGTGCGCCGGTCTTCGACAAGATCGTCTCCCGGTTCTACCAGGAAGTCGCCCGGGACGAGGTGCTGCGCCCCCTCTACCCCGAGGAGGACCTCGCGCCCGCCGAACAGCGGCTGCGGATGTTCCTCGAACAGTACTGGGGTGGCCCCCGCACCTACTCCGACCAGCGCGGACACCCGCGGCTGCGCATGCGCCACAACCCCTTCCGGATCGGGCCCATGGAGCGCGACGCGTGGCTGAGGTGCATGCGCACCGCCGTCGACGAGGCCGGTCTCGACGAGGAGCACAGAGCGCAACTGTGGCAGTACCTGCAGTATGCGGCCATCAGCATGATGAACTCCGACTTCTGAACCGATTCCTGACACTATCGATCGGTGCAGTGGTGGCGCGGCGCCGTGGTGTACGAAGTAGACGTCCGCTCCTACTTCGACGCTGACGGCAACGGCGTCGGCGACCTCGACGGACTGCGCGCACGGCTCGGCTACCTGGAGCTTCTCGGCATCGACGTCGTGTGGCTCGAGCCCTCACCGAGCGCGGACCACCACACGGTCGACCCGCGGTTCGGCGATCGCACCGCCTTCGACGCGCTGGCCGAGACCGCGCAGGAGTTCCGGATGCAGCTCGTGGCGGATCTCGTCCGCGACGACGGGCCGCCGCTGCGCCACCAACGTTCCGACCGGCTGCGGCTCGCGCTGAACCCCGTGTTGCGCTCGACCCCCTTCGATGCGGCTGCCGTCCAGAAGGCGGTGCAGCACTCGCTCGACACCCGGGCCGAGTCCGCATGGTCGTTGGGCCACCACGACGTCTCCCGCGCGGTCACGCGGTACGGCGGTGGCGCGGCAGGCCTCGCGCGGGCCAGGGCGATGGCGCTCGTTACGCTGGCGTTGCCTGGAACCGTGCACGTCTACCAGGGCGAGGAGCTCGGCCTCCCGGACGTCGATAGGGCCGCCGAGGCGCGGGCCAGGGTTCCGCTGCCCTGGGAGGACCAGCCGCCCGGGTTCGGGTTCACCGCCGGTGTTCCGTGGTTTCCCCCACCCGCCGAGTACGGGCAGCGGGCGGTGGCGCGGCAGCTGGAAGACGTGCACTCGACGTTCTCGCTGTATCGGCGGGCGATCGAGCTGCGGCGTGCCCACGTGCGCGGCGCGGAGGCGGAACTGGAGTGGTACGGCGCCCCGGCGGGCTGCCTGGCGTTTCGGCCGAAGGGCTCCCCGCTCGTGTGCGCGCTCAACACGTCGGAGGTCACCGTGTCGCTTCCGCCCGGCGACATCGTCCTGACCAGCGACCGCATCGGCGGCCGTGAACTCGCGCCGGACACCGCTGCGTGGCTCGTGTAGCAGCCAGGACCGGCTCAGACGAGCAGGGGCAGGGTCAGGGTTCTGCGGCGCACCACGGCGCCGTAGCGGGCGTCCAGCCGCAACCACGACCCCGTGGCCGAGACCCGCACGGGCCCGTCGTCCTGGCCGCCGGTGAAGCCCATCCCGGAGAGCGCGAACAGGCAGCGCAGCGGCACTCGGATGATCTGGCCTGCGGGGACGGCGGGGCCGGTCGCTGCCGTGACCGTCAACACCGTCTGGTCGAGCAGTGAGGCGGGCGGACCGAGCGGGCCTGCGTTCTCCCGAGCGACCGCAAGGCCCCGCTCGGTGAGCGCGTCCACCTCGGTGGCCGGGACGCTGTCGATCGCCGACCAGCCGTGATCCGGCGGCAGCTCGCCCGGCCATGGGCCGCCGGGCCGCAGTTCGAGGGTCGCCGCGCGCTCGACGGCCAACGCCGTCAGCAGCGTGTTGGCGGGCAACGTGATGTCTGGGGCGTCGAGCACGCCGTGCACCGTGCGGGTGGCGAGCACGTCGAACGGCGTCGACGCCCACGCGGTGACGGTGTCCGCGCCCGCCCGCAGCCGGGCCGAGGCGCCCGCATCCAGACGCACGACCCTGGCGATGAACGCCCCGAGGTCCCCGCGCTCGTCAGGGTCGGGGATGTGCAGGGTGGTCATGCCGACCACCGGGCGAGAAAAGCCCGTTCCGTCTCGTCGAGCCTGCGCGGACGGCCCGCGTCGAGGTCGTAGATCGCCATCAGCGTGTGGGCCTCGATCGCGACGGGGTCGGCCTCGCCGGGGCCGTCGTGCAGCTCGTAGCGGATCCGGAACGAGGCCGCGCGAACCTCGTCGACGGTCATCGCCACCCGCAGCGGCCGCAGCCGGTAGGGCACCTGCCGTCGGTAGCGCACGTTCAGCTCCGCGACGAGCAGCCCCAGCGCGAAGCCGCCCTGGCCGTCGAGCGCGGCACGCTCGAAGAACAGGGCGATCCGCGCCTCCTCCAGCACGGTCACGGCACGGGCGTGGTTGAGGTGTCGGTAGGCGTCCTGGTCGGTCCAGCGCAGGGGTATCTGCGTGACGAAACTGCCCACTAGCTTTGCCAACTGCCGGTCATCGCGCCAGCCCGCGCAGTTGGCGTGAGACCACGGACAGGGTCGCGAGATCCAACTGCCCCGCGGTGCCCACCTCGTGCAGCGCAGCGCGCGCCCGCACCAGGCGCGAGGCGTTGGCCTGCTCCCACTGCGCGATCCCGTCCGGCACCGGCGTGCCCGGAGCGGCCTCGCGGAGCGCGTCCAAGGTGATCGAGCGCAGTGAGCCGTACAGGTCGTCGCGCAGCGCGAGGCGCGCCAACGCGTGCCACCGGTCCCCGCGCTCCAGCGCGCTCACCGACGTCAGCGCGAGATCGACGCCGAGGTGCTCGGAAAGCCCGTAGTAGAGCGCGGCCACCTCGAACGGCTCGCGGGGCTCGCGGTCGCGCTCGGCCAGCTCGGTGAGCTCGACGACGTCCAGCAGCGAGTAGCCGTACATCATCGCCGCCGATCGGGTCGCCCACTCCGCGTCGATGCCCGCGGTGCGCAGCTCGTCCGCCCGGTCCAGCACCGCCTGGCGCTCGCGGCCCCGCAGCAGCTCGGGCAGCCGAGGTGTGAGGGCACGGAGGGTCCCGGAAAACCGCGCCGTGGTCGACCCGACCGCGAGCGGCTGGGGCCGGTTGGTGAGCAGCCACCGTGACGCGCGATCCAGCAGGCGCCGCGAGTCCAGCGCGATCCCGTCCGACACGGTGGTCGGGATCGCCGGATCGCGCAGCCGCGACCAGAGCGCGGGAAGTTCGAATACCGCGGTCGCCACGGCGTAGGCCCGCACCGCGTCGGCCGCACTGGCCGACAGCTCCTCGCCCAGCCGGAACGCGTACGTGGTCCCTGCGCCGTCGACCATCTCGTTGACCAGGAGCGTCGTGATGATCTCCCGGCGCAGCGGGTGGCCCTTGACCGCTTCGGGGAACCGCTCCCGCACCGCGCGCGGGAAGTACTCGGGCAGCCGTCCGGCGAACGCGGGCGCATCGGGCAGGTCGGAGGCGAGCACCTGCGTGGTGAGGTCGAGCTTGGTGTGCGCGAGCAAGGTCGAGAGCTCGGGGCTCGACAGGCCCTGCCCCGCCGCGTCCAGCTCGGCGAAGGCCGCGGTGCTGGGCAGCACGTCCAGCTCGCGGTCCAGCTGGTGGCGGCCCTCCAGCTCGGCGATGAGCCGCTCGTGGACGTTCGCCATCTCGGCGGCGTGGGCCCGCGCGACCCCGAGCACGACGTTCTGGTCGCGATTGTCGGCCAACACCAGCTCGGCGACGTCGTCGGTCATGTCGACGAGCACGGCGTTGCGGGCCTCGCGGTCCAGCTCGCCTGCAGCGACCAGCCGGTCGAGCAGAATCTTGATGTTGACCTCGTGATCGGAGCAGTCCACACCTGCGGAGTTGTCGATGGCGTCGGTATTGATCTTGCCGCCCGCGCGGGCGAACTCGATGCGGCCGAGCTGGGTGAGGCCGAGGTTGCCGCCTTCCCCCACGACCTTGACGCGCAGCTGCGCCCCGTCGGCCCGCACGGCGTCGTTGGCTTTGTCGCCCGCGTCGGCGTGCGACTCGGTCGAGGCCTTGACGTAGGTGCCGATGCCGCCGTTCCACAGCAGGTCGGCGGGCGCCCGCAGGATCGCCGCGATCAGTTCGGGCGGGCTCAACGCCGTGACCGGGCCGTCGTCGGAGTCGGCGATACCCAGCGCGGCCCGCATCTCGGGGCCCACCGGCACCGACTTGGCAGTGCGCGGCCACACCCCGCCGCCGGAGCTGATCAGCGACCGGTCGTAGTCGTCCCACGACGAGCGCGGCAACGCGAACATGCGCTCGCGCTCGGCGAAGCTGGTGGCCGCGTGCGGATTCGGGTCGACGAACACGTGCCGGTGGTCGAACGCCGCGAGCAACCGAAGGTGGCGCGAGAGGAGCATCCCGTTGCCGAAGACGTCGCCGGACATGTCGCCGACACCGACGACCGTGAACCCCTCGCTCTGCGTGTCGACGCCCAGCTCGCGGAAGTGCCGCTTGACGCTCTCCCAGGCGCCCTTCGCGGTGATCCCCATGGCCTTGTGGTCGTAGCCGACCGAGCCGCCGGAGGCGAAGGCGTCGCCCAGCCAGAAGCCGTAGGAGCTCGCGACCTCGTTGGCGAGGTCGGAGAACTTCGCGGTGCCCTTGTCGGCCGCCACGACGAGGTAGGCGTCGTCGCCGTCGTGCCGCACGACGTCGGGCGGCCCGACCGTCTCGCCGTTCACGAGGTTGTCGGTGACGTCGAGCAGCCCTGAGATGAACGTCCGGTAGCAGGCCTCCACCTCGGCAGGCCCTGGCGATCCGGTGCGCACGATGAAGCCGCCCTTCGCCCCGACCGGCACGATCACGGCGTTCTTCACGGCCTGGGCCTTCACCAGCCCGAGGATCTCGGTGCGGTAGTCCTGCGGGCGGTCCGACCACCGCAGGCCGCCGCGGGCGACCGCCCCGAAGCGCAGGTGCACGCCCTCCATCCGCGGCGAGTACACGAAGATCTCGAACTTCGGCCGCGGCGCGGGCATGCCCGGCACCTGCGACGGGTCGATCTTGAACGAGAAGAACGGCCGGTCGCGGAACCAGTTGGTGCGCAGGGTCGCCGTGATCATGGCGAGGAAGCTGCGGAGGATCCGGTCGGCGTCCAGTCCGGTGACGGCGTCGATCCGGGTGCGCACGTCCGCGACGGCGACGTCGATCGCGGTGTCGCGGTGCAGCAGAGCGGGATCGAACCGGGCGCGGAACAGCGCGATCAGCCCGCGTGCGACATCCGGGTGCGCGAGCAGGGTGTCGGCCATGTACTGCGCGCCGTAAAGGCCGCCGATCTGGCGTGCGTAGCGCGCATAGGAACGCAGGATCGCCACCTCGCGCCACGGCAGGCCTGCCCGCAGCACCAGCGCGGAGAACCGGTCGCTCTCGACGTCGCCGCGCCACGCGGCGCCGAACGCGGCGTTGAACTCCCGCTCGACGTCGGCCTCCGGCCGCTGCGCGAGTGCGGCACGGGTGGCGTCGTCCAGCCGGAGGCCGAAGTCGTAGACGTGTACGCGCAGGTCGTCGGCGCGCACGAACTCCGAAGGCCGCTCGTCGAGCACGTCGAGGCCGAGCTGCTGAAGCAGCGGCAGGACGTCGGTGAGCGTCGCGGGCGTGCTCGCGAGGTACAGCGTGAAGCGGCGGTCGGCCGGCCCCTCGGCGGGGCACAACCGCACCGCGAAGTCGACGGGCCCGGCGAGCGCCACGATGCGGGTGAGGTCCTCCACCGCCCGCGCGGGCTCGACGGCGGCCTTGTAGGCCTGCGGCACGCCGCCCAGCTCCGCGGCGAGCGCCGCTCCCCCGGGCTCGGACAGCAGCCGGTCGTCCCAGGTCCGCACGGCCTCGGTGAGCTCTTCCTGCAGCTGCGCGACGTCGACCCCCGCGTAACCGACGGCGTCGGCGTCGGTGTGCAGCGTGAAGTGGACGAGCGCCAGCAGCGATTCCGACACCCGCGCGGTGTACTCCACCGACGTGGCGCCCAGCCGTCGTTGCAGCAGATCGGCCATCGCCAGTCGGGACGACGTCGTGTACTGGTCGCGGGGCAGGTAGACCAGGCAGGACACGAACCGGTGGTACGGGTCGGGTCGCAGGAACAGCCGCACCGCGCGGCTCTCGGCCACGGCCAGCACTCCGACGGCCGTGTCGTGCAGCCGCTCCTCGCTCGCGCCGAACAGCTCCTCGCGGGGCAGGCCGGAGATCACCTCGAGCATCTGCTGGCCGGAGTAGGACTCCAGTGGGAAACCCGCCCGGTGGATGGCGCCGCGCACCCTGCGTTCGATCAGCGGGATGTCGAGCACGCTCTCGTAGAGCGCAGGCACGGTCAGCATGCCGAGGAAGCGATGCTCCCCGGTGCGGCGCCCCTCCCCGTCGAACGTCGGGACGGCGAGGTAGTAGGGGTGCATCGGCTTGAGCGGGCCGGGCGCGTTCGCACGGGTGATCACCAGGGGCTCGCTGCGGCCGTCGGGCCCGTCCGGAACAGACCCGATGTCGGCGCCCCTGGTGGAGTCGCGCAGCATGCCAAGCCCCGACGGATCGTCGGGCCGCAGCGTCCCGTCGGGCGCGGCGACGTGGTGGCGGTAGCCCAAGAACGTGAAGTGACCGTCGGCGAGCCACCGCAGCAGCGCCGCGACGTCCGAAGCAGGCGTGCCACTGACGCAGGCAGGCTGGTCGGTGAGCTCATCGGCGGCCTCGGCCGCGCGCTCGGCCATCGGCTCGGCGTCCGCGACGACTTCCCGCACGTCGTGCAACGTCACGAGCAGCGTCTGTTCGAGCTCCGCAGGCGACACGGCGAGCGGGGCGAGCTCGATGCGCATCCACGACTCGGCGAGCGTGTCGGGCGGAGGGGCGTCCGGATCGGCCCTGGTGAGCACGTCGGCCAGCTTGCCGTCCTGGGCGCGGCGCACGACGACGATCGGGTGCAGCACCCGGCGCACCTCGCCACCCAACCGCGTCACGTTGGCCAGCAGCGCCGCCACCAGGAACGGCATGTCGTCGGTGATGATCTCGACGACCAGGCCGCCTTCGGCCGACGACACCACCCGGACCAACGGCTCCCCCGGCGCCCGCCGCTCGGCGATGGCCAGGTGCGCCCGCGCGGCCTCCTCCAACACGGGATCGAGCCCGGCCACCGGGGCGGCGAGATCGGGGGCGTGGCGTGCGTACAGGGCGGTGAGCGCGGCCAGATCAGGATCAGCCACGGGCGCAGGGGACCGGCTCGTCACATGCAGCTCCGGGTATCGACAGTGATCATCGCTTCAGCGACGGCGGGCTCAACACTAACGCCGTCCGGTTCCCAGGCCCGCGTCCCGTCGAGGCGCCTCATATCCCGCGGTAGGCGGCCAGGGCGCCCGCGAGGAGGTCCGCAAGCCCGAGGCCGTCGACGGAGAACGTCGAGTCGTCGGCGGTGGGGGTTGGGAGCGGAGCTTTCTGGGCCGGGTCCTGGTGGGCCGGGTCCTGGCGGGCCGCGTCCTGGCGGGCCACGTCCCTGTGGGCGGGTTCCTGGTGGGCCGGATCTGTCTGATCGGCACGCAGGTTTGCGGGAGCGGCTGCGGCGTCCCCGGTCACCTGGCCGGCCACGCTCGGCCCACCAGGAGACCTGCCTGCCGCTGCGGCCGGCCGCGGCTCCCGATGCCGCCCCGACGTTTCTGCCGTGGGTTCGGCCGGACGCTGCACCTTCTGTCGAGGGGCGGCCCAGCCGTCCCAGTACGAAAAAGCAGGCCCCTGGTCGTTCGCGACCTCGTTGCTGTCCGCTGGTTCGGCGTCCGGCGGCTCGGAGACGGCCTGCTCGGCGGTGGTTCGCTCGATGCCGGAGCGAGCACCGTCCGCCCCCTTCTCAGGGCGGCGACGACGACCCCCACTCCCCGCGTGAATCGGCACACCCCAGCGAACGACCGCAGCCGAGGCAACGTCGTCGTGAGCGTCCGAGAGAGGCGACGCCCGCGCCACGACGTCGAGTCGTTGCAGCAGCTGCGCCCCGAACGGACCGTCCGTGTCGTGCACCGTGGCCCGCAGGGTCGTCCCGGTGTCCCACGGCGCAGGAGCGGCAAGGCCGGTCATGTCGGCGAACAGCGCGGGCAGCGCCTCGTACATCCAGTGTGTGGCGGCGGACCGCTCCCGCCCCGGCAGGACGACCGACAGCGCGGACCCGTCCGCTTCGAAGCGCAGGCGGCCACCTCCAGGAATCCGCTGGTTCAGCCGGTCGCCGACCTCGCGGAGAACCTCGCCGCCGTCGAGCACGGGCGCGCCCGCCCGCACGACATCGATGACGACCACGCATCCGACAGCGTCCCCCGCCTGCCCCTTCGGCGCGGGGTGCTTCACCGCAGGCTCCGCAGGCGGATCAACATGTCTTTCGAGGTCAGGTAGCGGTTGACCCCACACGCGTTCCAGCTCGGCGAGCGCCGCCTGCAGCCAACGTTCGCCGTCGTATGCCGAATACGCGGGCCGTTCCTGCGGAACCGCCGGGACGTCACCGACCCCGCCGTCGCCCGCGGCTGGGTCGGCGACCGGCGCCCCCGGTCGATCACGGTCCCGCATGAACGACCGCGAACGGTTCGACCCGGCCGGTCCGTCACGCTTTGGCGGGTCTGAGCGACCGCGGTCGAGCGTGGTCGACTGATCACTGCCTGGGCCGGTCGGCCGATCGCGGTTCAGTGCGGCGGGCCAGTCGAGGGCAGGCGCCGTCGGTCGAGCGCGGGCCGGTGCGGCGGGCGAGTCGAGCGCAGACGCCGTCGGCATGCCGTGCTCCGTGGCGGCTGCGTCCGCCGGAGGGTCTATAGCCGCTGGGGCGGCCGTGTCCACGGCCGCTGGACCCGGTAGTGGCGAGCCCGCCTGCTCCTCGACGTCTGAGGCGCTGAAGCCTGCGGTGCGGTTTTCCGGCTCCATCCTCGTGCGGCCTGCCCGGCGACGTCGACCGCTCACGGCGGTCGCCCCGAAGCCGGGCTGATTCGCCCACGTGCCGGTGGACCACGGGTCGAACTCCCCGCCTCCGGCCAGTGGATGCACAGGATCCACGTCGGCCGGAGTCACGTTGCTCGCGGCGCGCGGCCGTTGCTGTTGCGGACGCGCGCGGACGGGAGCCACCGCGACCTCCGGTCGATCAGGCAGTACGACCGCCTCGACCCGCGCCGGGTGCGATCCGAGAGCCATTGCGCTCAGTGCGGCGCGGAAGCGCTCTGACCGGACCCGATCCCGACGCTGGGCCGCGACTCCCCGCCGCATCGACTCGAGCGCAGCGTCCAACCGCCCGGACTGCTCCCGGAGCGCACCTAGCGTCGACAGGCACAGTCCTTCCAGATCGGGCGCATCGCAAGCGGCGGCATCCCGCGCAGCCTGCTCGAGCGCCTCGACCGCGCCCACCGACGTCGACTCGGCGAGCGCCCTGGCCATGGCCAGACGCAACAGCGCGACCTGTCGCGTGGGACGCGTCGTTTCCTGCAACTGCCGCGCCATCGGCAGGCAGCCCTCGCGGGCATCGTCCATGCGGCCCGCCTCGACCAGCGCCGTGATCCACTCCGCGCCGAGCGCCGCCACGAGGCGCCGCGGCGGCAGGCCTTCCTGCGCCCCCCGGATCCCCTCGAGTCGGGCAAGGCCCTCCGCGGCACGATCGACGGCCGACTCCGGGTGCCCCGAGCGTCGCAGAGCCGCGGCGGACAGCAACGCCAGAGCCGCGACCGCGATCTCAGCGTCCCTACCGCCGACCTCGCCCCACGCGGCCTCGGCACGCCGTGTGGACTCGTCGACGGCGGCAGGCCGCTCCTCCATCACGCACCGCGCGAGCACCCCGAGGGCATCGGCCCGCACCTCGGCAGACCTGTCGGCCTCCAGAAGAGGAGCGACGAGCCTGCGAGCCACGACAGGCTCGCACTGGCCTGCGGCAAGCACCGCGACCTCGATGCGGAGCCGGTCAGCCGCGGGGTCGTCCAGCAGCGCGGGGCCGCGCCGGGTGAGCTCCGCAAGAAGGTCCGACGCAGCGGGCCGACCGTCGCCGACGGCCGCCCGTCCGTTCACCAGCCAGCCTGCGGCCACAACCCACGTACGACCGTCGCCTGCGCTCACCTCGCCGACATGCTCGGCGAGCGCCGCCGTCAGGTCGGGCCGCGACCATCGCAGCGCGACAGCGGAGGCCAACAGCCCGGCCTCCGACACCGTGACGGCACCCGCGCGCATCGGCCCACCTGACCTCTCAAGCTGTGGCTTACCCCGTGGGGAGTCTGTGATGATCAAGACCGGGCCTATCGCTCTCAGTCACGGGTGAGCTTACGGTGCGTGACCCGATGCGGCCGCGCCGCATCGATACCCAACCGGTCGACCTTGTTCCTCTCGTACGCCTCGAAGTTGCCCTCGAACCAGAACCACGCGGCCGGGGTCTGGTCGGTGCCCTCCCACGCCAGAATGTGGGTGACGACGCGGTCGAGGAACCAACGGTCGTGGGAGATGACCACAGCGCAGCCCGGGAACTGCTCCAGGGCGTTTTCCAACGAGCCCAACGTCTCGACATCGAGGTCGTTGGTGGGTTCGTCGAGCAGGATGAGGTTGCCGCCCTGCTTCAGGGTCATGGCCAGGTTGAGCCGGTTGCGCTCGCCGCCGGACAGGACGCCTGCACGCTTCTGCTGATCGGGACCCTTGAACCCGAACGCCGCGACGTAGGCGCGCGACGGCATCTCCGACTGGCCGACCTTGATGTGGTCGAGCCCGTCGGAGACGGTCTCCCACACGGTCTTCTTCGGGTCGAGGCCTGCCCGGTTCTGGTCGACGTAGGACAGCTTGACGGTGTCCCCGACCCGCACGGTGCCGGAATCCGGTCGCTCCAGGCCGACGATCGTCTTGAACAACGTCGTCTTCCCGACGCCGTTGGGGCCGATCACACCGACGATGCCGTTGCGCGGCAGGGAGAACGACAGATCCTTGATCAGTACACGGCCGTCGAAGCCCTTGTCGAGATGATCGACCTCGACGACCACGGTGCCGAGCCGCGGGCCTGCCGGAATCTGGATCTCCTCGAAGTCGAGCTTGCGGTGCTGCTCGGCCTCGGTCGCCATCTCCTCGTAGCGCTGCAAGCGAGCCCGGCTCTTCGCCTGCCGCGCCTTCGCACCCGACCGTACCCAGGCCAGCTCATCGGTGAGCCGCTTCTGCAGCTTCACGTCCTTGCGCCCTTGGACGGCGAGACGCTCGGCCTTCTTCTCCAGGTAGGTGGAGTAGTTGCCCTCGTAGGGATAGGTGTGGCCGCGGTCGATCTCCAAGATCCACTCGGCCACGTTGTCGAGGAAGTAGCGGTCGTGGGTCACGGCCAACACCGCACCGGGGTAGCTCGCCAGATGCTGCTCCAGCCACAGCACGCTCTCGGCGTCGAGGTGGTTGGTGGGCTCGTCGAGGAGCAACAGGTCCGGCTTGCTCAGCAAGAGCTTGCAGAGGGCGACGCGCCTGCGCTCACCTCCCGACAACGTCGTGACGGGCGAATCGGGCGGAGGGCACCGCAACGCGTCCATCGCCTGCTCCAGCTGCGAGTCCAGCTCCCACGCGTCGTTGTGGTCGAGGATCTCCTGGAGCTGCCCCATCTCGTCCATGAGGGCATCGGAGTAGTCGGTGGCCATCAGCTCGGCGATCTCGTTGAAGCGGTCGAGCTGCTGCTTGATCTCGCCGAGCCCCTCCTCGACGTTGCCGAGGACGGTCTTCGACTCGTTGAGGGCAGGCTCCTGTTGAAGGATGCCCACGGTCGCGCCCGGCTTGAGGAAGGCATCGCCGTTGTTCGGCTGATCGAGGCCTGCCATGATCTTGAGAACGCTCGACTTACCTGCCCCGTTCGGGCCAACCACACCGATCTTGGCGCCGGGCAGGAAGTTCAGCGTGACGTTGTCGAGGATGACCTTGTCACCATGGGCCTTGCGGACCCGCTGCATGCTGTAAATGAACTCTGCCACGGCATTCATGGTAGTTGCGGGCCGCTCACACCCCGACGGCCGCCTCGTCGTGGCGAGACACCTCGGCCGCCGCGTGCCCGTCCTGCGTCAGTTGCTCGGGCACGAGGGGTCTGGCATCCCACTGACCTGGCTCGTCTATGTTCCCGTGCGCGCTCCCGTTCTGGGGAGGCGCGATCTGGTCGTCATGAGCTTCACCCGAGCGATCCTCGGACCGCGGCGCCGCCATCGCAGGCTGCGCACCCTTGCGGGCCACCGTCGCCGTGCACCGAGCCAAGTCCGGCCCGACCGACGCCGCCTCGATCTCGACCACCGAGTGGACTCTTCCGTCCTTCTCGTACTCACGCGTGCGGAGCCTGCCCTGCACGATCACCGGGTCGCCGACCCCCAGCGTGGCGAGGACATGCTCAGCGAGCCCGCGCCAGCAGACGACGGTGAGGAAGAGGCGGGATCCGTCGACCCACTGCTGCAGCCCCCGGTCGAAGCGGCGTTCGGTGCTCGCCAGTCGGAACGTTGCCCTGAGTCCACCGTCGTTGAAGTTGACCCCGGACACCGCGGTGGCCAACCTGCCGATCATGGTCATCGTCGTCTCGTACATACGCACTCCCTGCCTGACGTGGCGACCGTGCGCCGCCTTCAGACACCAAGCGTCGCCACGGCAAGGCGGCCCGGCAACGAAAGATCACGACCTGTGGACAGTCCGGCGCGATGTGGACAACTACCAGTGAGCCCAGGAGTGGTGGCGAAGGTGCAGATCGACGCCCGCCCCGCCGCTCCCGGCAATCACGGCAGACCCACCGTCACGGCGGGCTGGCGCGATGACCAGGTGGGAGAGCGCAACCACACGCTGGGCGGAAGAGGCGGGCGCGTCGACCGCGACTCGGCGCCCTGTGAAACCCGCCTTGATCGCCAGGAGTGGTGGCAGAGGTGCACATCTGCACCTGTGGCACCACTACTGGCGATCACCGGACACGCGGACACACAAAAGAGGGCCCACCATCACGGCGGACCCCTCACGATGACCAGATCGGCGAGCATCACGCTGCCCGGGACC
>DASWUV010000319.1:0-4319 GCA_036401495.1 Pseudonocardia sp. | reverse complement strand
CAACGCGGTCGAGTCCCGGTCGTTCCTCCCGTCGTTGATCGGCCCGTTCAGCCACCCGCTCGACCTCGGACAGTTCATGGCCCTGTCGGCGGTGGCCATCACGGCCTGGCGGCTGACGGTGCGCAAGACCCTGTTCACCCTCGGTCTCCTGATCGCCACCGCGATGGGGGCGCTGCTGACCGGCCGCCGCACGGCGTCGACCGCCGTGGCCGTCTCCTGGCTGTGGTTGCAGCGGATGGTGCGCTCCACCCGGGTGCTGATCGCCCTGCTGGCGTGTCTGCCGATCGCGATCCTGCTGCTCACGGGCCCCATCACGGAGGTCGTCGGGGCCACCTACCAGGACTACATCGGCAAAGGCACGCCCGAGGCGCGCACTGTCCTCACGGTCGACTCGTTCTCCGTCGCCGCCGCGCACTTCCCCGCGGGCGCCGGGTTCGGGCGCTTCGGATCGGCCGTCGCCGCGCAGAACTACAGCCCGGAGTACACCGCGCGGGGCTATCCCCACATCTGGGGGCTGGGCGACACCCCGGAGAACGGCGCGTTCCTCACCGACACCGAGTGGCCCGCGATCATCGGCGAGAGTGGCTTCCTCGGCACCATCGCCTTCGCGGCGAGCCTGGTCGCGATCTACCGGGCGGGCCGACGGCTGTGGCGTACCGCGCAACAGCCCCTGGCGCGGTGGGCAGGCCTGACCCTGGTCGGCTGGCTGATCGCCCTGATACTGGAGTCGGTCGGCACGGTGTCGTTCACCGGGCCGCCGGTCTACGCGGCGTTCTTCGGCCTCGTCGGCGTGGTGACGGCCCTCTCGGACCCGTCGAGTCGAGCAAGCTCGTCCAGTGTGCCCGCAGTGGAGGGTACTGCCGACCAACCGACCCGGAGCCTCCCCTCAGGCGGGTGAGGTGTGGCCCGCGCAGGGAGTGGGCCCCCGCCACGCGGGCGGGACATCCCTTGCGTCTGCGCCCGCCGCGGCGGGCCCCTGACGGACGCATCACCCCACCAGGACGATCCCGACCGCAGGCCGCGACGGCCATCCTGCGCGCATGGCCGATGTGCAGACACCTGGGTCGACGACGAGCCCTTCGCCGAAGGGCAAGCGCAGCTGGCTCGACGTCATTGAGGGCATCGGCAACAAGGTGCCGCATCCCGCGATCATCTTCCTCGGGCTGTGCGTCCTGGTCATCGTCCTGTCGGCCATCCTCGCGGCCTTCGACGTCAAGGTGACCTACGAGGTCGCCGAGCCGCCGTCGGTCCAGGTCACCCAGAACTACGAGACGGGCAGCCAGGTACCTGACTACACGGTCCCGCCCACGGACTATCAGCACAAGGACACGGTCATCAAGCAGGAGACGACCGCCATCAAGAGCCTGCTCTCGGTCGACGGCGTCCGCTTCCTCTTCACGTCCCTCGTCAGCAACTTCTCCAGCTTCAGCGTCGTCGCCGTGATCCTGGTGGCCATGCTCGGCGTCGGGGTCGCTGAAGAGGCGGGGCTGATGGGGGCACTGATCAGAAAGCTGGTGAAGGTCGCCCCGGCGTGGGCGATCTCCTGGATCATCGTCTTCATCGGGGTGATCTCCAGCGTCGCGTCGGACGCCGGCTACCTCATCCTCATCCCACTCGCCGCCGCCGCGTATGCCAGCCTCGGACGCCATCCGCTGGCCGGGCTGGCCGCCGCCTACGCAGGCGTCGCCGCGGCCTTCGGGGTCAACATCCTGATCACCCCCAGCGACGGCATCCTGACCGAGGTCACGAACGAGGCCATCGCGCTCGTCGACCCGAACCTGAAGATCGGCATCACGGCCAACCTGTGGTTCAACATCGTCTCCACGTTCTTCCTCACCACCGTGATCGTGTTCGTCTCGTCGCGGCTCGTCGAGAAGCGGCTCGGCCCGTACGACCCTGCCGAGGCCGAGACGCCCACCGAGGGCTTCGCCGACCCCGGCGGCGCGGGCACGGCGACGGCGGCCGAGGTCGACGTGACGAACGAGTCGCGCGGCCTGCGCTTCGCGGGCTATGCCGTCCTGGCATGCCTCGTGGTCGTGGTGCTGCTCGCCGCCCCGCCCGGCGCCCCGCTGCGCAACCCGGTGACGGGCTCGCTCGTCAACGACGCGCCGCTGATGGAGAGCCTGATCGTCATCATCACGCTGATCTTCCTGGCGGCGGGTATCGGCTACGGCCACGGCGCGCGGTCGCTGACGGGCAGCACCAACATCATCAACGCCATCACCAAGACCTGGGCGTCGTTGGCGGGCCTGCTGTTCATGCTCTTCCTCATCGCGCAGTTCATCGCGTACTTCAACTTCTCCAACATGCCTACCGTGATCTCGGTCGCGATGGCCGACGTGCTGGAGGCCGCGAACATCGGCCCCGTCTGGCTGCTCATCGGGTTCGTCGTGGTGATCGCGATACTCGACATCATCATCCCGGGCCTGCTGCCCAAGTGGGCCATCTTCGCGCCGGTGTTCATCCCGCTGTTCATCCGGCTGGGCGTGGCGCCCCAGACCCTGCTCGCGGCCTACCGGCTGGGCGACTCCCCGATGAACGTCATCACGCCGCTGATGGTCTACCTGCCGTTCATCGTCCTCGTCGCCCAGCGCTACAAGAAGACCGCGGGCCTGGGCACGATCATCGCCCTGATGATCCCCTACTCGGCCATCGTGCTGGTCGCCTGGCTCGTCTTCTTCATCGCCTGGTTCCTGCTGGGCATCCCGATGGGGCCCGGTTACCCGGCCAACCTGTAGCGGCGACACTAGGCTCCTGCCTATGGCACGGCTGCTGGTGGTGGAAGATGACGAGACCATCGGCGACGCGCTGCTCACCAGCTTGCGCGCGCACGGCCACGAGGTCCGCTGGGAGCGCACCGGTCGGGGCGCCCTCGCCTGCACCGACCCCTTCAACCTCGTCCTGCTCGATCTCGGGTTGCCCGACCTCGACGGCGTCGAGGTGTGCCGACGGCTGCGCGCGAGCCTGCCCGCCGCCGTGCTGGTGATCCTCACGGCGCGCACCGACGAGATGGACGTCGTGGTCGGCCTCGAAGCCGGGGCCGACGACTACCTCGCCAAGCCCATCCGACTCGCCGAACTGCACGCCCGCATCCGCGCCCACCTCCGCCGCAACGCAGGCGCGGCCGGGGCCGGGGAAGCGACGCCGATCGGCGATCTGCTGGTCGACCCGGACGCCCGCCGCGTCACGGTGGCGGGCCGGGAGGTGGCGATGCGCGCCAAGGAGTTCGACCTGCTCGCCCGGATGGCGGCCGAACCCGACCGCGCGATCAGCCGCGAGACGCTCATGGCCGACGTGTGGGACGAGAACTGGTTCGGCTCCACCAAGACCCTCGACGTCCACGTCGCGGCGGTGCGCCGGAAACTGGCCGACGCCGCGGACGG
Organism: Pseudonocardia sp.; assembly: GCA_036401495.1. Taxonomy (GTDB): domain Bacteria; phylum Actinomycetota; class Actinomycetes; order Mycobacteriales; family Pseudonocardiaceae; genus Pseudonocardia. The sequence goes on along the minus strand of DASWUV010000319.1, from coordinate 936 downwards.
CACCCCTGCCCGGCTCCCGGCCATCGTCACGCTGCGCGGCCACGGCTACCGCATGGAGTCGCCACCGGCGTAGCGGCGCCACCGGGCGACCTGCCGCAGCAGCGTCTCCAGCATCCAGGACGAGCCGATCCCGACGGCGATGGCCACGGCCACCACGACCTCCGGGGGAAGCCCGAACGTCGACAGCGGGAGCACGCCGAAGTGCGTCAGGTAGATCCCCAACGACGCGGACGCCACCGTCGTGGCCGTGGTGGCGACGACGCGGGGCACGGTGAACGTCGGCCGGAACAGCAACAGCAGCAGCCCGCCGACGACGACCACGCTGCGCAGCGCGTCCGCCCCGAAGAAGGTGGGGACCAGCACGAGCGTCGCGGCGACCGCCGTCCACCGTTGAGCGGCGGTGCCTGCGCGGTGGACCATCCAGCCGAGCACGAACAGCCAGAGCACGGTCTGCGTGCTGTAGATGTCGACGGTGAACCACCAGCCGTACGCGGTCGGGTAGAACCGGCCGAGCAGCGCCAGGCTCAGCACGACGGCCGCGAACCCGAACGGGTGGCGGCTCTCCAGGTGCCTCAGCGCGGGCAGCGCGAGCACCAGCGCCAGCAGCACGAGGATCTGCACGAGCGCATCGACGAACCAGTAGCCCGCCACCAGCGGCGGCAGCAACGAGCCGACCAGCAGGATGTCGACGACGCGCACGTTGTGCAGCAGCGCGCGGAAGGCGATCCAGACGGCGCTGGGGACCGCGATCCGCGCGGTGCTGCGCAGGATCCGCATCGACGTCGACCCGCCGCTGCGACCGCCCGAGGACGCGTCGCCGGTAAGGATGAAGCGCGCGAACGTCCAGCCCGACAACGCCAGCAGCAGGTGCGCCCCGCCGACGATGGCCCACAGGTGGGCGTGCTCGCCCACGACGAAGACGATCGCCGACGCCCG
>DASWUV010000318.1:0-2062 GCA_036401495.1 Pseudonocardia sp. | reverse complement strand
CCGCAGGCGCGGCGGAGGGCGTCGGGGCGGCAGACGGCGGTGCACCCGCCGACTTCGCGGGGGCGATCCGGGTGGCGGTCACGGTGGTGCCGGTGCGGGACCCGACCACGCGGACCGTCGTGCCGACGGGGAACTGGGCCGCGGCGCCGGGCGAAGCCGCGGTGCCGAACGCCGTTTGCGGGTTGAGGGTCACGGTGAACGCCCGCCCCTTCGCCGTCATGACCGTCCAGGTCGAGCCGGTCTCGGCCGTGATCTGGCCGCGGACGCCCTTGCCCTGGGCAGCGGCCTTGGCATGCGGCGCACCGGACGGGGCGCTCGTCGGGGCAGGCGCCCCGGTGGCGGGCTGGCTGCTGCATCCGGCGACCGCCACCGCGGCCGCGGCGAGCACACCGACGAGGAAAGAAGTTCGCATGCCGCCATGGTTGCCGGGCAGTGTTCGGGTCGGGTAAGGGCGGCGTCACCGCGTCGCAAGAGCCGAGCGCGCAGGCTTAGTTGTGCGCGCGGACGATCGTGATCGTGCCGAGGCGCAGCCGGTAGGTCGTCAGCGGCTCGACCGCGAAGCCTGCCGCCGCGACCCGCTCGACCATGCCCGCGTTGTCCCGGACGAGGTCGGAGCGCGCCATCCGCCGCGACAGCGGACTGTGCCCGTGGATCGCGCCGTGCCCGTCGACATCGGCCAGCACCAACATCCCGTCCGGGCGAAGCACCCTGCGCACCTGTGCGAGCAGCGCCGCTTTCCCGTCCGGTTCGAGGTGGTGCAGCATCAAGCTGGAGAAGACCCGGTCGAAGGCGCCGTCGGGGAAGGGCAGCTCCTGCGCGTAGCCGCGCCGCCACGTCACCGGCACGGCCGCCCTGCGGGCCTTCCGCTCCGCGCGGGCGAGCATGCGGGCGTCCGGGTCGAGGCCCGCCAGCTCGACGCCCGGTCGGCTGCGCCCGAGCGTGAGCAGCAGGTTGCCGGTGCCGCAGCCGACGTCCAGCACCCGCTGGCCGGGGCGCACCTCGGCCAGCCTGGTCATCTCCGTGAACAGGCCCGAAAGACCCAGGAACCGGGTCGCGAGATCGTAGAGCGGGGTCAGCGCGGTGCGGCCGAGGCCGGGCACGAAGGCGTGCTCCGTCGCCGGGTGTGAGGTTTTTTCGTCCATACGAGCAGCATGGACTACCACTGAGCTGCTCAGACTGTCGGATCGTTGGCAACAGTGGGATGATCCTGCGGTGCGGACCGTACGCGTCGACTCCGGCGGCGAACTCCCGCCCACCTACGCGCTCGCGCCGTCGCCTGGCGAGCTGCCCGTCGCGGTGTGGCACCTCGACCACGCGGGACCACCGGTCGAGCAGGGCCGCATGACCCACGCCCACGAGTTCCCGGTGCTCACCTACTTCGAGACGGCGAGCGGCTCGCTGCGCACCGGCGGACAGGTCTGGCCGATCGAAGCGGGCGACCTGTTCGTGATCGCTCCCGGCGACATCATGGGGCCGTTCGACCTGGCGCCCCCACCGCCGCACAGCCGCGGGTTGGCGGTGTCGTTCACCGCTGAGGCCCTCGGCCAGGACGTCCCGGGCTCGGCACTGGCCTGGCGCGCCCATCCGCTGCTGTTCCCGTTCGTCCGCGGCCGCGCGTCGGGGGCGCTGCGGCTGTCGGTGCCGCCCGCATCCCGTCCCGAGTGGACAGCGCGCATCACGACCCTCGCCCGCGAGTTGGACGAGCGGGCCGACGGCTACCGCGAGGCCGCCCTCGCCCACCTCACGCTGCTGTTGGTCGAGGTGTCCCGGCTCGCCGCCGACGTCGTGGACAACCTGAGGCTCAACCGCGAACCGCTGCTGGCCGAGGTGTTCGCCGTCATCGAGCAGCGCTACCCGCAGCCGCTCTCCCTGCGCGACGTCGCGCGGGAGCTGAGCGTGTCCGCGGGCCATCTGACGACCACGGTGCGGCGGCGCACCGGCCGCACTGTGCAGGAGTGGATCGTCGACCGGCGGATGGTGCAGGCCAGGCGCCTGCTCGCGGGCACGGCCCTGCCGGTCAGGGAGGTCGGCAGGCGGGTGGGCTACCCCGACGCGGGCTACT
>DASWUV010000317.1:0-57158 GCA_036401495.1 Pseudonocardia sp. | reverse complement strand
CGCAGGCCATACGGCGGTGCGGGTGGCTCGTCTGGCCAGATGTCCGACCACGCGGCGGACCGCGACACCGTCTGCCGTACAGAGCACCAGGTCACAGGCCTGGACCAGTGGTCGCAGGAGGTCGGCATCGTGCACCGCGTCGATGGTGTGTATGTGTCGAGGGCCGTCGAAATACCGAAAGTCTCACCACCGTGGCCACTGGCCAGACGGTGGCCAAGATCTATGAGAACTGGCCAAGAACTTTGAGACTCTACGGGCCGGGTCAGGAGTTCGCGAGGTCGGCGAAGCGGCTGTAGTGCAGCTGGTGGGCCACGGTGATCGTGTTGGTGGGGCCGTTGCGGTGCTTGGCGAGGATCAGGTCGGCCTCGCCCGCGCGGGGGTCGTCGCGCTCGAAGGCATCGGGCCGGTGGAGCAGGATCACCATGTCCGCGTCCTGCTCGATCGAGCCGGACTCGCGCAGGTCCGACAGCATCGGACGCTTGTCGGTGCGCTGCTCGGGGCCGCGGTTGAGCTGGCTGATCGCCACCACCGGCACCTCGAGCTCCTTGGCCAGCAGCTTGATCTGCCGGGAGAACTCCGACACCTCCTGCTGGCGTGACTCGACCTTGCGCCCGGACGTCATCAGCTGCAGGTAGTCGAGAATCACGAGCTTGAGGTCGTGGCGCTGCTTGAGCCGCCGCGCCTTGGCCCGGATCTCCATCAGCGTGAGGTTGGGCGAGTCGTCGATGAACAGCGGCGCCTCGCTGATCTCGCTCATCCGCCGGGCCATGCGCGTCCAGTCGTCGTCGCTCATCCGGCCCGCGCGCATGTCGGCCAGGCGAATGCGCGCCTCGGCCGACAGCAGGCGCATCACGATCTCGGACTTGCTCATCTCCAGCGAGAACACCGCGCTGGTGAGGCCGTGCTTGACCGAGCAGGAGCGGGCGAAGTCCAGGCCGAGGGTCGACTTCCCGAGTCCCGGCCGCGCCGCCACGACGATCATCTGACCGGGGTGCAGGCCGTTGGTGGCGGCGTCGAGGTCGGCGAACCCGGTAGGGACGCCCAGCGCCACGCCGCCGCGGGAGGCGATGGCGTCGATCTCGTCCATCGTGGGCTGCAGCAGCTCCTCGAGGGCGACGTAGTCCTCGCTGGTGGAGCGCTCGGTGACGTCGTAGATGGCGGCCTGGGCGCGGTCGACGACGTCGTTGATCTCGGCGCCCTGGTCGCCGTGGTAGCCCAGCTGGACGATGCGCGTGCCCGCTTCGACCAGCCTGCGCAAGATCGCCTTCTCGGAGACGATCTCGGCGTAGTACGCCGCGTTGGCCGCCGTGGGCACCGTGGCGATCAGGGTGTGCAGGTAGGGCGCGCCGCCGAGCCGGATGAGGTCGCCGCGGCGCTGGAGCTCCGCCGAGACGGTGACGGCGTCGGCGGGCTCACCCCGACCGTAGAGGTCGAGGATGCAGTCGTAGACGGTCTGGTGGGCGGGACGATAGAAGTCGTCGGGGCGCAGCACCTCGACGACGTCGGCGATCGCGTCCTTGCTCAACAGCATGCCGCCGAGCACCGACTGTTCCGCTGCGAGGTCCTGCGGCGGCTGCCGGTCGAACGTCCCGCTCGGATCGGCACCTTCCGCGGACCGGATGGGGCGCGGCCGCCCCGCCTCCGGCGCACGAAGATCAGGCTGTGCCATACGCAGCGTCACCCCCCACTTCCATTGTATCGAACATCGGTTCGATTCGCTTGCGATGCCCGGCTTGTCCTCGGGTTAAGCTCCGGTGAACGCCGGACGGCCGTGGGCCGGGATCCTGGCACCTTGCGCGGACGTTAGGGATCGCGGGAGGCCCTGTCCAACCACCCCTGTGCAAAGCCTGTGTACGGCCTGGGGAGGACCGGCCGGACACGCGGGACGGACCTGTGGATGCAGTGTGGACAACTGACTCCGATCAGCGTTCTTCGCTGGTCAGTGCCAGTAGACAGGATGTGGACAACGTTGGGGAGCGACACGCCGGAACGGCCGCTTTCCGGCGTGTCGCGGTGGCCGGTACGCCCTGTCCGCACGGCGCTCTCGACCGCTCATTCGGCGCATCTCGGGGTCCGGACAGTATCTTCGCTCGCGTCGTCCCTGTAGCCGGGCCGCTCGGCTCACGACCCGGAGAGCACGCTGGCCTGTGGCCACTCTCCGTAGTCGTGACGGGTCGCCTGCACCCGGCCCTGCCGCCCCCACCACATAGCAAACGGGCGGGACACGGGCGCTCTCTCGGCGCTCGTGTCCCGCCCGTCGGCAGGGACGAAAGCTCAGCTGGCGACGACGTCGACCGCCACCTGCGCGGTGACCTCGGGGTGCAGCCGGACCGTGACCGGGTGGGTGCCGACCGTCTTGATCTGGCCCGACACCTCGACGGCCCGCTTGTCGAGCACGGGGCCGCCCGCGGACCGGACCGCCGCAACGACGTCGGCCGCGGTGACCGAGCCGAAGAGGCGCCCAGAGTCGCCCGCCGCCTTGGCCTTGACCGTGACGGTGAGCTTGTCGAGATCGCCCGCCACCTCCCTGGCGTGGCCGAGGTCGCGGATCTGGCGGGCCCGCTGGGCGCGCTTGATCGTCTCGACCTGCTTCTCGGCGCCACGGGTGGCGACGATGGCCAGCTTGCGGGGCAGCAGGTAGTTGCGGCCGTAGCCGTCCTTGACCTCGACGACGTCACCGGGCGCGCCGAGGTTGGCGACGTCGGCCGTGAGGATGATCTTCATGACCCTCCTCCTATCGGGCGGTCGAGGTGTAGGGCAGCAGGGCGACCTCGCGGGAGTTCTTGACCGCGATCGCGATGTCCCGCTGGTGCTGGCGGCAGTTGCCGGTGACGCGGCGTGCACGGATCTTGCCGCGGTCGGAGATGAACTTCCGCAGCAGACCGGTGTCCTTGTAGTCGATGTACTGACCCTTGTCCTTACAGAACGCGCACACCTTCTTCTTGGGCTTGCGCAGGACGGGCTTGGCCATGGTGGTGCTCCTCAAGAGGGTGGGCGGGTGGGCCCGGAGAGAGAGTTCAGAAGGGGGGCTCGTCGTCGGCGGCAGGACCGCTTCCGGCGGGCGGGGCAGAGCCCCACGGGTCGTCGGACGGGGCGCTTGCGCCACCGCCGCCGGAGCCGCCACCGCTGTAGCCGCCCCCGCCGCCACCGCCGCCGAACCCGCCGTCACCGGAACCCCGGCTGACGCGGTTGACCTTGGCGGTGGCGTACTTCAGCGAGGGCCCGACCTCGTCGACCTCGAGCTCGACGACGGTGCGCTTCTCGCCTTCACGCGTCTCGTAGGACCGCTGCTTGAGCCGACCCGAGACCATGACCCGCATGCCACGGGTGAGCGTCTCGGCGACGTTCTCCGCCGCCTGCCGCCACACGTTGCAGCGCAGGAACAGCGCCTCGCCGTCCTTCCACTCGCCGGACTGGCGGTCGAAGTTGCGCGGGGTGGACGCGACGGTGAAGTTGGCGACCGCGGCGCCCGACGGGGTGAACCGGAGCTCGGGATCGGCGGTGAGGTTGCCGACGACGGTGATGAGCGTCTCGCCTGCCATCGTGGCCTCAGCTCGCGGCGGCAGGCGCGGCGACGCGCTTCGGCTCGCGGCGCAGCACCTTCGTCCGCAGCACGGACTCGTTGAGCCCCAGCTGCCGGTCGAGCTCCTGGACCGTGGCGGGCTCGCACGCGACCTCGAGGACCGCGTAGATGCCCTCCGCATGCTTGTTGATCTCGAAGGCGAGGCGACGCTTGCCCCACACCTCGATCTTCTCGACACTTCCTCCGTCGGTACGGATGACGTTGAGGAAGGTTTCCAGCGACGGCGTCACAGTGCGCTCGTCAAGGCTGGGGTCGAGGATGACCATCAGCTCGTAATGACGCATGAGAACCACTCACCTCCTATGGACTGGAACGGTCACGGGCGATCCGTGACAGGAGGTTCTCACCGCACCCCGACAAAACCAGCGCTCAGGGGACCGCTGTGCGTAGGTGCGAACTACGAGGTTACCAGCGGGTCTGCGCACCCCGGACGCCCGGGCCACGACCGACGCCCGCCCGCGACTCGGGGCCCGAAGAGCAACAGCCTGCCGCAACACACCGACCGTCCCACGATTCTGTCGGGGGTCGCCACTACGCTGCACTCATGCTCATCGGTGCTCATGTGCGCGAGGACGACCCCATCGTCTCCGCGGCCGAGCGCGGCGCCGAGATCGTGCAGATGTTCCTCTCCGATCCGCAGGGGTGGAAGAAGCCTCCGGTCCACCCGCAGGCCGAGGCCTTGCGCAGCGGCGAGCTCGCCGTCGTCGTGCACTCCCCTTACGTGGTCAACCTGGCGTCGCTCAACAACCGCATCCGCATCCCGTCGCGCAAGATCGTCGCTCAGCACGCCGAGGGCGCAGCGCTGCTCGGAGCGATCGGGCTCGTGGTGCACGGCGGGCACGTCACGCAGGGCGAAGACGCAGCCCAGGGCGTCGAGAACTGGCGCAAGTTCCTCGCCCGCCAACAGGAGGAGGGCGGCTTCCCCGTGCCGATCCTCATCGAGAACACCGCGGGCGGCGAGAACGCGATGGCGCGCAAGTTCGACGCGCTGGCCCGGCTATGGGACGCGGTGGGCGAGTTCGGCGTGGGCTTCTGCCTCGACACCTGCCACGCGTTCTCCGCTGGAGAGGATCTTGCCGACGTCGTGGAACGGGCCCGCGCGATCACCGGCCGGATCGACCTGGTCCACCTCAACAACTCCCGCGACGAGTTCGACTCGGCCCGCGACCGGCACGCCAACATCGCCGACGGCACGATCGAGCCCGCGCAGCTCGCAGCCGTGTGTGCCGCCGCAGACGCGCCCGTCGTCGTCGAGACACCCGCCGAGGGCCAGGCCGCCGACATCACCTTCCTCCGCGAACGGCTCTCGGGAAGCGCGGTCGCCGCAGGCAAGGGCTCGCCGCCCGGACCGCGCCGTGACCCGTAGCGACGTGCACGGCACCCCTGTTCAACGCGGCGAGACCCTGGACGACACCACGGCGGACGACACCACTGCGGACCACACCACGGCGGATGAGACCACGGCGGACGACATCGCTGCGGACGTCACTGCGGACGTCACTGCGCCCGAGCCCGTCAGTCCCGTCATCCCCGGTCAACAGGCCGCGGACGTCGCCGACACGGGCAGCGACAACGCGCGCAAACCGGCTCATCCCGCGCTGTCGGCCCGCGCGGTCGTCGCGGTGATCGTGCTGCTCACCGGGGCCATGCTCGTGCTGTCCTACATGGGCAAGGCGCGCTGTGTCGGGCCGGACTTCGACGCGCAGGGCCGCACCACGCCCGACTACGACATCCGCATCGACCGCGACCTCTGCTACTCCGACATCCAGTACCTCTGGCTCGGCCGCGACATCGACAAGCACGTCTTCCCCTATATCCACGGCGCGATCACCCCGCCCCCCGACAGCAAGCTCACCGGTGGTGCGGTCGAGTACCCCGTACTCACCGGGATGCTGATGTGGGCCGGGGCGGTGTTCGCCCACGACGACGGTCAGTTCCTGTTCTACTCGGCGTTGCTGATGGCCCCGTTCGGCCTGCTCACCGGCTGGATGCTGGGGCGGCTGGCGCGGTGGCGCGCGCTCGTGTGGGCGCTCGGCCCGCCACTGTTCCTCTACGCCTTCCACAACTGGGACCTGCCCGTGGTGGCGTGCGCAGTGGCCGCGGTGTTCGTGATGCACGGGTGGCGCACCGACCGTCCGGCGCGGCAGCGGGCCGTGTTCGCCGCGGTGCTGCTGGGGCTCGGCTTCGCGTTCAAGCTCTACCCGGGGGCGTTCGTCGCGCCGCTGATGCTCTACGTGCTCACCGCGTCCCGGCCGGGCCGGTTCGACTGGTGGGGTGCCGCACGGGTGGCCCTGGTGGCCACGGCCACGGTCGTGCTGGTCAACGTCCCGTTCGCGATCGTCGGCTACACCGGGTGGCGCGCTTCGTTCACCTTCCAGGAGCTGCGCAAGGTCGACCTCACCACCAACTCGATCTGGTTCTGGGGCTTCCGGCCGGACTCCGAGCCCACCAACGAGGCGTTCCAGCACTGGGTGAGCTGGCTGTCGCCGACGTTGGTGATCGCCTCGTTCGTTGTTGCACTGGGCGTCGGCTGGTGGCGGTACCGCCGCGACGGCTTCTACCCGTGGGTTGCGGTCAGCGCCGCGATGCTCTGCGGTTTTCTGCTGCTGCACAAGGTGCACTCCCCGCAGTACACGCTGTGGTTGGTGCCGTTCTTCGTGCTGCTCGCGGTGCCGTGGCGGTGGGTGCTGGCCTACATGGTGGCCGACATCTGCATGGACGTCGGAGTGTTCCGCTGGTTCTACGCGATGAAGGTCGGGATCGGCGGCGATGTCGCGGCCGGGTTCGCAGGCCAGCTCGTGGCGCTCGGCGTGTGGGGTCGGGCGGCGTTGCTCGCGGTGTTGTTCGTCGTGGTGCTGGCGGGCCGCGACCGGTTGGCGGCGCGGAGCGCGCCGAACCTCGTCCCCTCGGGGGCCGTGCCCGTTCCGTGAGACGTCACGCAGGGCCCCCCGTCGCCGTCGTGGCGTACGTCGGCTTGGCGCTGTGGGTCACGGGGTCGTGGTGGACACCGCTCGGTGGACGGCTCACCGCGCTGAACCAGCCCGACGCGGTCCTGTTCTCGTGGCTGTTCACCTGGACGCCGCACGCGCTGGGCGGGCAGCAGGTGCCGCTGTACGCGGCCGCCCTCAACGCGCCGTTCGGCGTCAACCTCATGTGGAACAACGGCATGGCGCTGCCCGCGCTGCTGTTCGCGCCGGTCACGGCCGCGCGCGGCGGGCTCGCCACCGTCACCGTGGTCATCGCGGTCGGGCTCGCGAGCTCGGCCACCGCGGCGTTCGCCGCGCTGCGGGCGCTCGGCGCCGCCACGCTGCCCGCGGCGCTCGGTGGCGGGGTCTTCGGGTTCTCGCCCGCGATCGTCGCGCAGGCGCTCGGCCATCCCGATCTCGTCCTCGACGTGCTGGCCCCGGTGCTGGTGCTGCTCGGGGTGCGCCTGGCCGTCGCGGACGCGCCGCAGTGGCGGACCGCCGTGCTGCTGGGCCTCACCGCGGCGGCGCAGCTGCTCATCGGCGAAGAAGTGCTGTTCGACGCAGGCCTCGTCGTCGCGCTGATCCTGGTGGCGCTGACGGTCTCGCACCCGCGCAGCGCACGACAGCGCTTGCCCCGCTTCCTTGCGCAGGCCGGGGTGGCGCTCGGGGTCTTCGCCGTGCTCGGCGGCCCGCTGCTGGCGTTCCAGCTCGTCGGGCCGCTGCAGCAGACGGGCAGCCCGTTCGCGGTGTCGTACTTCGGCATCGACCTCGCGAACTATGTCGTGCCCACTCCGCGCCAGCTGTTCACCCCTGGCGTGGCCGCCGCCGAGTCGGCGGTGTTCCCGGGCGGCCCCGAGGAGCGCGGCGGGTACCTCGGCTGGCCGCTGCTCGTCGTGGCGGCCGCGGCACTCGTACTGCTCGGCCGCCGCGAGCGGGTGCGGATACCGCTGCTCCTCGCGTTCGTCGTCGCCATGCTGGCGATGGGCGAGCGGCTGCGGATCGGCGGGCGGACCACCGTGATCGCCCTCCCCTGGAACTGGCTCGCGGCGCTGCCTGGATTCGAGCACGCCATTCCCAACAGGTTGGCGCTGTTCACAGCCGGGTTGGTGGGCGCGGGGCTGGCGTTCGCGCTGACGTCGCTGCGGGACGCCGGGCGGTCGACGCGGATCGTGGCGACGACGATCGTGGTGCTCGCCCTGATCCCCCTTCTGCCCGCCCCACTGCCCGGCGTCGACGCACCGGCGGTACCCGCCTTCTTCACCTCGGCCGCCGCGCAGCTGTGCCCCGGCGGAAGTGTGCTCGTGCTGCCGTTCCCCGCGCCGGACGCGACCGACCCCCTCCTCTGGCAGGAGGCGTCGGGCATGGCGTTCGCGATGCCGGGCGGCTACTTCATCGGGCCCGCCGCCGACGGCCACGCCTACATCGGTGGGCCGCCCAGCCGCAGCGGCGTGCTGCTGCGGGCTGTAGCGGCCGACGGGCGGGTGCGTCCGGTGACGCCGGACATCCGCGCGGCCTTCAGCAGCGACGTGGCGCAGTGGCGGGCGTGCGCGGCCGTGCTCGGGCCGTCCCCGCACTTCGACGCGCTGCGGGCGCAGACCGAGGCGCTGACCGGCACGATTCCCGAATCGGTCGGCGGCGTCCTGCTGTGGCGCCTGCACGTCTGACGGCGCGTGCTGCCCTACCGTCACGCCCATGACCGCCGGGTACTCGGGGACGCCGCTGCCGCGCAAGCTCGGGATCACGCCGACGAGCCGCACGCTCGTCCTCGGCGCGCCCGCCGGGTTCGTCCTCGACGCGCCCCACGACGTTCGCGCGGGCCGACCGGGCTACGAGGTCCAGCTGCTGTTCTGCCCCGACACCGCGACCCTTCGCCGTCGCTGGCCTGCGGCGGTCGACCGCAGCACGGAGCGCGGCGCCGTCTGGGTGGCCTGGCTCAAGCGCAGCTCCGGCGAGCCGACCGACCTCACGGAGAACGGAGTGCGCGACCACGCGCTGCCGCTGGGTTGGGTCGACGTCAAGGTCTGCGCCATCGACGCGAGCTGGTCGGGCCTCAAACTGGTGCGGCGCCTGCGTGCTGCGTGACCCGGTCCCGCACGTCGACGGGCCAGTCGGGGTCGTCCTCGACGTCCAGCTCCCGCACGCTGTCGGTCTCGGGCCGCAAAATCGTCCGGACGACGAGAAACGCGAGCACGGCCACGGTGACGTCCCGGATCACGACGGCACCCAGGAACCACTCCGGCGGCAAGCCCTTGTTGGCCGGTGTGAGGTAGTAGTACATGCGGGGCACCCAGACCAGCGCGTCGATCGTCATCCAAGCCAGCAACAGCCGCCACCTCGGCAGCGCGAGCACCGCGAGCGGCACGAGCCACAGCGAGTACTGCGGGCTCCAGACCTTGTTGACCAGCAGGAACGCCGCCACGACGAGGAAGGCCAACGACGCGAACCTGGGCGTGCGCGGCGCGAAGAGCCCCAATGCGGCGATGCCGACGCACGCGAGCACGAACAGGACGGCCACGACCGCGTTGAGCACAACCGGGGTCTGCCCGTCGGCAAGGGTGCCGTCGAAGCCCGACCAGCCGGTGAAGTAGCTGACGACGAAGTAGAGCGAGTCGGGATCCGCGGGCCGCGTCTGGTTGAGCCGGAAGAACTCCCACCAGCCGCTGGGCCACAGCAACGCCACAGGCAGGTTGCAGGCGAGCCACGCGGCCACGGCGCCCACGGTGGTCGCCACCGCAGGCGCGAGCTGCCGCCGTCGCAGCGCGACCACCACAACGGGCAGGAGCAGCAGCAGCGGGTAGAACTTGAATGCCGCGCCGACGCCCAGCAGCACGCCTGCGAGCCAGGGCTTTCGGCGGGCGAGCGCGAGCATGCCGCCGGTGGCGAAGGCGACGGCCAGCGCGTCGAAGTTGGTGAAGATGTGCACGATGACCAGCGGCGAAACGGCCACGAGGGCGGTGTCCCACGGCCGCACCCTGCGCAGCCCGCGCACGCAGCGCACGACCACGAGCCACGCGATCGCCAGGAAGCCCGCGGTGATGTCGAAGTAGACGACGACGGGCAGCGCTGCGGGCAGCGGCAGTCGTGCGGCGAGCCAGTCGTAGGCGTCGGTCAGTCGCGCGTTGACGTACTGGAAGAAGCCGGTGAGCACCGGATACTCCATGTAGCGGACCTGTTGTTCTGGCGTGCCCTGGTTCTCGTACCACGGGTCCCGGTAAGGGACGTTGCCCGCGGAAAGGCCCTCGATCCCGTAGAGCGGGACCGTGTCCGAGTAGCACATCGCCACGTACTGACGGTTGTCGCGCCAGTCGAGGGCAGGGCCGCCGCTCGTCGGATAGGACTGCAGGCACGCGGCCTTGCCCAGCCATCCCCCCGCGAGCGTGACGACGGCGAGCAGCAGAAGCACCCGCAGCGGGGTCCAGAAGAGGCTGCGGCCGACCAGCGCGTGGCGGCCCAGCGGACCTCCGATGACCCGGCTGGCCGACGCCGCGAGCGGCTCGGTCCACGTGGGGACCACCCGCTCAGCGAACGGGTCGCGCGGCGCCTCCGTGCTGGTCACCCGGCGACGGAGCGGTACTTGTCGCTGTTTGCTGCGGCGGGCAGGACGAAGACGGCGTTCTGGTTGTTGCTGTTGCCGTGCTTCTTGTCGTGTTTCTTGTTGTTGCCGCCGTTGTTGTTGTCCCCGCCGTTGTTGTTGTTGCCGCCGTTGTTGTTGTTGCCGCCGTTGTTGTTGTCGCCGTTGTTGTTATCCCCGTTGTTGTCGCCGTTGTTGTCGTTGGTCGCGTCAGGCGACGTCGTCGGCGTGCCGGAGGAGTACCCGCTCGAGGAGCCCGAGGGGTCGTTGTTGGCGTAGGCGGGGGTGCCGAGCGGCGCGTAGGGGGAGAAGCTGTCCTTGGGCGCGTCCTTGAGAGCGGAGTTCATGAACTGCTGCCAGATCGGGCCCGGCAGGGTGCGGCCGTAGACCACCGCTCCCGACCTCGTGCGGATCGGATCGCTCTTGTCGGTGCCGACCCACACCGCGGTGGACAGGGACGGCGTGTAGCCCACCGTCCATGCGTCGCGGTTGTCGCGCGTGTCGCCGAGCTGGTTGGTGCCGGTCTTGGCCGCGGCGAGCCTGCCATCGGCGAGCGCGAAGCCGGATGAAGTCGGCACATCGAGCATCGACTCGGTGACGTTGCGCGCCAACTGCTGCGGGAACACCGGCTGCGCGGCTTCGGGGTTGGCGCCGTGATCGAGCAGGATGCGTCCGTCGGCCGCGGTGACCTTCTGCACGATGTGCGGGTCGTAGCGCTGGCCGTCGGCCGCGAACGTGCCGTACGCGGACGCCATGTCGATGACGTGGACGGGCTTGTCCCCGAGGGAGATACCGCCGGTGGGGTCGGGCAGGAGGTTCGCGGGGATGCCCGCGTTATGCGCCGTCTGGGCGACGTTGGTGGCGCCGACCTGCACCGCGATCTGGTAGAAGACCGTGTTGGTCGACTTCGTCATCGCGGACATGACGCTGCACTGGTCGCAGCTGTCGCCGTCGGAGTTGGCGACCTTCGTGCCCGCGATCACCATGGGCGACGTGCCCGCGTACTGGGTGCCCAGGCCGAACCCCGTGACGTTCTGCAGGGCAGCGGCGACGACGAACGGCTTGAACGTCGAGCCGGGCGGCCGGGTCACGGCGTCGCCCGCGTAGTCGATGCCCGGCCCGTTGGAACCGCCGTAGTAGGCCTGGATGGCACCCGTGCGGGGGTCGACCGAGACGAGGCCGCTGCGCAGGTTGGCAGGCTGGCCCTTCATCACCTTGGTGACGGCGTCGACCGCGGCCTTCTGCCGGGCGGAGTCGATCGTGGTGGTGACCGTCAGCCCGCCGGTGTCGATCTCGTCCTGGGAGATGCCGTTGGCCTTCATCTCGGCCTCGGCGCGCTCGTAGATGTGGTAGCGGTCGTCGTCGGGGACACCGCCTGCCAGGGGGGCCTGCTGCAGCACGTCGCTCGGGAACGCCTGCTGGCCGCGCTCGGCGGGCGTGATGAAACCTCCGGCCGCCATCTGGTCGAGCACGTAGTTCCAGCGGATCGTGGTGCCCGCGGGGTTCTTCACCGGATCCAGGACGGACGGCGATTGGATCATGCCCGCGAGCATCGCGCCCTGGCTGACCGACAGCTGTCCGACGTCCTTGCCGAAGTACGCCTGCGACGCGGCCTGGATGCCGTAGGCGCCGCGGCCGAAGTAGACGGTGTTGAGGTAGTTCTCGAGGATCTGGTCCTTCGTCTGCTCTTTGGAGATCTTGATCGAGAGAATGATCTCCTTGTACTTGCGCCACAACGAGGCCTGGTCCTGGCCCGTGGAGACCTTCACGTACTGCTGGGTGATCGTCGAACCGCCGCCGACGCCGCCGGTGATCTGGTGGTAGACGGCCCGCGCAATGCCCAGCGCGTCGAAGCCGGGGTTGGAGTAGAAGCTGCGGTCCTCGGCCGCAAGCACGGCCTGCCGCACGTGCTGGGGCACCTTGTCGATCGTGACGATGTTGCGGTTGATGTTGTTGTCGTTGCCGTCCTTGGGCCGCACGACCGCGATCGGCTCGCCGCCCGCGAAGGTGTAGGTGGCGGTCTGGACGATGCCGTCATCACCGATCGCAGGCACCTTGAAGACCATCCAGCCGACCACGAAGACGACCAGCGGGATGACGAGCAGCACGCCGAGCACCACCAGGAGCCAGTTGCGCAGGCGATGACGACGCCGCGGCGGCTTGGGTGGCTTCGGCCTGGATGCGCCGGGCACCTGGTCGTCAGGGGGCAGCGGCGGACCACCCGGGCCGCCCGGACGCGGACGTTGGATGGTCGGTGTGGCCATCCGCTGGGTCCTGACCGGTGTCCTGACGGTGGGCAGGCCCGGGCGGGGAACCTGGTGGCCGGGCACGCCTAAGCGGTCGACCTCCCGGGGAATTCGCCCGACGCTCATCGCGCTCCTCCTGGCGGTAGTGCGTGGGTGCAGCCTGTCATGTCGGTGGGGAGCCGACAGGCGGGGTCACTCAGCTGCGGTACGGCGTCGGCGCCCGGCGGGCGCGTCACCCGTGCCCATGACGTAAGACAGCACCAGATGGTTCCAACTGCAAGTGCGGCACACCTCCACCACGTACACGGAAAAATCTGCATGGAGGTTCGCCAACTGCTCGATCTCTTGTTCAGCGCGCGCGGAGCCCGCGGCGTTACCGAGGCTCTCGCCGAAGACCCACGAGACCAGCGTCAGCCGCTCCTTGCGGCAGACCGGACACGTGACGTCGCTGGGCTCGCCGTGGAAGCGGGCGGCACGCAAGAGATAAGGGCTCGCGTCGCACACCTCCGCGACGGCAACGCGGCCCGAGTGCACGTCAGCGAGCAGCGCACGCCGCTGCAAGGCGTAGTCGACCATCTGCCGCTGGCTGCGCACCCCGACCAGGGTACGCGGGGGGGCACCGCAACCGACCTTCACCGGGGGGCGGCGCCATTTGGCGGCATACGCAGATGTATCGAATCGATATACTTGCCGGGTACATCGCGTCCCGACGCGTCATCCTTTGGGGGAGGTCGGCCGTGCTGGAGCTCGCGTTGCTCGGCCTGCTTCGCGAGTCCCCGATCCACGGCTACGAGCTGCGCAAACAGCTGGTGCTGCGGCTCGGAGGACTTCGCGCTTACTCCTACGGGTCGCTGTACCCGGCCCTGCGGCGGCTCACGCGCGCAGGCCTCATCGTCGAGGAGCAGGAGCCTGCGGATGCGGCGCGGCCGAAGCGGGCGCGGCGGGTCTACCGGATCACCGCGGAGGGCAAGGAACGGCTGGACGAACTGCTCGCCGAGTCCGGCCCGCACGCGTGGGACGACGAGGGCTTCGGCGTGCACCTGGCGTTCTTCTCCCGGACCCCGACCGAGACCCGCGTGCGGATCCTCGAAGGGCGCAGGCGCGCCGTGGAGGAGCGGCGCGAAGGCATGCGTTCCGCACTGAGCAAGGCGGGCGAGCAGATCGACCGCTACACCAGGCAGCTGCAGCAACTCGGGCTCGACGCCTGCGAGCGCGAAGTGCGGTGGCTCAACGAACTGATCGAAAGCGAACGGTCCGAGCAGGGCCCGAAGGGAGCCGAGGAATGAGTGAGCCCAGCAACGAGGTCAGGGTGGCCGTCGTCGGCGTCGGAAACTGCGCGTCGTCATTGGTGCAGGGCGTGCAGTACTACGCCGACGCCGACCCCGCCACGCGCGTACCGGGGCTGATGCACGTCGACTTCGGCGGGTACCACGTCCGGGACATCCGGTTCGTGGCCGCGTTCGACGTCGACGCGAAGAAGGTCGGCCGCGACCTGTCCGAGGCGATCCACGCCAGCGAGAACAACACCATCAAGATCGCCGACGTGCCCCCGTTGGACGTGCCGGTGCTGCGCGGCCACACCCTCGACGGGCTGGGCCGGTTCTACCGGGAGACGATCACCGAGTCCGACGAGCAGCCGGTGGACGTCGCGCAGGTGCTCCGGGACACGCGCGCTGACGTGCTCGTCGCCTACCTGCCCGTCGGCAGCGAGGCGGCCGACCGGTTCTACGCGCAGGCCGCCATCGACGCGCACGTGGCGTTCGTCAACGCGCTGCCGGTGTTCATCGCGTCGGACCCGGTGTGGGCGGAGAAGTTCCGCTCGACGGGCGTGCCGATCGTCGGCGACGACATCAAGAGCCAGGTCGGCGCCACGATCACGCACCGCGTGCTGGCCAAGCTGTTCGAGGATCGCGGCGTGCAGCTCGACCGCACGATGCAGCTCAACGTGGGCGGGAACATGGACTTCCTGAACATGAAGGAGCTCGAACGGCTGGAGTCGAAGAAGGTGTCCAAGACCCAGTCGGTCACCTCGCAGGTCGACCGGGACATGGGCCGCGAGAACGTGCACATCGGCCCGTCGGACTACGTGGCCTGGCTCGACGACCGCAAGTGGGCCTACGTGCGGCTCGAGGGGCGCGCGTTCGGCGACGTGCCGCTGAACCTGGAGTACAAGCTGGAGGTCTGGGACTCGCCCAACTCCGCCGGGATCATCATCGACGCCGTGCGCGCCGCCAAGATCGCGCTCGATCGGGGTATCGGCGGCCCGCTCCTCTCGGCGTCGAGCTACTTCATGAAGAGCCCGCCGGAGCAGTACGGCGACGACGTCGCCCGCGATGCCGTCGAGGCGTTCATCCGGGGGGAGCGCGAGCGCTGACTGTCGCTTCAGTACACCCGACAGCGCGCCGGAGTTGATCCACCCCGAGGCATAGAGATCGCGTTCCGCGTAAAGTGCCCCGCCGTGACCGAGCCCGATCTTCGTCCGCTCGCGCTAATTACTGGCGCATCCGGCGGAATCGGAGCCGCCGTGGCGCGCGCATTGGCGCCCGGCCACGACCTTCTGCTCGGCGGCCGGGCCGCAGGTGTGTTGCAGGAGCTCGCCTACGAGCTGCCCGGCTCCCGCCCGTGGCCGGTCGACCTGACCGACATGCGCGCCGTCGCGGAGGCCGTCGCGGGGATCTCCCGCCTCGACGTCCTGGTGCACTCCGCGGGCGTCGGGCTGCTCGGCACCGTCGCCGAGACCTCCGCGGCGACGTGGCGGCAGCAGTTCGACGTCAACGTGGTGGCGGTCGCGGAGCTGACCCGGCTGATGCTGCCCGCGCTGCGCGCGGCGCGCGGCCGGGTGATCTTGGTCAACTCCGGGGCGGGCCTGATCGCCAACGCCGGTTGGGCGTCGTACGCGGCGAGCAAGTTCGCCCTGCGCGCCTTCGCCGACGCGCTCCGCGCCGAGGAGGCGCGGCACGGCGTGCGCGTCACGTCCGTGCATCCGGGGCGGACCGACACCGACATGCAGCGGGGAGTCGTGCGGCAGGAGGGCGGGACCTACCAGCCCCGCCGCTACCTGCGCCCCGAGTCCGTGGCCGGTGCGGTGCTGTTGGCCGTCACCGCCCCACCGGACGCGGCCCTGACCGAGCTGGTCCTGCGCCCGGCGGAAGGCTGATGCAGGTGAGTCGTGCAGCTGAACACGGCGAGTCGGCCATCCCGGCACGGCAAGTCAGGTGAGTCGTGCAGCTGGACACGGCGTGTTGGTCGTCTCGGCACGGCGAGTCGGCCATCGCGGCGCGGCGGGGGTGGGGAGCCGCCGAACCGCCCAGCCCAGGTGAGTCGTGCGGCTCGACACGCCGAGTCGGCCGTCGCGGCACCGCGAGCTAGTGGGCCCCGTACGGACACGACAACTCCGGTGAAGCGCTTCGCGAGCGGCCCGCGGCTGACTTCGCCGAGCTGTGGTGTTCTCGCGGGACGTCGAACCTCTGCGGAGCCGCCACAACCACCAGCCGGACAAGATCGTCCTACGCGTCCGTGAATCACCTGCAACGACACGCGAGCAGCATCATTTTGTCGGTAGCTCTTAGTAGAGTTCGCGCATGCTCGATCCGGAGTCGCTCGACCTCGACGAGCTGCGCGCGGCCCTGGAGGACCATTCGCCGGACATCAGCTGGTGGATCAACCCGGGGGACGGGGCGATCCGGCCGCAGCTCGATCACGAACCAGACGTCGAGGGGTGGCACCTGATCGGCTCGGTCGGCTCGCACGAGGGCTACCGCGACATGGCCGAGTTCGTCGCAGGCGTGCACCACCGCCGCGCGGCCGAGCTGCTGGACCGGGCGATCGCGGGGCGCGGGGCGTTCCGCCGGTTCAAAGACACCCTCTTCGAGTTCCCCGAGCTGCGGGAGCAGTGGTTCCGCTTCCGGGACGCGCGGTCCAGGCGCAGAGCGCTGCGGTGGCTCGCCGACGAGGAGTTGATCGACGCCGAGGCCGCTGCGCGGTTGATGGAGCGCTACCCCGACCCGGCTCCCGACGACGAGGACGTCCCCGCGGCGCTGGCGGTCGACCTCGCGATGCTCTACGGCGACCGGCTGCAGCACGTCTATCTCTTCGGCTCGTGGGTGAAGGGGGACGGGCCGGGGGAGGACGACGTCGAGCTCATCGTCGTACTGGACGACATGCGTTCCCCGTGGGACGAGTTGCGAACGATGGACGACGTGCTGTGGCGGCACGCGCAACGGTCGGGCCTCACGGTCCTCGCGGTACCGGTGAGTGCCGAGCAGTGGACCAAGCCGGACAGTCCCATGCTGCGGCGGGCGGCCGCTGAGGCAGTGCGGGTGTCATGACGACCGGGATCGCCCGCGCACGGGAGGAGCTGTTCGCGGCGCATCTGCTCGCGACGACGCAGTTCGCCGCCCAGGCGGTCGGGCTCGCCCACCGCGGGGCGTTGGCCGCGGCGGAAGCCGCGCTGGAGGCGCTGGACCGGCTGACACCCGTCGAGCCGACCGCGCTGGTCACCGCGTTCCTCCGGCACGTGGTCCGCGAGCGCGGGCTGGATCCAGAGGCCGGACGGCTGGCGCGCTCGCTCCACAACCGGGCTGTCCTGGCCGCAGGCGGAGACTCGGTTCCGCCGAGCGAGGCCGCGAGCGCTATCGCCGACGCCACCGCCCTCGTCGACGCCGTGGACGACTGGCTCACGCACTCGGAGTTCGTGACGATCGCGCGGGAGGTCGTTCGCCCACCCGGCCGACGCCCTCGCTGACGCGGCACGACGCCCGCCTCACAGCGCCGCGTCACCCCCGGCCGCGTCACTTCGGCAGCGTCACCCCGCGGCCCGCATCACAGCACCCGCGGCACAGCGCCTCAGCCCACCACGTTGACCAGCCGCCCTGGCACGACGATCACCTTGCGCGGCGCTCGTCCGGCCAGCAGCTCGACCACCTTGGCGTCAGCCAGCGCGGCCGCTTCGACGTCCTCGGCGACGGCGTCGGCCGCCACGACGACGCGCGATCGCACCTTGCCGTTCACCTGGATCGGGTACTCGACGGTCTCGGCGACGAGGTACCGCTCGATGGCGATCGGGAACGGCCCGTGCGCCAGCGATCCCGGGTGCCCCAGCCGTGCCCAGAGCTCCTCGGCGATGTGCGGAGTCAGCGGGGCCATCATCTGCACCAGCGGCTCGGCGACCGACCGCGGCACCCCGACTCCGCCGTAGGTCTTGGTCAGGTGGTTGTTCAGCTCGATGAGCTTCGCCGCGGCCGTGTTGTAGTGCAGGGCGACGTAGTCGAGCTGCACCCCGGCGATGGTCTTGTGCAGCGCGCGCAGGGTCTCTTCGTCGGGCTCGGCGTCGGTGACGCGCACCTCGCCGCTCGCCTCGTCCACCAGGTTGCGCCACACCCGCTGCAGGAACCGCTGCGAGCCGACCACGTCGCGTGTCGACCACGGCCGTGAGACCTCCATCGGCCCGGTGGACATCTCGTACAGCCGGAACGTGTCGGCGCCGTAGCGCTCGCACATCTCGTCGGGCGTCACCACGTTCTTGAGCGACTTGCCCATCTTCCCGTACTCACGGCGTACGGGCTGGTTGTTCCACGTGAAACCACCCTCGGGTGTCTCCACGACCTCCTCGGCGGGCACGTAGGTCCCCCGCGCGTCGGTGTAGGCGTAGGCCTGGATGTAGCCCTGGTTGAACAGCCGCCGGAAGGGCTCCTCCGAGCTGACGTGCCCCAGGTCGTAGAGCACCTTGTGCCAGAACCGCGCATAGAGAAGGTGCAGCACCGCGTGCTCGACGCCGCCGACATACAGGTCGACGCCGCCGGTGTCGCCAGGCCCCGAGGGGCCCATCCAATAGCGCTCCACGCCTGCGTCGACGAACCGGTCGTGGTTGTCCGGGTCCAGGTAGCGCAGCTCGTACCAGCACGAGCCCGCCCACTGCGGCATCGTGTTGGTCTCCCGAACTAGCCCTTCGCCGGCGTTCAGCCACTCCGTCGCGCGCGACAGCGGGGCCTCCGGCTCACTGTCGGCGTCATTCGGGTCGTAGCTCTTCGGGGAGTAGTCATCGATCTCGGGCAACTCGACGGGCAGCTGGTCGTCCGACAGCGCGATGGGCCCTTCGGCGTCCCAGACGATCGGGAACGGTTCGCCCCAGTAGCGCTGGCGGGAGAACAGCCAGTCACGCAGCTTGTACTGGACGACGGACTTGCCTGCGCCCTTCTCGGCCAGCCAGTCGATGATCGCGCGCTTGGCCGGGGCGACGCCCAGCCCGTTCAGGCTGATCTCGGCGTTGGCGGAGTTGATCGCCGGGCCGTCGCCGGTGAACGCCTCGCCCTCGAACCCCGCCGACGGCTCCACCGTGCGGATGATCGGCAGGCCGAACGCCACAGCGAAGTCCCAGTCGCGTTGGTCCTGCCCGGGTACGGCCATGATCGCGCCGGTGCCGTAGCCCATCAGCACGTAGTCGGCGACGAAGACCGGCACATCGACGCCGTTGACCGGGTTGACGGCGTAGGCCCCGGTGAAGACGCCGGTCTTGTCCTTGTTCTCCTGCCGGTCCAGGTCGGACTTGCGTGCTGCCGCCGTCCGGTAGCCCGCGATCGCCTCCGCCGGGCTCGCCGCGCCGCCGGTCCACCGCGGGTCGACGTCCGAAGGCCACGCCGCAGGCGCGATCTGATCGACGAGCGGGTGCTCGGGCGCCAACACCATGTACGTCGCGCCGAACAGCGTGTCCGGGCGGGTGGTGAAGACCTCGACGGCACTGTCGGCGGCATGACCACCCGCGACCGGGAAGCGGACCTGCGCGCCTTCCGAGCGGCCGATCCAGTTGCGCTGCATGGCCTTGACGGAGTCCGGCCAGTCCAGCCGGTCGAGGTCGGCGACCAGGCGGTCGGAGTATGCAGTGATCCGCATCATCCACTGCTTCAGGTTGCGCCGGAACACGGGGAAGTTGCCCCGGTCGCTGCGCCCGTCCGCGGTGACCTCCTCGTTCGCCAGCACCGTGCCCAGCCCCGGGCACCAGTTGACGGGCGCCTCCGACATGTACACCAGACGGTAGGAGTCGATCACCCGACGCTGCTCGGCCACGCTCAGCGACGCCCAGGCACGACCGTCGGGCGTCGGCCGCGCCCCCGAAGCGAACTCCTCTTCCAAGGCGGCGATCGGACGGGCGCGTGAGCCGTCGTACCACGAGTTGTAGATCTGCAGGAAGATCCACTGCGTCCAGCGGTAGAACTCGACGTCGGTGGTCGCGACCGAACGGCGCTCGTCGTGGGCCAGGCCCAGCTGTCGCAGCTGGGCCTTGTACCGCAGGATGTTCTCCTCGGTGGTCTTGCGCGGGTGCGTGCCGGTCTGCACCGCGTACTGCTCCGCGGGCAGCCCGAACGCGTCGAAGCCCATGGCGTGCAGCACCGTCTTGCCGGTCATCCGCAGGTAGCGCCCCAGCACGTCGGTGCCGATGAAGCCCAACGGATGTCCGACGTGCAAGCCCGAGCCGGACGGGTAGGGGAACATGTCCAGCAGGTAGACCTTCTCGCCCGCGGGCATCTCACTCGCCCACGGCCCGCTCGGGTTGGGCACGTGGAAGGTACCCTCCCGCTCCCAGCGGTCCTGCCAGCGCCGCTCGATGTCGGCCGCCAGCGCCGCGCCGTAGCGAAAGGGCGGGCTCTCGCCATCGCTCGGCCCCGCGGTCGAGGCAGACGACGTGTCGGTGCTCATGTCAACTCCTGAAATCGGGCCCGGAAACCAGAAAACCCCTCCGCCGGGGGGCGTGAGGGGTCACCGCGCCGGTGCGGAGATCTACGGCGCGGTGGTGCCGGTAAGTCGACGGGCCACATGACCAGGGTAACGCCGCCGGTCCGGGTCCGACGAGCGGGTTCGCCTACCCTTGACCCGTGCCCGTCACCGCCCGCCTCGTCGTCGGTTCGCTGCTCGTGCTCGCCGGTCTCGCACTGGTCGTCGTGGCCGTCCTCGGCGCGCGGGCGGTACTGCGGCGTAACCGGTGGGTCGGTGTCCGCACACCGGCGACGCTCGCTTCGGAGACCCAGTTCGTCGCGGGCAACCGGGCCGCCGCCGTGCCGGTGGGCGCCGCAGGCGTCGTCGCACTGGTCGGGGGCGCCGTGTTGCTCGCGGGTGGCGGTGCCGCCGCGCTGGACTGGGTCGTGCTGGTGGTGAGCCTGCTGGGCGTCGTCGGCATGACGGTGGTGGGCGGGCTGGTCGGCGACCGCGCCGCCGCCCTCACGCCCGCCCCGAACCCGTTCGCCCCGGCCCCGTTCGCCGCGAGCTGCGGCGGCGCGTGCGCGGGCTGCGACCTGGTCGCGGGCTGCCGGGACGCTTGACGGCTCGTGCGCGGAAACCGTGGCCAGGGCAACGGTTTCCGCGCACGGTCAGTTGTGGCGCACATCCGCCGGATAGGTCGCCAGCAACGCCAGCGGCGGCCCTTGGCGACGCAGGACGCGTCCCCACAGGTTGGGGTCGTGCCCGGCCAGCACGTCGTCGGGCAGCGCGGGCACCACGATCCAGTCGCCGCGCCCGATCTCCGCGTCCAGTTGCCCCGCGTCCCACCCGGAGTACCCGGCGAAGACGCGCAGGCCGCGCAGGCGCGACGCGAGCAGGGTCGGGTCGGCGTCGAGATCGACGAGCGCGACCGGCCCACGCACCCCGACCAGCCCTTGCAACGCCGCGGGGTCCTGCCCGGTCCGCACGGCGGCGAGGCAGAGCGCGGTCTGGCTTTCCACGGGGCCGCCGACGAACACGGCGTTCGGCAGGGTCGCCAGCGGCGCCCATGAGGGCAGGACGTCGCGCACCGACACCTCGCCCGGCCGGTTCAGCACGACGCCGAGCGTGCCGCGGTCACGGTGCTCGATGACGTAGACGACCGTGCGCCGGAAGTTCGGATCCGCCAGGGCGGGCGCCGCCACCAGCAGGCTCCCTGGCGTCACTCCGACGTCGTGACCGGAGCGTCCCCCCGAGCGGTCGTCCACCACCAGGCCATCGTCGCACCCGCATGTTGCGCGTAGCCTTCGGCGGGTGCCGACTCGGTCCCATCCGCCGCACCCCGCCCGGTGAAGGAGCCACCCGATCAGCTCGGCGTGTGGGGGTTGCTGCGCGTCCGCAGGTACCGCCTGCTGCTCGAACTGCGCTTCGCCACCCAGTGGGGCGACGGGATGTTCCAGGCCGCGCTCGGCGGGGCGGTGCTGTTCAACCCGGAGCGCCAGGCCGATCCGCTCGCCGTCGCGGCAGGGCTGGCCGTCCTGCTGATGCCCTACTCGATCATCGGACCGTTTGTCGGCACGCTGCTGGACCGCTGGGACCGCCGTCGGGTGCTGATCTTCGCCAACGCCCTGCGGGTCGGCCTCGTCGCCGTGGTGGCGGTGGCGGTCATCTCCGGCTTGGGGGGGCCGGTGCTCTTTCTCGGCGCGCTGGCCGTCACCGGCTTCAGCCGCTTCGTGCTCGCGGGAATCTCGGTCGCGCTGCCCCACGTCGTGGAGCGCCGCTACCTGGTCGAGGCCAACACGCTGGCGGTCACGGCGGGCGCGGGGATGTCCGCACTCGGCGCCGTCTGCGCGATCGGGCTGCGGCTGCTGGTCGGCTCGGGGAACACCGGGTCGGCGATCACGACGCTCATCGCGGGGATCGGCCCGCTGCTGGCCGCGCTGGTCGCGCCGCGCTTCCCTCGCCGCAGCCTCGGCCCCGACACGACAGGCGGCCCGACGAGCACCGCGACCGCCGTGCTGCGCGGCTTCGTCGACGGCGGACGCGCGGTCGCCGCCAACCCGTCCATCGCCGCCTCGTTCGCGGGCCTGGCCGCGCACCGGCTCGCCTTCGGCATCAGCACCCTGCTCACGCTGCTGCTCTACCGCTACGCGTTCACCGACGCCGGGCCGCTCCGCGCAGGCCTGCCCGGGATCGGTGAGGCGGTCGCGGTCGCCGCGGCGGGTCTGCTGTGCGCCGCGTTCGTCACACCGTGGCTGGTGCACCGCTGGGGGCGGGCGTGGACGATCCGGGTGGCGCTGGCGGTCGCCTGCGTCACGCAGCTGGCGTTGGGGCTGCTGCTCAGCATGCCGACGGTGATCGTCGCGGCCTTCGTCATCGGACTGGCGGGTCAGGTCGTCAAACTGTGTGCGGACGCCGCCGTGCAAAGCGAAGGACCCGACGGCTCGCTCGGGCGGATCTTCGCCCTCTACGACGTCGTCTTCAACGTCGGCTACGTCGGGGCGGTGGCGATCGCCGCGTTCGCCGCGCCCGCCGACGGGCGTGCGCCGTGGCTGTTCGGCGGAGCCAGCGCGCTGTACGCCGCGGGTCTGGTGATCCACAACATGCAGATGCGCCGGACCCGCGTCACACCACGCCGTTCTCCGCCGCCCACCGTCGAAGCTCGGCCGCCGCTTCCTCACGGCTGAGCGGTCCCTGGTCCATGCGCAGGGCCAGCAGGTGCTTGTAGGCCTTCCCGACCAGCGGACCCGGCGGGATGCCGAGCAGCTCCATGATCGCGTTGCCGTCGAGGTCGGGCCGGATCGCGTCCAGCTCCTCCTGCTCCCGCAGGGCGGCGATGCGGTCCTCGAGGCCGTCGTAGGTCCGCTGCAGCGCAGCAGCCCGGCGCTTGTTGCGGGTGGTGCTGTCCGAACGCACCAGCTTGTGCAGCCGCGACAGCAGCGGGCCCGCGTCGGTGACGTAGCGGCGCACCGCCGAGTCCGTCCACTCGCCGCCGCCGTAGCCGTGGAAACGCAGGTGCAGGAACACCAGCTGCGCCACGTCGTCGATGATCACCTTGGGGTACCGCAGTGCCCGCAGCCGCCGCCGCACCAGCTTCGCACCGACGACCTCGTGGTGGTGGAAGCTCACGCGCCCGTCCGACTCCTTGCGGCGCGTGTCGGGCTTGCCGACGTCGTGCAGCAGCGCGGCGAGGCGCAGCACGAGGTCGGGGCCGTCGGTCTCGCGCTCGATCGCTTGCTCCAGCACGACCAGCGAGTGCGTGTAGACGTCCTTGTGCTGCATGTGCTCGTCGATCGCCAGCCGCATCGCGGGCACCTCGGGCAGCACGATCTCGGCGAGGCCGGTGTCGACGAGCAGCTCGATCCCGCGCCGCGGGTGGGCTCCGAGCACCAGCTTCGTGAGCTCGGCCTGCACCCGCTCCGGGGTGATCCGCGCCAGCTCGCCCGCCATTGCCGACATCGCCGCCAGCACCCGCGGCGCGGGCGTGAACCCGAGTTGGGCGACGAACCGGGCGGCGCGCAGCATGCGCAGCGGATCGTCGGCGAATGACTCCTCGGGGGTGGCCGGGGTGTCGAGCACGCCCGTGGCCAGCGCGGCGAGCCCGCCGAACGGGTCGACGAAGCGGTGCTCGCCCGTGACCTCCACGGCCATGGCGTTCACGCTGAAGTCGCGGCGCAGCAGGTCGTCCTCGATCGTCTCGCCGTACGCGACGACGGGGTTGCGCGTGACCCGGTCGTAGGCGTCCGACCGGAACGTCGTGATCTCCATGATCAGGCCCTGGCGGCGCATCCCCACCGTGCCGAACGCGATCCCGGTTTCCCACACCGCGCTCGCCCAGCCGTCGACGATCGCGAGGACGGCCTCGGGGCGGGCGTCGGTCGTGAAGTCCAGATCGGTGCTCGGCCGCGCGAGCAACGCGTCGCGGACGGTGCCGCCGACGAGGTAGAGCCGGTGCCCCGCCGCCGCGAACCGGTCGGCGAGCTCCTGCGCGACCGGTGGCACGGTCACGAGCTCGACCACCGCATCCTCCTGGGCGCGCGCGAGATCAGACGGAACGGTGGGGACTGCGGCAGACACGGCGGGCCAGTCTAGGCGCCCGTGTCGGGCGCGGCGAACGCGTACCGGTCCTGGGCGCGGGAAGCCACCAGGGAATGCACTCATCGTTACCATCGGCACATGTCAACCTCCCGCGGCCGCTCGGGCGGGCGCCGCGGAGGCCGTCCCGTCGACCGTAGGCGCCGCCTGCGGACGGTGGACGAGACATCGGCAGGCGGGCTGGTCGTCGACCACGCGTCCGGCACGGCCGCCGTCATCGGGAGGCTGGACCGGCGCGGGCGGCTGCTGTGGTCGTTGCCCAAGGGCCACATCGAGGCGGGGGAGACGGCGGAGCAGGCCGCGGTGCGTGAGGTCGAGGAGGAGACCGGAATCATCGGGAGCGTGGTCGCACCCCTTGGCACCATCGACTTCTGGTTCGTCGCCGAGGACCGCCGCGTGCACAAGACCGTGCACCACTTCCTCTTGCGTGCGACGGGCGGTGAGCTCTCCGACGAGGACATCGAGGTCTCCGAGGTGGCCTGGGTGCCACTGGCCGAGCTGGAGTCGCGCTTGGCCTACGCGGACGAGCGGCGGTTGATCCGCAGGGCCAACGAGTTGCTGGAGGACACGGCGTGAGGCCGGTCGCGGCCCTTGCCGCGGTCGCCGTGGCGGTCCTCACCGCGCTGCTGTTCGGGGGCCCCGCCGAGGCGGCCACCCCCGGTGGGCTGCGGTTGGAGCTTTCCGACGTCAGCCCACGCGTCGTCACCGCCGACGGGCCCACGACGCTCACCGTCATCGGCACGCTGCGCAACGACGGCCTCGACCCCGTCACCGATCTGGCGATCCGGGTGCAGCGCAGCAACCCGCTCACCACCGAGGGCCAGGTCCGCGACGCGCTGGACGGCGCGGCCGCGACCGACGCCACGGCCCCGCAGTTCACGCCGCTCGCGGACGTGCTGGAGCCGGGCGCACAGGTGGCGGTGAACTTGACGGTGCCGCTGCGCGGATCGTCGGCGACCGGCCTCGCGCTGGGCACCACGGGAGTCGACGAGCTGCTGGTCAACGTCAACGGCACGCCCGCGCGGGGTACGCGGGCCCGGCTCGCCGCAGCGCGCATGCTGCTGCCGGTGCTCGGGCTGCCGGGCGCCACGACCAGCCCGGTGCGCACCGCAGCGCCCGCCCCGTTGACGGTCCTCTACCCGATCGCCGACGTCCCGCACCGGCTCTCCACCATCCCCGGCGCGCCCGTGCTGCTCGACGACGACACGCTCGCCGCCTCCTTCGCGCCGACGGGCAGGCTGGGCGGCCTGGTCGCAGCGCTGGCCCAGCGCGCTCCGCTCAGCTCGCCGGTCCGGTCGGCGGTCTGCCTGGCGATCGATCCCGATCTCGTGGAGACCGCGTCGGTGATGAGCCAGGGCTACCAGTTCCTCGGGCCGGACGGGGTCCCGAGGGCGGGCGCAGGCGCCGCCGCGGCCGGGCAGTGGCTCGCCCAACTGACGGCCGTCGCGAAAGGCGGGTGCGTCGTCGCGCTGCCCTACGCCGACGCCGACCTCGTCGCCCTCCGCCGGGGCGGCCTCACCGACACCGCCTCGCAGGCCGTCGTCACCGGCCGACAGATCCTCTCGACGCTGCTGCAGACGGCGATTGCCACCGACGTCGTCTGGCCCGCCGACGGCCTGGTCGACACGTCCACCCTCGACGTCATCGAGGCGGCGGGCGGGCGGTCGCTGCTGTTGTCGGCCGATTCCGTCGACGGGAAGGCCCGCAGCGGCGTCGTCCCCCTCGCCGGGCGCCGCCATCCGATGGCCGCGCTGCTCACCGACCCCCTGCTGAGCAGCGCGGCGACGGGCCCGTCGCGGACGCCGACGACACCGGAGCCCGGAGCGGCCGCGACGGCCGAGTCCCTCGCGGGCAACGACGGCCCACTGGCCAGCCAGGACCTCATCGGGGCGCTCAGCTTCCGCGCGACGGCGGCCACCCCGCTGGTGGTGGCCCCGCCGCACAACTGGCGGGTCGAGGGCACGGGCGCCGCCGACCTCCTCGACGCGGTCGGCACGCTGATCACCGGAGGGGAGGTGACGCCCGCAGGGCTCACCGACACCCTCGCCGGGGTCAACCCGGCGGCCCCGGCGGTGCAGGCCGATCCGCCCGTGGAGATGCCGTTGATCTCCGGCGCGGCGATCGCCGGTGTCGCCGCCGCGGTGCGCGACCTCGCGGACCTCCGCACCGCCGTCGTCACGGGCGCGGGCGTCGGCATCACGCCCGACCAACTGTTCGCGCCGCTCGACCTCGGGGTGCTGCGGCCTGCCTCAGCCGCCCGCCGCGGTTCGCCGACCGACGCGCAGTCGGCGGCCTCGATCGAGTTGAGCAGGGTGGACGCGGTCCGCAACTCCATCAGGGTGCTCGAACCCCCCAACCCGTACTCGCTGGGGACCTCCGACGCCCCGCTCCCGATCACCGTCGCCAACGCCCTTCCGGTGACCGTGCGGGTGCGCGTCCAGATCGTGGGCACGTCAGGACTGCGGGTCGCCCCGATCGACGTGCAGCAGATCCCCCCGCTCGGACGTCGCCAGGTCTCGGTCAACGCGCAGGTCACCAGGGCAGGCCAGTTCACGGTGGAGGCCGAGGTGCGCACTCCGGCAGGGGGCGCGCTGGGTCCGCCGAGCCGCCTGCGGGTGCGCTCGACGGCCTACGGCACGATCACCGCGTGGCTGACAGCGATCGCGGGCGCACTCCTCGTCGTGCTGACGGCCCGGCGGATCTGGCGGCGCGTGCGCGGCGACCAGGCGCGGCAGACGGCGAGGGTGGATCCGACGCCGCCGCCGACCGAGGACCTCGCCACCGGCCCGACGGACCGGCTGCCCCTGCCGCCCACGCTGCTGCCCCATATGCCGCCGCCGCACCCGCGGCCGCCCACGACGACAACGCCGCGCGCTCCCCACACCGCGCACGCCAACCCGGCGCAGGCGCAGCCGGCCGGCCCGATGCTGCCGAGCCACGCCGCCCCGCCCGGGCCGCCGGTGTCGCCAGGCCCTCCGGTCCAGGCGCACCCGGTGTTGCCCAGCCACGCCGCCCCGTCCAGGCCGCCGGTGCCGCCGGTGCACCCGGCGCCGCAGGCCCGGCAGCCGGTCGTCACGACGCCGGACGACCTGGACGTGCCCCCGACCGAGCGGCTGCCGCGCCCTCCCCCGCCGCGCCACCGGCTGTGACTCTCCCCGAAGGGACCTTCCCCGAGGGCCCGACCGAGCTGATGCCGATGGTCGCCGGGCCGTGGCCCGGACCGCAGCAGGGCGACCCACCGGCGACGCCGTCGCGCACCGGTGACACCGCGCCGATCCCGCGCACCCGCGCCACCTCGATCGGCCGATCCAGCGGTGTCATGGCCGTGGCCAACCTCGTCAGCCGCATCACCGGGTTCCTCCGCCAGGTGGTGCTTGTCGGCGTCCTCGGCGTCGGTGTGCTCAACGACGCGTACACCGTCTCGAACACCCTGCCGAACATCGTCTACGAGCTGTTGTTCGGCGGTGTCCTGACCAGCGTGATGATCCCGATCCTGGTGCGCGCCCAGAGGGAGGACGCCGACGGCGGCGAGACCTACATCCGCAGGCTGCTCACTCTCGCGGGCGCGGCGCTGCTGGTCGGCACGGCGCTCGCGGTGCTCGCCGCCCCCTTGCTCACCCGGCTCTACCTCGGCGGTCAGTCCGCCACCGCCAACCCCGCGCTGGCCACCGCGCTGGCCTACCTTCTCCTCCCGCAGATCCTGTTCTACGGGTTGGGCGCACTGCTGGGCGCGGTCCTCAACACCCGTGGCTCGTTCGGCGCCTTCGCGTGGGCGCCGGTGCTCAACAACGTCGTCGTCCTGCTCGTCCTCGGTGCCTACGCGCTGACGCCCGGCGAGATCAGCCTCGATCCAGTGCGCATGGGCGATCCGAAACTGCTGGTCCTGGGCATCGGCACCACGTTGGGGATCGTCGCGCAGGCTCTCGTGCTGCTGCCCGCGTTGCGCCGCAGCGGCTTCAGCTACCGGCCGCGTTGGGGCTGGGACGCACGGCTGTCCAGCGCAGGCGGCCTGGTGCTGTGGGTCGTCGCCTACGTGCTGATCGGCATTCCCGGCTACATGGTGACCACGCGCGTCGCCGCCGCGGCCGACCCCGGCGGCGTCACGATCTACAGCAACGCCTGGCTGCTGCTGCAGGTGCCCTATGGCGTGCTCGGGGTCTCGCTGCTGACCGCGCTGATGCCGCGGATGAGCCGGGCGGCCGCCGACGGGCGGTTGCGGGCCGTCGTCGATGACCTCGCGCTCGGCAGCAGGCTCTCGGCCGTCTTCCTGGTGCCGCTGGCGGTGCTGCTCACGGTGTTCGGCGTCCAGGTCGGCGTCGCTCTTTTCGGACTGCGCTCCGGCAACCTCGACGGCGCGGCCCGCATCGGTGCGGCCGTCGCGTGCTCGGCGTTCGGCCTGCTGCCGTACGCGATCACGATGCTGCAGCTGCGCGTCTTCTACGCGATGACCGACAGCCGCACACCCACGCTCATCCAGCTGTTCACCGTGGCCGTGAAGATCCCGCTGCTGCTGGTCTGCCCGCTGCTGCTGCCGCCACGCGAGGTCGTGCTCGGTCTCGCCGCCGCCAACGGCCTCGCCTTCGTCGCGGGCGCCGCGCTGGGGCAGGTGTTGCTGCGACGGCGGCTCGGCCGGATCCCGACCCTCGCGATCGCGTGGACGACCGTGCGCACACTGATCGCGTCCCTCGTCGGAGCACTGGTCGCGTGGGGGGTCGTCGCGGTGCTGCCCCTTGACGGCATGGCTCCGCTCGGCCGGGCCTGGGCGCAGCTCGGCGTGGCCGCTGTGATCGCGACTCCGCTCACGCTGCTCGGCCTGCACCTGTTGCGCATCACAGAGCTGGATCCGTTACTCGGACGAGTCGAACGCCTCGTCGATCGGGTCAAACACAGGCGCCGTACACGCAGCTGAAGTACGCTTGGCACGGGGAGCAGTACGGCCGGGGGAGGTCGCGGTAGTGAGTGAGGTGGCGAGCCCGCCATCGGGCGCGGCCACGCCAGGGCGGGGCGAGCGTTCGAAGATCGACGAGCCCAGCACGATACGGGTCGCCGCTCCTGTTCGACCCTCGACGTCGACGAACGCAGGCGCATTGTTGGGGGGCCGCTACCGGCTCACCACCCGCGTCGGGTCCGACACCGGGGCTGGCGCCGAGTTCTGGCGGGCCGAAGACACCGTGCTGCAGCGCGACGTCGCCGTCACCGTGTTGCGCAGGCTCGCGCCCGATGCGGGCGAGAGCGGCGGCGAGGCCGACCCCACCGGCACCGCACGCGCGGGCGAGATGATCGTGCGGGCCCTGCGCAGCGGCAGCTTCGAGCACCCCGGCTGCGCTCGGCTGCTGGACGTGCTGGCCCCCGGCGGCGCCGGGGTGCCCGATGACGTGCTCGGCGCCGCTGTCACTGAGTGGGTGCCGGGCCGCAGCCTCGCCGAGACCGTCGCCGACGGACTGATCAAGCCGCTCGCCGCTGCCCGTGCGGTCGTCCCGCTCGCCGCCGCCGCCGAGGAGGCGCACCGGCACGGGCTGGTGCTGGGCTGCGACCACCCCCAGCGCGTCCGCATCAACTCCGACGGCGTCGCCCAGCTGTGCTTCGCGCTTCCCCGCCCCGATCTCGGCCCGGCCGATGACGTCAGAGGGCTCGGGGCGGTCCTCTACACCCTGCTCACGGCGCGGTGGCCGCTCGCGGTCGCCGACGCCGCCCGCGCCGGACTCCCGGCCGCCGAGCGGATCAACGGAAGCGTGCCCGCGCCGTCCACCCAACGGCCGGGGGTGCCGGTCGAGCTGGACGCGCTGGCCACCGGCGCGCTGGGCCCCGCGGGCACGAGCGGCCATGTGCACACCGCTGCCGCCGTGCGCAGGATCCTGGACGAGGTGGTGGTCGAGGGCGACCGCAACGCCCTGTTCCCGCCCGCCCACGACGGCGTGCCCTCTGAGCCCGACGACGTTTGGCAGGACGGTGCGCGGGCCCGCGCCCCGCGCGACCCCTCCCGTCGCCGCAACCTGCTGCTCGGGCTGGCCGGGCTGGCCATCGCCGTGGTCCTGGTGCTCGGGTTCGTCGGAGCCAAGGTCACCTCGCTGTTCATCGGCACGGGCGCCACCCCCGTCATCGTCGTCGGCAACGACGCCCCGCAGGGATCGCCCGCCGCTCCGGCCGCGCCTGCCCCCACCGGGGGCACCCCGGTTGCCGTGGCCGGGATCGAGGTGTTCGACCCCACGGCCGACCCCGACAACGCGGGTCGCATCTCCCGCGTCATCGACGGCGACACCTCCACCAACTGGCGCACCTACTCCTACAAGCAACAGTTCCCTGCGCTCAAGCCCGGCATCGGGATCATGGTGTCGTTCGCGTCCGCTGTTCAGCTGACGTCCGTCACGATCGACTCACCGAGCCCGGGCACGGTGATCCAGGTGCGGTCGGCGCAGACGGCGGACGCCGCGCTCGACGCCACGACGACGATCACCGAGGGCACGCTCGCCGACGGCCCCACGCAGCTGTCGCTGGCCGGGAGCCAGCCCGTCACCCACGTCCTGCTGTGGATCACCAAGCTGGGCGGGGGCGGCGGCGACAACGTGACCCAGATCAACGAGGTCCAGTTCCTCAGAGCGGGCGCCTGAGAGGTTCAGCGAACGCACCCCGCGACCAGCCGGACAAGATCAGCCCGGTCTGCTCCTGCCCAACCACGCCCGTCTGCGACCACCTCCTGGTGAATACGCACGACGTCGCCAGGCCGTCGGCTTTTCCCAAACGCCCACGGGAGGCGGGATCGGCGCCCTAACCTCGCTCCGTGATCCCGGTGGCTGCCGACGACGTCCAGGCGCCCACCGATGCCGAGCTGATGGCCGCCCATCGCCGGGGTGACCCGGAGGCGTTCGGCCTGCTCGCCGAACGCAACTTCGGACGTCTGTGGGGGGTGGCCATGCGCATGCTCAACCATCCTGACGACGCGGCCGACGCCGTACAGGAGGCACTGATCGCGGCGCTGCGGCGGGCGCACACCTACCGCGGCGACGCCTCGGTGAGCACCTGGCTGTGTCGCATCGCCGTCAACGTCTGCATCGACCGGATCCGGCGCGACCGAACCCGGCCCACGGTCGCGTGGGGCGACCGGGACCTCCCCGTCGATGCCGACCACGCGGGCGAGCTGGTCACCAGGATGGCCGTCGACGAAGCGCTCGCAGCGCTGCCCGTCGAGCAGCGGGTAGCGGTCGTGCTCGTCGACGTGCAGGGTTGGTCCGTGGCGGAGGTCGCCCGGCTGGAGGCCGTGCCGGTGGGCACGGTGAAGAGCAGGTGTGCACGGGCCCGCACCCGGCTCGCCGAGCTGCTCGGACACCTGCGGGAGGAGCCCCGATGACCGCGCCCCGCCCCGAGCCGAGCCGCCCGGAGCCGCCGAACGTCGCCGACCTCGCTCCTCGCGCCGACCTCGCCCCTCTCGCCGACGCCGCCGAGCTCTCCGAGCTCTCCGCGGGCCTGCCCGACGAGGGCGCGGCGCGCGAGGTGCGCGCCGCGGCGGAAGCCGACCCGGCCGCCCGCGCAGTGCTGGACGCCCTTACCGCCACCCGGGCCGAGCTCGCGCAACTCCCGGACCCCCCGGTCCCACCGGCGCTGGCCGCCCGCTGGAGCGCGGCGCTGCGGGCCGAGCAGACACGCCTCTCGACCCGGTCGTCGCCCGGCCTGCCCAGCCGCGACGAGCAACCCGTCCCGCCCCACCCGGCGCCGCCGCACACCCCCACGTTGGCCGAGTACGGATCCGGCGGGCGTCCGACCGCCCCGCTTCCGTCCGGCGACAGGCGACCGGCCGCCCGCAGGCGGTCCTCGTCAGGTCGAAGGGCCCTGCCGCGCCGCCCCGCGGTCCTGGCGGGCGCACTACTCGTCGCGGTCTTGGTCGGCGGTGGTCTGCTGCACGCCCGGCACGAACAGCTGCCGACCCTCGACCGGCCTCAGCTGCTCGCCCAAGGCCTCTCGACCGTCGGCGTCCGCGACGCAGGCGGCCTCGACGATCCCGCGCGCCGCACGGCATGCCTGCACGCGGTTGCCGCGCCGGGTGTCACGCCGACGGCACCGCTGCTCGGCGGCCGTCGGGTGGTCTTCCAGGGCAGCCCAGGCCTCTTGTTGGTCCTGGGCACCGGCAGGCGGGGGACCTTCGACGTCGTCGTCGTCGACCCCGAATGCGGGCCCGGCGGCGGCACACTTCTCGCCTCTACCCACGTGGCGCCGCCATGAGCCCGCCGCCGCTGTGGCCCCCGATACGGATGGAATGCCTGGTACTGGGATCGTGTTGTGCACGCTAGAAGCGAAGAAAGGGGACCCCTTGACCACGGACGTGCGCGAGCTGATCATCGTTGGGTCAGGCCCAGCGGGATACACAGCGGCCGTTTACGCGGCACGGGCGCAGCTGCGGCCGCTGGTGTTCGAGGGAACCCAGTTCGGCGGCGCTTTGATGACCACCACCGAGGTCGAGAACTACCCCGGCTTCACCGACGGCATCATGGGCCCCGAGCTGATGGAGCAGATGCGCGGCCAGGCGATCCGGTTCGGCGCGGAGCTGCGCTCGGAGGACGTCGAGGAGGTCTCGCTCGAGGGTGAGGTCAAGACCGTCGTCGCCAATGGCGTCACCTACGCGGCCCGCGCGGTGATCCTGGCCATGGGTGCGGCCGCCCGCTACCTCGGCGTGCCCGGCGAGCAGACACTGCTCGGGCGCGGCGTCAGCGCGTGTGCCACCTGTGACGGGTTCTTCTTCCGCGACCGGGACATCGCCGTCGTCGGCGGCGGTGACTCGGCGATGGAGGAGGCCACCTTCCTCACCCGCTTCGCCCGCTCGGTCACCGTCATCCACCGCCGCGACGAGTTCCGCGCTTCGCGGATCATGCTGGAGCGCGCGCGCAACGATCCCAAGATCCGGTGGCTGAACGACACCGAGGTGGTCGAGGTGGTCGGCGAAGGCAGCGTCATGGGTCTGCGGCTGCGCAATACCCGCACCGGCGAGGAGAGCACGCTCGACGTGAATGGCATGTTCGTCGCCATCGGCCACGAGCCGCGCAGTGCGCTGGTGCGCGGCCAGGTCGAGCTCGACGCCGCGGGTTACGTGCAGGTCGAGTCGCCCGGCACGTACACCAAGATCCCCGGCGTGTTCGCCTGTGGCGACCTCGTCGACCACACCTACCGACAAGCTGTCACGGCAGCCGGATCCGGTTGTGCGGCGGCCATCGACGCCGAGCGTTGGCTCGCCGAGGGCCCCGTGCCCAGCGAGCTCGCAGGCGGCGGCTACGGCCAGGCGTCCCAGCAAGTCGCCACCGTCACCGGCTGATTCATCCCGGCCGCCAACCCCCTGAACGACACGACTGACTAAAGGAGACCACCACCATGGGCCAGAACACCGTCGACGTCACCGACGCGACCTTCGACAGCGACGTACTCAAGAGCGGCAAGACCGTCATCGTCGACTTCTGGGCCGACTGGTGCGGGCCGTGCAAGATGGTCGCTCCCGTCCTCGACGAGATCGCGGGCGAGAACAAGGACAAGATCACCGTAGCGAAGCTCGACGTCGACTCCAACCAGAAGACGGCGCAGACCTACCAGGTCCTGTCCATCCCGACGATGATCGTCTTCCAGGACGGCAAGCCCGTCAAGCAGATCGTCGGCGCTCGGCCGAAGGCCGCGCTGCTCTCGGATCTGGCCGACTACATCGGCTGACAAGTCTCACCGGTGCCCCGTACCTATCAGGTGCGGGGCACCGTTATATCACGAGTAGGACACGCCCAAGCACTGCCCGCTGCCCGGCGCTCGGAGCGCCACAAGGCAGAATGGCGGGGCAACGGAGGAGCCGCGACCGGGCGGCACCATGGACGGCGAGACGAGCGAGGGGTGCATGCAGCTGCTGCGCCGAGGTGACCGCGGAGGCGCGGTCGTCGAAATCAGTGCGATGCTGCGTCAGTTCGGCCTCTCCGCCGGGCAGGACGAAGCCGTTTTCGACGCCGAGCTCGAGAACTCCGTGCGCTCCTTCCAGCAGCAACGGGGGCTGATCTCCGACGGCATCGTCGGCCCGTCCACCTATCGCGCGCTGCGCGACGCGGCGTGGTCGCTGGGCGACCGCATGCTCGCGCTGATGCTGTCGTCCCCGATGACGGGCGACGACGTCGTCGCGCTGCAAGAGCGGCTCTCCGAGCTCGGCTACGACCCCGGCCGACCCGGCGGGGTGTTCGACGAGCAGACCGAGCTCGCGCTTCGCCGCTTCCAACGCGAGTACGGCCTCGTCCCCGACGGACTGTGCGGGCCCGCGACGCTGCGCTCGCTGCGCCAGCTCGGCCGCAAGGTCACCGGTGGGCGCCCGCACCTCATGCGCGAGCAGGAACTGCTGCGCCAGGCAGGTCCGCGGCTGCGCGGGAAGCGGATCGTGGTCGACCCCGGACACGGCGGTCCCGACCGCGGCGTCGTCTCGGCAGGCGTCGCCGAAGCCGATCTCATGTGGGACCTCGCGCGCCGTCTCGTCGGCCGGATGGCCGCCACGGGGATGGACGCAATGTTGTCGCGGCAGGAACACACCTGCCCTTCCGAGCCGGAGCGGGCGGCGTTCGCGAACAACGCGGGCGCCGATCTCGTCCTGTCACTGCACACCGACGCCGACCGCAGCATGTACGCGCAGGGTCTCGCGACGTTCCACTTCGGCAACGGCACCGGATCGACGTCGACGGTGGGGGAGGCGCTCGCGGGCCTGATCCAGCGCGAACTGCTTACCCGCACGGCGATGCAGGACTGTCGAACCCAGGCCCGCACGTGGGAGTTGTTGCGGCTGACCCGCATGCCCGCGGTGCGCGTCGAGGTCGGCTATCTCTCCAACATGGGCGACATGCGCAGGCTCATGGATCCGACGTTCCGCGACATCGTCGCCGAGGGGATCCTCGTCGCCGTCAAGCGGCTGTATCTGCTCGGGCAGAACGATCAGCCGACCGGAACGTTCACTTTCGGCGATGTGCTGGCCCGTGAGCTCCAACGCGGCGAGGCCCAGGCCATCTGACGGCGACGTCCGTGCCGACGCGTCAGCGACCCGTACAGCGCGCCCTGAGTGCGCCGGTGGCTCGCGACGGCGTCTGGGCCGGTAGCCCGACCCCGGTCGGGCTCGTCTGCAGGGGAATCGTGATCGTGCCGAGGAGTTGCTCCAGCGCCGCCTCGACGTCTTCCTTCCACGTCATCGCCGAGCGCAGCTCCATCCGCAGGCGCGGCCACCGCGGGTGCGGGCGGATCGTCTTGAAGCCGACGCCGCGGAGGAAGTCAGCGGGGATGAGGCAGCCCGGCTCGATGCCGGGGCGCTGCTCGCCGAACACCTCGATCGCCTTCACGCCGCGCCGGGTGAGGTCCTTCACGACAGCTTGGGCGAGCATCCGACCGAGCCCCTCGCCCGAGTACTCCGGCATGACCTGCATGGTGGTGAGCAGGACGGCGTCGGCGCTGACGGGGCCCGTGGGCATCTCGGCGGCGCGGGGGACGGCCGAGGGGGGTGCGTACATGACGTACCCGGCAGGCACTCCGTCCATGTGCACGACACGCCCGCACGAGCCCCACTCGAGCAGCACTTCGGAGACCCACGCCTCCTTCTCCAGCTCGGTGGAGCCGAAGTCGCGTGCCTGCTTGCCGAGGTTCTCCGAAAGCTCCCAGAAGACACAGCGGCGACATCGTTTCGGCAGATCGTCCAGATTGTCCAGCGTGAGCGGCGCCATGTGCCAGGACACGTGCAAGACCTCCGGCGACCGATCTCGATGGAACTCATGGTGGCCGCCGCCGTGCGCGTCGACAACGCCGACGATAGATCGATCCAGCTTTGATTCCCACCCCGAGAGCTGTGACCGGCACCTATGTCACGACGAAGGGCAGCACGTTCGTCCATCCCGGTTACACTCGATCGGATCCTCGTTACTCAAATGACACACAAAGTCGCAGCCCCCGACGACACAGGAGAGCACGTGTCCCAGCAGCCCGTCATTGGTCCGCAGCCCGCCGCCGCCACCGAGCGGTTCGCAGCGCGCACGGCCGGGATGACGGCGTCGGAGATCCGGGCGCTGTTCGCGGTGGCGAGCAGGCCGGAGGTCGTGTCGTTGGCGGGCGGGATGCCCAACATCGCCGCGTTGCCAATGGATGCGCTGGCCGGTGAGGTCGCCGACCTCGTCGCCCAGGACGGGTTGGTCGCCCTGCAGTACGGCTCGGCGCAAGGTCGGCCCGAGCTGCGCGAGCAGATCTGCGAGGTGATGGCGCTGGAGGGGATCCGCGCCGATCCGGACGACGTCGTCGTGACCGTCGGCTCGCAGATGGCCCTGGATCTGGTCACCCGCATCTACTGCGACCCAGGCGATGTCGTCCTCGCCGAGGGACCGTCCTATGTCGGCGCGCTGGGGAGTTTCGCCGCATACCAGGCGCGCGTGGTGCACGTCGCGATGGACGCCGAAGGCTTGGTTCCCGCGCTGCTGCGCGATGCGCTCCACACCCTCGCGGCGCGGGGGATCACCCCGAAGTTCCTCTACACGGTCCCGACTTTCCACAACCCCGCAGGCGTCACGCTCTCCGTCACGCGGCGCGCCGAGGTGTTGGCGATCTGCCGCGAGTACGGCGTCGCCGTTGTAGAGGACAACCCCTACGGGTTGCTGGGCTTCAGCGGAAAAACCTACCCGGCGTTGCGCTCGCTCGACCGGGACGTCGTGTACCTCGGCTCGTTCTCCAAGACCTTCGCGGCGGGCTTGCGGGTGGGCTGGGCGCTGGTGCCGCCTGCCGTTCGGGAGCGCCTCGTGCTGGCCGCCGAATCGGCGACCCTGTGCCCGCCGAGTTTCACTCAGATGCTCGTCTCGCGCTATCTCGCCAACCACGACTGGCGCAGCCAGGTCAAGACCTACACCGAGGCGTACCGCGACCGGCGGGACGCGATGCTCCGCGCGCTGGAGACGTACCTGCCGGAAGGGTGCACGTGGAACGTCCCGGACGGCGGATTCTACGTGTGGCTGACGGTGCCCGAGGGCGTCGACACGAAGGCGATGCTTCCGCGAGCCGTGACCGCGCGGGTGGCGTACGCGTCCGGCACAGGCTTCTACGCCGACGGGTTCGGCAGCCGCCAGCTGCGGCTGTCGTACTGCTACCCCTCGCCGGAACGGATCACCGAGGGAGTACGCAGACTCGCTCGGGTCCTGGAGGCGGAGCTCGACGTCCTGCGCACGTTCGGCAGTCCGGTCCGGCCCGCGGTCGGACAGGGACCGCAGGCGCCCTCGCCGCACACCCCGTGATCGCACCGGTGGAGACTGGCGACATGGGCGAGCACACCGTAGCGGTGTTGGCGGGCGGCATCTCGCACGAGCGTGAGGTCTCGTTGCGCTCGGGACACCGGCTCGCGACGGCGTTGCGGAAGACGGGCCTCGACGTGCGCGAGTGGGATGTCGACGGCGCGCTCGTCGAGCGGCTGCGCACCGACCCGCCCGACGCCGTCGCGATCGCATTGCACGGCGGCGAGGGCGAGAACGGCTCCGTGCAGGCGGTACTGGAGCTGCTCGACGTGCCGTTCGTGGGGACGTCGGCGCGGGCCTGCCGTCGCGCGTGGGACAAGCCCACGGCGAAGGCGGAGCTGGCCCGCGCCGGGCTCGACACCCCCGACTGGGTCGCGCTGCCGCACACCACCTTCCGGACCCTGGGCGCACAGGCGGTGCTCGACGCCATGGTTCACCGACTCGGGCTCCCGCTGATGCTCAAGCCGGACCAGGGCGGGTCGGCCCTCGGCGCGCAGGTCGTCACCGATCGCGCCGAACTGCCTGCCGCGATGGTCAGCTGCCTGGCGTACGCCGACACCGTCCTGGCGGAGCGGTTCGTCAAGGGCGTCGAGGTCGCGATCACGGTCGTCGAGGACGAGGGCTCGCCGCGCGCCCTGCCCGCCGTCGAGGTCGAGGCGAAGGGCGGGGTCTACGACTACACCGCCCGCTACACGCCCGGCGCTACCACGTTCCACTGCCCGGCCCGCGTCGACGACGAGACCGCCGCGGCCCTCGCCGCCGCCGCCCTCGCCGCCCACCAGCTCCTCGGGCTCCGCGACGTGTCACGCACCGACGCGGTGGTGGATGACGCGGGCCGCGTGCAGATCCTGGAGGTCAATGTGTCCCCAGGACTCACCGAGACTTCGCTGCTTCCCACCGCCGCGGGCGCAGCAGGCATCGACCTCGGCCAGCTCTACGGCCGCCTGATCGACCGGGCGATCGCCCGACGTTTCACGTGAAACACGGACTCGTGGTCTCGCTCAGGCGCTTGACCGGGCTGTCTGGCGTGTTTCACGTGAAACACTCGCGCTGACCCCGCGGCGGCGAGGATCGCGATCGCTGCCAGCACCAGCACGAACTGCCAACCGGCGAACGTCACGCACGCCGCCGCTGCGCCAGTCCCGATGCTGCCCCCGACGAAATAGACAACCATGTAGGCACTGTTGAACCGGGCCGGTTGCTTGACGTCGATGCCGAAGACGCGACTCTGATTGCCCACCTGGGCTGTGAAGAGTCCAGCGTCGAAGAACGCCAGGAGGATTGCCAGCACGGTCAGGAAGTGCAACGCGAACGTCATCGCGACGATGCAGACGAAGGCAGTAGTCAGGCCGCCCAAGATAACGCGCCTACTGCCGACCGTATCGGCCCATCTGCCCGCGAACGGAGTGACGAAGACGCCCAGTGCACCTGACAGTGCGAAGAGCCCGACCGCCTGCGGACTCAAGTGAAGTGGCGGAAGCGCCAGCGCGACAGCAAGTCCAGTCCAGACCAGGCTGAAGGAACAAAACCACAGGGCGCCTGCCACGGCCGAGCGCCGCAGGAGACGCTCGGTGGCGAGGAGCCGGGGCAACGTCCTGATCGTCGACAGGTACCCGGCAGTCGCCATGACGTCCGAGCTCCGACGTAGTACGGCCGCGGTGACGCCCGCCAACAGGAGCGCAATGCCGCCGAACACCATGAGCATCGCCCGCCACCCCACCGCGTCCGTCAGCGCGCCACCCGCCAGGCGACCCACGAGGATGCCTGCGGAGATGCCTGCCGTCACGGCTCCTACGGCTCGCCCGCGCCGACCGTCACCCGCAAGCTTCGCTGCGAGGGTGCTCATCTGCGCGCCACACGCGGCGCAAGCACCGATGGCCAGGAAGCCCCATGCGAGTTGAACAACACCGTGGGATGTCGCGGCTACGAGCAGCCCTCCGGAGAGCGCGATCAGCTCCACAGCTATGAGCACATTGGCCTTGATTCTGTCGACAAGCGGCACCAGCAGCGCCAGTCCAAGGAGATAGCCCACCAAGGCGGCGGCAGCGGCTGCTCCCACCGCAGGAACCGTCGAGTTCAGGTCATTGGCGACGAGGCTGAGTTCTGGCTGGAGCACGTAGTTTGTGGCTGTCGCGACCGCTGCGACGACGGCAAAGAACAGGACGGTCACACCCGAGAGACCGCTCGAACGCGCTGTTATTTCCACTCGTTTGACACTATTAATCGGCTCGGCCAACCACTGGCCCTATTCGGACATCACCGTCGTGTGCGCGGTGATCACGATCCCGCAGTCGATTCCTCATGATCGTCGGAACCGGCGGATCTCGTGCGTAGACGCATGGATTACGCGTCCGCAGACCGATGCATCAGGTCGGCGATGCGCTCCAGGTCTTCCACCGAGCCGAACTCCACCACGATCCGGCCCTTGCGTTGTCCCAGCTCGACCTTGACCTTCGTGTCGAAGCGGTCAGACAGCCGCTCCGCCAGGTCCTGCAGCCCGGGCGCCTGCAAGGGTCGACGCCGGACGGGGCGAGGCTTCTCGGGCGCGTCGTGGCGCATCAGCACGACCGCCTCCTCTGTCGCCCGGACGGACATGCCCTCCGCGACGATGCGGGCGGCGAGTTCCTCCTGCCTGCCCGCGTCCTCCAGGCCGAGCAGCGCCCTGGCGTGCCCGGCCGACAGGACGCCTACCGCCAACCGCCGCTGGACGGAGACGGGGAGCCGCAACAGGCGGATGGTGTTGGTGACGACGGGCCGGCTGCGTCCGAGTCGGTCCGCGAGCTCGCTGTGGGTGACCCCGAACTCGGCGAGGAGCTGTTCGTACGCCGCCGCCTCGTCCAGGGGGTTGAGCTGGACGCGGTGGATGTTCTCCAGGAGCGCG
The DNA here is from genome assembly GCA_036401495.1 of Pseudonocardia sp. Taxonomy (GTDB): domain Bacteria; phylum Actinomycetota; class Actinomycetes; order Mycobacteriales; family Pseudonocardiaceae; genus Pseudonocardia. The sequence continues at coordinate 16,877 of DASWUV010000317.1, read as the reverse complement.
TCGCGCAGCATCGCGTCGTCAGCGGTCTGGCGGACGATCGCGGGCACGTGAGTGAGGCCGGCCCGGCGAGCAGCCCGCCAGCGCCGTTCGCCCATCACCAGCTGGTAGCGCTCAGGCTGCACCTCGCGCACCACGATCGGCTGCAGCAGACCGAACTCGCGGATCGAGTGCTCCAACTCGGCGAGCGACTCGTCGTCGAACTGGGTCCGCGGCTGTTGCGGGTTGGGCACGATCGCGGTGAGCTCGATCTCGCGGAGCTCCGCGAGCCCCGGGAGATCCGACGGCTCGGGCGAGCGCCGCGGCCTGGGGGAGTCGACGACGCCCGTGCCGGTCGACCGGGACGACAGGTCGAGGGCAGGCGGTCCCGTCGGGATCAGCGCAGCCAGCCCACGTCCCAGGCCGCCTTTGCGTTGCGGAACAGCTCGCTCGTTCATGGACGGCTAACCCTCGTCTCGAGCGTCCTGGGTGGGCAGCTGCACACCGCGGTCCGCGATCTCCCGTGCCGCGTCGACGTAGCTCATTGACCCGCGCGAGCCGGGGTCGTAGGCGAGCACGGTCTGGCTGTAACCCGGCGCCTCCGAGACCTTCACACTCCGCGGGATGACGGTACGCAGCACGGTCGGCCCAAAATGCTCACGTACTTCGTTCGTGACCTGGTCGGCGAGCTTGGTCCGGCCGTCGTACATGGTCAGCAGGATCGTCGACACGTGCAGTTCGATGTTGAGGTGCGACCGCACGAGATCGATGTTGGACAACAGCTGACCAAGCCCTTCGAGGGCGTAGTACTCACATTGAATCGGAATGAGCACCTCGTCGGCGGCCACGAGAGCGTTCACCGTGAGCAGGCCGAGCGACGGAGGGCAGTCGACGAACACGTAGTCCACGCCCAGCTCGTCGAGCGCTTCGGGGACCAGCGCCTGCTTGAGGCGGTGCTCACGGGCGACCATGCTGACGAGCTCGATCTCAGCCCCGGCGAGGTCGATCGTGGCGGGCACACAGAGCAGATTGGGCGACGCGGTGCTCGACACCGCGGCCTCAGCCAGCGAGATCTCGCCCAGCAAGGCCTCGTACACCGACGGTGTGCCCAACCGGTGGTCGACGCCCAATGCAGTACTGGCGTTGCCCTGCGGGTCGAGGTCGATCACCAACACGCGCACGCCGTGCAGTGCCAGGGCGGCAGCGAGGTTGACCGTGCTCGTCGTCTTGCCCACGCCGCCCTTCTGATTGGCGACGGTCAGCAGTCGCCGCCGCGAAGGCCGGGGCATCCGGTGTCGCTCGGGGTGCAGCACCCGCGCCGCGCGGGCGGCCTCCTCGGCAATCGGCGTCCAGCCAGGGCCGCTGCCCGCCAACGATGTTTCACGTGGAACATCGGACCGGTAGTCGCTCCGCAAGCTTTGCTCGGGCACGTACACGTTCACCCTTTCCTGCGCCGCGGGTCTTTGCGCTCCACGACGACCACCGTGCTCGGCGGGTCGACGATGCCTACCCCACACGTTTCGATCCGGGGGATGCCGCCACCGAGAACGGCGACGGCGTTGGCGTCCCGCTCCACCTCGGCGGGGGCGGACACGCCCTTCACAGCGAGCATCATCCCACCCGGGCGAACCAGGGGAAGGCACCACGCGGCGAGTCGGTGAAGTGGTGCGACAGCACGGGACGTGACCACGTCCGCCCCCTCCCATCGCCGCCGAACCTGGCCGTCCTCAGCACGGCCTCGCTCGACCTCGATCGGGAGGTCCAAGTCGGCGAGCACCATCCGCAGCCACTCGACCCGGCGGCTGAGCGGCTCCACCAAGACGATGTGCAGATCCGTCCTGGCGAGGGCCAACGGTATCCCGGGGAGGCCTGCGCCGGAGCCGATATCGAGAACTCGGGCTCCGGCCGGTATGAGATCGGCGACGACCGCGCAGTTCAGGACGTGCCGCTCCCATACCCGCGCTGCCTCGTGGGGCCCGACGAGGCCCCATTCGACGCCGGTCGTGGCCAGGTGCTCGGCGTAGCGCCGGGCAAGGGGGAGGCGGTCGCCGAATGGGTCAGGCACCGCGGAAGACGACGACCTGGCGACGCGGCTCCTCACCTTCGCTCTCGCTGGAGACGCCCTTGACGCGCGCAACAGCGTCGTGCACGACCTTGCGCTCGAACGGCGTCATCGGCCGCAGCCGCACGGACTCGCCGGTCTCGAGCACTTCCTTCGCCGTGCGCAGACCTTGCTCGGTGAGCTCGTCCCGGCGGGCCTGGCGCCAGCCTGCGATGTCGAGCATCAGTCTGCTGCGGTTACCGGACACCTGCTGGACGGCCAGCCGGGTCAGCTCCTGCAGGGCCTCCAGCACCGCGCCACGGTCGCCGACGAGCTTGTCGAGGTCCTCGCCGCCGTCGATGCTGACGATCGCGCGGCCTGCCTCGACGTCCAGGTCGATGTCGCCGTCGTAGTCGAGTACGTCGAGCAGTCGCTCGAGGTAGTCACCTGCGATGTCGCCTTCGCGGACGAGCTGGTCTTCCCCGCTGGTGGCGCCTTCCTGGGCGGTCTTGGGCACGATGCGTCTCCTCCTCCGGTGGTGCGGCGGTCGAACGTTGCCGCGGCGGTCGCCGACGCGGGCGACCGCTTGGTGGTCTGCCGGTACTAGCGGCGCTTCCGGGGGCGTCGCGCAGCCGGGGTTGCCCCGGCGCCGCGGTTGCCCGCTCCGGCCGTGCCGCTGGTGCCACTCTTCGCCGCCGCGCCGTTGGTGCCGTTCTTCGCCGCGCCGGTGACGTTCTTGGCCGTGCTGTCGGCGTTCGCCGCCGCGCTGCCGTTGGCGCTCGCCGCACCGTTCGTGCTCGCCGCGCCATTCGTTGCGGCGGCATGCGTCGCCGCGCCGGTTGCCGTCGCGGCCGAGGTCACCTTGCGCTTGACCGGCTTCGCTCCGGGCTTCTTCGCCGCGAGCTGCTCGGGCTCCGGCTCGGGCTCCGGCTCAGGCCGCACCGGCTTCTGACCAGGCCGGGGGGCGAGCGCCTGGCGGGCGACGGTGGTCTGCTGCTTCTTCTCCGCCTGCTCCGCGTCGATCCTGCGGTAGACGACGTACTGCTGGCCCAGCGTCCACAGGTTGTTCGACACCCAGTAGATGAGGATCGCCAGGGGGAGGAACGGCGCACCGACCACGACACCGATCGGGAAGACGTAGAGCATCAGCTTCTGCATGATCGCGGTCTGCGGGTTCTCCGCGCCCTGGCCGGAGGCGATCTGGCGGGCCACCGAGTGCCGCGCCGTGATGTGCGTGAACACGCCCGCCGCGATCATCAGCGGGATCATCACGACGATCATGTTGGTCATCGACGTGCCTGCTTCGGCGAGCAGCGCCGAGCCTTGCGTCACCCACGAGCCGAGCTTCGCGCCGAAGAGGCTGGCGTTGTTGAACGACAGCACGCCTGCCTGGTCGAAGAAGTAGTTCTGGGTGCGGACCGAGCCGTCGATGTTGACCGGGATGCCCATGTTGTTGACCGGGCCGAAGGAGCGCAGAACGTGGAACAGCCCGATGAACACCGGCAGCTGCACCAGCACCGGCAGGCAGCCCGCGACGGGGTTGACGCCGTGTTCCTTCTGCAGCCGCTGCATCTCGGCGGCTTGCTTCTGCTTGTCGTTCGCGTACTTCTTGCGAACCTTCGCCAGCTCCGGCTGGAACTCCTGCATCTTGCGCATCGAGCGCACCTGCGTGACGAACGGCTTGTACAGGAAGGCGCGGAGCGTGAAGACGAGGAAGACCACCGAGAGGGCCCAGGAGATGCCCCCCGCCCAGCCGCCGTCGCCGATGACGAAGCTGAACGCCTTGTGCCAGGCCCACAGAATGAAGGAGACCGGATAGTAGATGAAGTTCAGCACGGCGCTTGCTCCTCGGAGTGGTCCTCGGCCGGACGGGTGCGGGCAGCGTCGGCTTTACTGCGCGGCGGTGGCACCAGATCGACGCCTCCAGGGTGCCACGGCGCGCAGCGCAACAGGCGACGGAGCGTCAGCCACGACCCGCGAACGGCGCCGTGGACCTGCAGCGCATCGACGGCGTACGCACTGCAGGACGGCTGAAACCGGCAGCTGGGCATCAGCATCGGGGAGATCCACACCTGGTAGCCGCGGACCAGGGCGATGAGCAGCCGCGCGATCACGACGGAACCGGCTTGTGGAGTGCGGCGCGCAGACCGGCGTCGAGGTCCTCGCCCAGCTCCGCGGACGTTGACGTCGCCGCAGGCGGGAGGGCCCGCACGACGAGCAGCGCGTCGGAGGGCAACAGGTGCAGGCGCGACTTCACGAGGTGGCGCAGCCGTCGGGCGACCCGGTGGCGTACGACAGAGCCGCCGACGGCCTTACTGACGACAAACCCGGCGCGCGGCGTGACAACTCTGTCCGACCTGTGCAGATGCACAACAAGGCGTGGCCGACCCTTGCGTCGGCCACGCCGGATGACGGAGGCGAACTCGTCCCGGTGCGTCAGCCGGGATGCAGCCGGCAGCACCGGGGCCGGCAATCAGGCGGAGAGCCGCTCGCGGCCCTTGCCGCGACGGGCGGCGACGATGGCGCGACCGGCCCGCGTGCGCATCCGCAGCCGGAACCCGTGCGTGCGCGCCCTGCGGCGGTTGTTCGGCTGGAAGGTGCGCTTGCCCTTGCTCACTGGTCGGCTCTCCTGGTCGACGACCGCGCACGGGGGCCTACGGTCGTCATCTCTCGCTGGGGTCGGACACGTACTTCATCAAACAGTCAGATCACACAGGGTGCCCACCGCGGGGCACGCTTGCTGACCAGGGTACGCAGCGGCGGAGAAGGGGGTCAAACCGGCCCGGCACCTGTCGGACCGGTCAGGGCTGCTTGTGGCGGCCCGCGCCGGTTGCTAGCGTGCGCCTCCGTCGTTAGATCCGGGGGGATCGGTTTCGACAGACTCGACGGGCCACTCGCCACGCAGAGAGCGAGCCCGCGTACGGTCTTGCGCACAGTTGTGGACAAGTGTGGGGACAGCTGGGCTGCGGCGAAAACCGGAGGGGGTGCCGACCGGTGGCCGACCAACCAGGGGATCTCGGACAGGTCTGGAACCGGGTCATCGCCGACCTCTCCGGAGCGCCGAACGGATCCGGCACCCCGCCACTGTCTTCACAGCAACGGGCGTTCCTGCGGCTCACCCGCCCGCTCGGGCTGATCGACGGCACCGCGCTGCTGGCCGCGCCCAGCGAGTTCGCGAAAGACGCGATCGAGCGGATCCTGCGCCATCCGATCAGCGACGCGCTGGGCCGCCACCTCGGCGTCACCGTCAACCTCGCCGTGGTCGTCGACGCCTCGGCCGCGTCCGGCGGCACCGAGGTGCCCGACCCGCCGGGCCGCGAGCCGGTCGTGTCGTGGCAAGCGGCCGAAGGCGCCGCCGAGAGCGATCCGCACGGCGACAAGGGGCACTTCCGCATGCCGGAGCCCGAGCAGTCAGGCGGCGGCGGACCCGCGCGCAACGCGGAGGCCTGGCCGACCTACTCCAGCTCACCCAGCGCCGACGCGACGACATTGCGGTCCCAGAGCCGCTTGAACGAGAAGTACATCTTCGACACCTTCGTCATCGGCGCCTCGAACCGGTTCAGCCACGCTGCGGCCGTCGCGGTCGCGGAGGCTCCTGCCCGCGCCTACAACCCGCTGTTCGTCTGGGGCGACTCGGGCCTGGGCAAGACGCACCTGCTCCACGCGGTCGGCCACTACACACAGCGCTTGTTCCCGGGGATGCGCGTGCGTTACGTGTCCACCGAGGAGTTCACCAACGACTTCATCAACTCCCTGCGCGACGACCGCAAGGTCGCCTTCCAACGCCGGTACCGCGACGTCGACGTGCTGCTGGTCGACGACATCCAGTTCCTGGAAGGCAAGGAAGGCACGCAGGAGGAGTTCTTCCACACCTTCAACACCCTGCACAACGCCAACAAGCAGATCGTCGTGTCCTCCGACCGGCCCCCGAAGCGGCTGGAGACGCTGGAGGACCGCATGCGAACGCGGTTCGAGTGGGGCCTGATCACCGACATCCAGCCGCCCGAGCTCGAAACACGCATCGCGATCCTCCGCAAGAAGGCCGCACAGGACCGGCTCGCGGTGCCCGGGGATGTCCTCGAGTTCATCGCCGAACGCATCGAGCGCAACATCCGCGAGCTGGAAGGCGCGCTGATCCGGGTGACGGCGTTCGCGTCGCTCAACCGCCAGCCCGTCGACACCCAGCTGGCCGAGATCGTCCTGCGCGACCTCATCCCCGACTCCGCGGCATCTGAGATCACCGCGGCGACGATCATGGCGGTGGTGGCGGAGTACTTCGGCGTCACGATGGACGAGTTGTGCGGCCCGGGAAAGACGAAGGCGCTCGCCCAGTCGCGCCAGATCGCCATGTATCTGTGCCGCGAGCTGACCGACCTCTCGTTGCCGCGCATCGGCCAGACGTTCGGCGGCCGCGACCACACCACTGTCATGCACGCGGACAAGAAGATCCGCAACGAGATCGCGCAGCGCCGCAAGACCTTCGAACAGGTCCAGGAGCTCACCGCGCGCATCAAGCAGCGCGCTCGCCACAACAAGGACTGACGGTAGGCCGCACGCCTGCCTACCGTCGGGGTTCCGGCAGGGGCGTCCACAGGTGTCCACAGGGCGCTGCGCCCGTGCGCAGCAGCTGCCCGGTCGGGCCCGTAGCAGAGCGGTGGGTTCGCGCCGTGGAGGCGCGCCGAGGGGTCCGGCCATCGTGATCAGCAGCCGCCGCGGTCGTCGCTCGCCGACGCTATACGCGCGCTCGTCGAGCGACGAACCCCCTTTCATGGGCCCTGCGTCACCCCGGCCGGTGACGCACAGTTGTCCCGACTGCGCCGCAAGGGGCTCCCGTGAGTACCTGACCCCCCGCACGCCGCCTGATCCGGTCGCGCTGCGCTCACGTACGACCACGACTTCACCCACATCTGGGGACAACTCTGTGGATGGCCGTTCGTCGCCCCGTGGACGGGGAGCGCGGAACCGGTGGACAAGTCGGGGTCAACCGGGGGACAGGTCCGTGGGCGACACCGCCATCCACCGCCGCCGCCATCGGCCCCCCGTCGGTCCCTGGTCCCCGTCCACAGCGCGCCACACCGGCTGAACTGCCGCGACGTGGCCCATCCACACTGCCCACAGGCCCTGGTACTACTGCTTCATCTCTCTTATTCATAAAGAGAAAAAAGATCAGGTGTGTGGACCGAGCGCTGGATCGTGGACGTGCGGCCGAGGTGACACCCGAGGTCACGAGGCTCTACGGTGAGGCCCCGGCCGGTCGCACTCCTGGCGGCGCGCAAAACTGTCGCCCCGCCGTGAGAAGGTCTTGCCGACACCGTCCCCGCGAGAGGTCCCCGTCATGAAGTTCCGGGTCGAACGCGACGTCCTGGCCGATGCTGCCGCCTGGGTCGCGCGCAGCCTGCCTGCGCGACCGCCTGTTCCCGTTCTGGGCGGTGTGCTCGTCGAGGCATCCGATGGCTCGGCGGGCGATCGGCTCACCGTCTCCGGCTTCGACTACGAGACGTCGGCGCGCGTCGAGCTGGACGCGACCATCGGGGATCCCGGCCGCGTGCTGGTCTCCGGCAGGCTGCTGGCCGACATCACCCGCGCGCTGCCGTCGAAGCCGGTCGATCTCGTCGTCGACGGGTCGCGTGCCACGATCAACTGCGGCAACAGCCGGTTCAGCCTTCCGACGATGCCCGTCGAGGACTATCCGCAGCTGCCCGAGATGCCTCAGCTCGCGGGCACGGTCGCGGCCGACGAACTGGGCGCGGCCGTCGCCCAGGTGGCCGTCGCGGCAGGCCGGGACGACACGCTGCCGATGCTCACCGGCGTCCGCATGGAGATCGAGGGGTCCCGCCTCACGCTGGCCGCGACCGACCGGTTCCGCCTCGCGGTCCGCGAGCTGGAGTGGCAGCCGGAGGACACCGAGCAGTCCACCGCGGTGCTGATCCCCGCCCGCACGCTCGCCGAGGTCGCCAAGACCCTCGCCGGGGCGGGCCGCGTCGAGATCGCGCTGTCGGCGGGCGAGGGCATGCTGGGCATCACCGGCGGCGGCAGGCGCGCCACCACCCGGCTGCTGGACGCGGAGTTCCCCCGTTTCCGCCAGCTGATCCCCGCCGAGCACACCACCGCGGCGATCCTCGAGGTTGCGGGGCTGATCGAGTCGATCAAGCGCGTCGCGCTGGTCACCGACCGCGTCGCCCAGGTCCGCATGGAGTTCGCCGACGAAGGTCTGCGGCTGGCCGCGGGCGGCGACGACGTGGGGAGCGCCGAGGAGGAGCTGGCCTGCGAGCTCGACGGCGCGCCGTTGACGATCGCCTTCAACCCCGGCTACCTGCTCGACGCGCTGGGCGCACTGCACGTCGAGCGCGCGCAGCTCACGTTCACCACCCCCAACCGGCCTGCGCTGGTCCGGCCGGTGCCGCCCCCGCCCGCGGAGGATGCCGAGCAGTCGGTCGAGCCGGTGCCGGGCTACCTGCACCTCCTGATGCCCGTCCGACTGCCCGGCTGACCCCACCCGACGTGCACCTTCGCCGCCTGGCCGTCACCGACTTCCGGTCATGGGAGGCAGCCGAGCTGGATCTCGCGCCGGGAGTCACCGTGCTGGTCGGCCCCAACGGCGTCGGCAAGACCAACCTCGTCGAGGCGGCGGGCTATCTCGCCACCCTCGGCTCGCACCGCGTCGCCACCGACGCGCCGTTGATCAGGCGGGGGGCCGAACGCGCCGTCGTGCGGGGCACGGTGGTCCACCACGGCCGCGAGCTCTCGGTCGAAGTCGAGATCACGGCCGGGCGGGCGAACCGGGCGCGGGTCAACCGGGCGCCCGCCAAACCGCGCGACGTCGTGGGCATCCTGCGCACGGTGCTCTTCGCGCCGGAGGACCTCGCGCTGGTCCGCGGCGACCCCGGTGAGCGCCGCCGCTTCCTCGACGACCTGCTCGTCGCCCGTTTTCCCCGCTACGCCACGGTCCGCGCCGACTACGACCGCGTGCTGCGCCAGCGCTCGGCCCTGCTCAAGACGGCGCGGTCGGGCGGGGACCTGCGCACCCTGGACGTCTGGGACGGCCACCTCGCCACCCATGGCGCAGCGCTGCTGGCCGGTCGGCTGGAGCTGGTCGCGGCGATCGCGCCGCTGGCGGCCGAGGCGTTCGCCGAGGTGGCGCCCTCGTCGCAGCCCATCGCCCTGTCCTACCGCAGCTCGGTCGACCCGGACGCGGGGCGGCCGGCGGCGTCGGCACCGGAGATAGCGGCACTGGAAGCGTCGCTGCTCGACGCGCTCGGACGGGTGCGGCGTCAGGAGGTGGAGCGCGGCGTGTGCCTGGTCGGGCCGCACCGCGACGACCTGGATCTGCGCCTCGGGGACGGCCCCGCCAAGGGCTACGCCAGCCACGGCGAGTCGTGGGCGCTCGCGCTGGCGCTACGGCTCGCGTCCTACCGGATGTTGTGTGCCGACGACGTCGAGCCGGTGCTGGTCCTCGACGACGTGTTCGCCGAGCTGGACAGCCGCCGCAGGCGTGCGCTCGCCGACGTTGCCCGGCGCGCCGAGCAAGTGTTGGTGACGGCTGCCGTGGCGGAGGATGTGCCGGACGTACTCGACGGCGTCCGATTTGCGGTGAATGACGGTCAGCTACTGCGATCGGCCACGTCGTTTCACCAAGTTTGATCGTTACGGCCTGGGGACAACACTGTGGATACTGTGGATAACTCCGGGAATGCCGGGGATGACGAGCGGAAACGGCCGCCCGCCGATGTCGGGCGACCGCCTGCCGCGCCCGTTGTCCCCAGTACTGGGGACAACGATGCGGGCGCCGCTCATCGCGGGGCCGACCTCGCACGCGAAGCGTTGCGCTCCGCGCGGGAGGCGTCGGCGCATAAGGCCGCCTCGCGGGCCGCGCAGGAGGCGGGCCGCAAGCCCTCCGGTGCTCGCGGTCGCCGTCGCCGGTGGTCGGGCGCCGGACCCGACGAACGCGATCCCCAGCCGTTCGGCCGCGTCGTCGCGCGCGTCTCGCTCGACCGGGGCTGGTCGCCGCGACTGACCGACGCCACCGTGGTCGGACGGTGGCCGCAGCTGGTCGGCGCGGACATCGCCGACCACTGCACGCCGTTGTCCCTGCGCGACGGCGAGCTCGTCCTCCAGGCGGAGTCCACGGCGTGGGCCACGCAGCTGCGCACCCTCCAGCGCCAGCTGCTCACCCGCCTGGCTGCCGCCGTCGGCCGGGACGTGGTGAAGCGCATCAGGGTGGTCGGGCCGAGCGGGCCCAGCTGGCGCCACGGCCCGCGCACGGTCCGCGGTCGCGGCCCGCGCGACACCTACGGCTGACTCGGCCGCCCCTCCCGCGGTCACACACACCGTGGACAGCTCGCACACAAGTCCCGCAGTGTGTCCCGGCCCCACAAGGTGTGTGCGACCGGCTCTCAGCGGGACGTGACGGCGCCGGAGCCTCGCCAGACCCCCTGTTCCGCGGTCGCCACCCGTCCGCGTCCGTGTTCGGCGTCCTGTGAGGCACTCAGGGGTGTCCTTGCTGCATTTCTGTCGGCCCGCCCCGGTATGATGGAGGCATGTGCCGGATCGGTCCCCGAGACGACCGGCTGAGCAGGCTTCACAAGAGCGGTCGTGCCGTGGGCGTGAGGTCGTCATCGCGAGGAGTGCACACGTTCCGTGGCGGAGAAGAAGAACGGCTACAACGCGTCGTCGATCACGGTTCTCGAGGGTCTCGAGGCGGTCCGCAAGCGGCCCGGCATGTACATCGGCTCCACTGGTGAGCGCGGCCTGCACCACCTGATCTGGGAGGTCGTGGACAACGCCGTCGACGAGGCCATGGCGGGCTACGCCACCCGCGTCGAGGTCGTCCTGCAGTCCGACGGCGGCATCCGCGTCACCGACGACGGGCGCGGCATCCCGGTGGGCATGCACCCCATCGAGAAGAAGCCCGCCGTCGAGATGGTGCTCACGATGCTGCACGCGGGCGGCAAGTTCGACAGCGACTCCTACGCGGTCTCGGGCGGCCTGCACGGCGTCGGCGTCTCCGTCGTCAACGCGCTGTCCGTCGCGCTCGACGTCGAGATCCACACCGACGGCTACGTCTGGCGGCAGCACTACGCACGTTCGGTCCCGGGCCCGCTCCGCAAGGGCGAGCCGACCACGCGCACGGGCAGCACCGTCACGTACTGGGCCGACGGCGGCATCTTCGAGACGCTCGACTACAACATCGAGACGATCCGCAGGCGCCTGCAGGAGATGGCCTACCTCAACAAGGGCCTGACGATCGTGCTCCGCGACGAGCGCACCGCGGGAGACGAGGCCGAGGAGCCCGACGCCGAGGGCTTCGTGGCCAAGGTCAAAGAGCAGACCTTCTGCTACCCCAACGGACTCGAGGACTTTGTCGCCTTCCTCAACAAGTCGAAAGACCCGATCCACAAGAAGCTCATCTCCTACTCCGCCGAGGGCGACGGCGCCGCGATCGAGGTGGCGATGCAGTGGAACGCGGGCTACACCGAGTCGGTCTACACGTTCGCCAACACGATCAACACCCACGAGGGCGGCACCCACGAGGAAGGCTTCCGCGCCGCGTTGACCAGCACGGTCAACAAGTACGCGCGCGACAAGAAGCTGCTGAAGGACAAGGACCCCGCGCTGTCGGGCGAGGACATCCGGGAAGGCCTCGCCGCGATCGTCTCCGTCAAGGTCAAGGAGCCTCAGTTCGAGGGCCAGACGAAGACGAAGCTGGGCAACACCGAGATCAAGTCGTTCGTGCAGCGCGTCTCCAACGAGTGGCTGCTCGACTGGCTGGAGCGCAACCCCAACGAGGCGCGCACCATCCTCAACAAGGCGGTGCAGTCCGCGCAGGCGCGGATGGCTGCCCGCAAGGCGCGTGAGCTCGTCCGGCGCAAGAGCGCGGGCGACATCGGCGGCCTGCCCGGCAAGCTCGCCGACTGCCGCTCCACCGACCCGGAGCGCTCGGAGGTCTACATCGTCGAGGGCGACTCGGCGGGCGGCTCGGCCAAGTCCGGCCGCGACTCGATGTTCCAGGCGATCCTGCCCATCCGCGGCAAGATCATCAACGTGGAGAAGGCGCGGATCGACCGGGTCCTCAAGAACACCGAGGTCCAGGCCATCATCACGGCCTTGGGCACCGGCATCCACGACGAGTTCGACCTCACGAAGCTGCGCTACCACAAGGTCGTCCTGATGGCCGACGCCGACGTCGACGGCCAGCACATCCGCACCCTGCTGCTGACTCTGCTCTTCCGGTTCATGCGTCCGCTGGTCGAGCACGGGCACGTCTTCCTCGCGCAGCCGCCGCTGTACAAGATCAAGTGGGGCGGCCGCGGCGCCGAAGCGGAGTTCGCCTACTCCGAGCGCGAGTTGGAAGGCCTCATCCAGGCGGGCCGCGAGGCAGGCAAGAAGCTGCCCAAGGAAGAGGGCATCCAGCGCTACAAGGGCCTCGGCGAGATGAACGCCAAGGAGCTGTGGGAGACCACGATGGACCCCGCCAACCGGGTGCTCCTGCAGGTCACGTTGGACGACGCGGCCACCGCCGACGAGCTGTTCTCGATCCTGATGGGCGAGGACGTCGAGTCGCGTCGTTCGTTCATCACGCGCAACGCCAAGGACGTGCGCTTTCTTGACGTGTGACGAGCCTGGACGGCTAGTCCAGTGCGGAAGGAACCTTTGTGACTGACACGTTGGATCCCGCGATCCCGCCTGCTCCCGACGGCGGCGACCGCACGGAGCCGGTCGACATCCAGCAGGAGATGCAGCGCTCCTACATCGATTACGCGATGAGCGTGATCGTCGGCCGGGCGCTGCCACTTGTCGAGGACGGGCTCAAGCCGGTGCACCGGCGCGTCCTGTACTCGATGGGGGAGAACGGCTTCCGTCCCGACCGCAGCTACGTCAAGTGCGCGCGCGTCGTCGGCGAGGTGATGGGCAACTACCACCCCCACGGCGACAGCTCGATCTACGACGCGCTCGTTCGCCTGGCCCAGCCGTGGTCCATGCGCTACCCGCTCATCGACGGCCAGGGCAACTTCGGCTCCCGCGGCAACGACCCCGCGGCTGCCATGAGGTACACCGAGTGCCGCCTCTCGCCGCTGGCGATGGCGATGCTGCAGGACATCAACGAGGAGACCGTCGACTTCTCGGACAACTACGACGGCAAGACGCAGGAGCCTGACGTCCTGCCGTCGCGGGTGCCCAACCTGCTGATCAACGGCAGCTCCGGCATCGCCGTCGGCATGGCGACGAACGTCCCGCCGCACAACCTGCGCGAGGTCGGGGCGGGCGTCGTCTGGGCGTTGGACAACTGGGAAGCCACCGACGACGAGCTGCTCACGGCGCTCATGGAGCGCGTCAAGGGCCCGGACTTCCCGACCGCGGGCCTGATCGTCGGCCGCGACGGGATCGACCAGGCCTACCGCACCGGCCGCGGCTCCGTGCGCATGCGGGCGGTCGTCGAGGTCGAGGAAGACGCGAAGGGGCGCACGATCCTCGTCGCCACCGAGCTGCCCTACCAGGTCAACCCGGACAACCTCATCGAGTCGATCGCCGCGCAGCACCGCGACGGCAAGATCGCGGGCATCGCGGAGATCAACGACGAGTCGTCCGACCGGGTCGGCATGCGCATCGTCATCACGCTCCGGCGCGATGCGGTCGCGAAGGTCGTGCTCAACAACCTCTACAAGCACACCCAGCTGCAGTACGGCTTCGGCGTCAACATGCTGGCCATCGTCGACGGTGTGCCGCGCACCCTGCGGCTGGACCAGGTGGTGCGCAACTACGTGCGCCACCAGATCGAGGTCATCGTCCGGCGCACCCGCTACCGGCTGCGCAAGAAGGAGGAGCGGGCCCACATCCTGCGCGGCCTGGTCAAGGCGCTCGACGCGCTCGACGAGGTCATCGCGCTGATCCGCCGGTCGCCCTCGGCCGACGAGGCGCGACCGGCTCTGATGACGCTGCTCGACATCGACGAGGTGCAGGCCGTCGCCATCCTCGACATGCAGCTGCGCCGCCTCGCCGCGCTGGAGCGGCAGCGGATCATCGACGAGCTGGCCGAGATCGAGCTCGAGATCGCCGACCTGCAGGACATCCTGGCCCGCCCGGAGCGGCAGCGGCAGATCGTGCGCGACGAGCTCCTCGAGATCGTCGAGCAGCACGGCGACGAGCGGCGCACCCGCATCATCGCCGACGACGGCGACGTCACCAACGAAGACCTCATCGCCGTCGAAGATGTCGTAGTGACGATAACGCAGACGGGTTACGCCAAGCGCACCAAGACCGACCTCTACCGCGCGCAGAAGCGAGGCGGCAAGGGCGTGCAGGGGGCGCAGCTCAAGCAGGACGACATCGTCGCGCACTTCTTCGTCTGCTCGACGCACGACTGGATGCTGTTCTTCACCAACAAGGGCCGGGTCTACCGGCTCAAGGCCTACGAGCTGCCCGAGGCGAACCGGAGCGCGCGGGGTCAGCACGTCGCCAACCTGCTCGCGTTCCAGCCTGACGAGCACATCGCGCAGGTCATAGAGATCTCCGACTACCAGGCCGCGCCCTATCTCGTCTTGGCGACGAAAAGTGGTCTCGTGAAGAAGTCGAAGCTCACCGACTTCGACTCACCGCGCTCCGGCGGCCTCATCGGCATCAACCTGCGCGAGGACGACGAGCTGGTGGGCGCCGTGCTCTGTTCGGCGTCCGACGACCTGCTGCTGGTGTCGGCGGAAGGCCAGTCGATCCGGTTCACGGCGTCCGACGACGTCCTGCGCCCGATGGGCCGGGCCACGTCCGGTGTGCTCGGGATGCGGTTCAACACGGGCGACCGGCTGCTGTCACTCGGAGTGGTTCAGGAGGGCATGTTCCTCCTGGTGGCCACGGGGGGCGGGTACGCCAAGCGCACGCCGATCGAGGACTATCCGGTCCAGGGTCGCGGCGGTAAGGGCGTCTTGACGATTCAGTACGACCGCCGACGTGGCACCCTGGTCGGCGCGCTCATCGTCGGGCTCGACGACGAGCTGTACGCGATCACCTCTTCGGGAGGGGTGATCCGGACCTCGGCCCGCGAGGTGCGCAAGGCAGGCAGGCAGACGAAGGGGGTGCGCCTGATGAACCTGGGCGACTCGGCTTCGCTGCTCGCCGTCGCGCGTAACGCCGAGGACGATGCGACCGATCCCGAGCTGTTCTAACCTGACCGGCCACCAGGGGAGTCCCTGTCTCGTGAATGACCCCGTCTCATGAATGGCACTCTTTCGTGAAAGACATGACGAGCACTCCGGACGACCCTGATGGTCGGACCGTCACGGACGACCAAGAACGTGACCCCGCCACGCGTCCGCACATGGCGAAGGCGGGCTCGACCAACGGCACGACCCAAAACGGCGGGGGCGTGCACGAGGGTGACGGGCAGGCGTCGGGCGACCGGACGGCGGCGAGCACGTCGGCCCCGGCGGACCCGCCCGTCGCCCAGCCGGACGCCACCCCTCCGGTAGGCGAGGCGGTCGCCCCGTCGGTCGGCCCGCCGACCACGAACGGGGCGGGCGAGGCAACCGCCGCATCAACCGCCTCCGGCGACGTGAAAGCGGTCGATCCGGCCGCCGACGACACGGTGTTCCTCCGACCGCAGGGCTCGTCGGCAAGCCGAGTCGACGCCGCCACGGCGTCGGCTTCGACGCCGCCGGAGGGCCAACGACCTGTCGGAAAGACGTCCTCGACGGGCAGGCTCGCCGCCCGCGCCGCCGCGGCGACGACGGCGTTCCGGAAGGCCAGCGCCCCGGACGATGCCACCGCCGACCTGCGGCTGCCGAAGGCCGCGAACGGCGTGGCGAGCGGAGCGGGGCAGACGGCGGGGCAGAAGGCGCAGACCGTGGGGCCCCGCCGCACCGATCCTGCGGCGATCCCCCCACCCGGTCCGTCGGCCGCCACACCGCCCCCGTGGCACCGGGCGCCGGGGCAGGAGCCTGCGCCTGCTCCTGCGCCCGTCGAGAACGGGCTGAACAACGACAGCATGTTCGACGACTCGGATGGACCCACCGCGTTCCTGCAAGCGCCCCGGGCTACGCCCGACGGCGAGGGAACGAGTCAGTCCGCGGGCACGGCGACACCCTCCCGCAGCGGCCGCGCCCGGCCACCCCGCCAGGCGTCGCTACAGCTGAAGCGGCTGGATCCGTGGTCGGTCTTGAAGTTGGCGCTGGTGTTGGCCGTGGTGCTGTTCTTCATCTGGCTGGTGGCGGTCGGCGTGCTCTACGGCGTGCTGGACGGCATCGGCGTCTGGGACCGGTTGAACGGCACCTACGCGGACCTGGTCTCCGGCGAGGCACCCAGCGGCAGCCCGCTGATCAGCGCGGGCAGGGTCTTCGGCATCGCCGCGGTCGTCGGCGCGATCAACAGCCTGCTGTTCGCGGTGGCCGTCACCGTGGGCGCTTTCGTCTACAACGTGTCCGCAGACCTGGTCGGCGGCATCGAGGTGACGCTGTCGGAGCGGGACTGAGCACGGGTATCCGGTTGTAGGCGGTCGGAGACGCTGGGGTAACCTCGACTCCGCCGCTAGGGGCCCATAGCTCAGTTGGTTAGAGCGCGTCGCTGATAACGACGAGGTCGCTGGTTCAAATCCAGCTGGGCCCACTCCCATCACCGGGACAGGCAAGGATGACAGCATGAAGAAGATCATTGCAATCGTCGCCGCCCTCGCAGCGGGTGCTCTCGTGTTCTCCAAGGTCCGGAGCTCCCGCTCCGAGAAGGACCTTTGGCACGAGGCCACCACCAGCTGACGGCTCGACACCCCGACTGCCGGACGGGGCCCCGTCCCGTCCGGCATGGGGGGACGTAGCTCAATTGGCAGAGCACCGCCTTTGCAAGGCGGGGGTTAGGGGTTCGATTCCCCTCGTCTCCACCA
>DASWUV010000316.1:0-3816 GCA_036401495.1 Pseudonocardia sp. | reverse complement strand
GGTGTGGGCGGCGATCTCGCCCATGCTCCGGCCGCTGCCTCTGGCGAGCATCAGCAGCACCCGCCAGCCCTCGCGGCTGACCCCTTCCGCCTCGGCTGCAGGCACCAGGGCTGCCGCAACCGCACGGTCAAGGCGGTCGAGCAGCTGGACCAGGCTCGTGACGCGGGGCGCCGGGACGTACACCGTCCCCGCGGGTCTTCGACTCAGTGGTTCGGACACGGTCACACACTGTACGTGCTGAGAACGAAATGACCAGCTCTCAGGAGATCGAGATGCGGCGATCGGTCTAATCCGGGCGAGGGGTGGTCTCAGCGGGTAAAGACGATCTTCCCGGCCGTGTCGCCGTCCAGCATCGCGCGAAACCCGTCGGCGGCCTTCTCCATCGGCAGCTCCAACCCGATCTCCGGGGCGATCCCGGCGTTCGCGACGAAGCTGAGGAGGTTCGCGAGCTCGTCCCTGGTGCCCATGGTCGTGCCGATGACGCGCAGCTGGAGGAAGAACAGTCGTTGCAGGTCGGCGCCCGGGTTGGGGCCGCTCGTCGAGCCTGAGACGACGATCACGCCGCCCGGCTTGAGCGCGCGCATCGAGTGCGCCCAGGTCGCCTCGCCGACCGTCTCGAACACGCCGTCGACCCGCTCGGGCAGCCGGGCCCCGGTCGGGAACGTCGCGTGCGCGCCGAGCCGCTCAGCGAGGGCTTGCTTCTCCTGGGTGCGCCCCGTCACCCACACGCGCATCCCGGCGGCTTTCCCCAACTGGATCAACGCCGTCGAGACGCCGCCCGAGGCGCCCTGGACCAGCATGGTCTGGCCGGGGTGCAGACCGGACTTCACGAAGAGCATCCGATAGGCGGTGAGCCAGGCGGTGCCCATGACGGCGGCCTGCGTGGCGGTCAGCCCTTCGGGCAGCGGGACGGCGTTGCGCGCGGGCACCACGACGGTGTCGGCGAAGGTGCCCTGGTGCTTCTCGGTGAGCATGGTCCGACGCGGGTCGAGCGTCTCGTCGTCGAACCAGGTGGGGTCGCCGATGATCGAGTGCAGCACGACCGCGGTGCCGTCGGGCAGCGTGCCCGCGCCGTCGCAGCCGAGGATCATCGGGAACTGCTCGGGCTTGATCCCGACGCCGCGCAGCGTCCAGATGTCGTGCATGTTCAGCGACGCGGCGCTGACCGTGACCGGCACCCAGCCCTCCGGCACATCGGGAGCAGGGCGTTCACCTACGGTGAGTGATTCGAGGGGCGCGTCCGGGTTCGGCGCGGCGGCGTAGACGGCGAACATGGTCGGAATCTAGCCGTTGGCCACTCGGCGCACCGGGTGGCGCTGCGCCGGACACGGGCCGGGCCGTGGCGAGTGCCGGGCCGCTCGCGCAGCGGCCGCCGGGCTGCGGCTTAGACTGCGGCGGTGGTACGGGCGATCGCGGACTGGTGGGACGCGGTCGAGCTATGGCTGACGCAGCTGGGGTTCCCGTTCCAGGTGGCGCTCGCGATCGTGGTCGGGCTGCCGCTGTGCTGGTTTGCCGCCGCGGGCATCGACCGGCTCGTCGACGTCGTCTTCGATCGGGTCACGAGCAGACGGCGCTGATCAGCCGCAGCCGGAAAGGGCGGCGGCCAACGTCGTCAGCACCTCGGTGCAGCCCGCGTCGACCCGTACGTCGGCCAGCTCGTCCCCCCGCGTCGGGCCGCGGTTGACGATGACGACAGGGATGCCGCGCTTGCGGGCGTGGCGCACGAAGCGCAGCCCGGACATCACCGTGAGCGACGAGCCCGCTACGAGGAGAGCAGCCGCCGCGTCGACCACGGCGTAGGCCCGCGCCACGCGCTCGCGCGGCACGTTCTCGCCGAAGAACACCACGTCGGGCTTGAGCACCCCGCCGCAGGCGACGCACCACACCAGGTGGAACCCGTCGGTGGCGGCCAACTCGGCGTCGCCGTCCGGCGCGGCCTCGACCGCGGCGCCCGCGGCCTCGACGAAGCCGGGGTTCGCCGCGGTGAAGCGCTCCTGCAGCTCAAGTCGCGAGCTGCCCCGGCCGCAGCCGGTGCAGATCACGTCCGCGATGCGGCCGTGCAGGTCGATCACCGCGCGGCTGCCCGCCGCGGTGTGCAGGCCGTCGACGTTCTGCGTGATGAGTCCCTGCAGTGCGCCGGTGCGTTCCAGGTCGGCGAAAGCGCGGTGGCCGTCGTTGGGCACGGCGTGGGCCATGCGCGCCCAGCCCACGTGGCTGCGCGCCCAGTAGCGACGCTGCGCCTGCTCGCCGGAGAGGAACTCCTGGTAGGTCATCGGGGTGCGGCGCGGGGAGCCGGGGCCGCGGTAGTCCGGGATGCCGGAGTCGGTGGACAACCCGGCACCGGTGAGCGCGGCCAGCGGGCGCCCGGCGAGGGTGTCGACGGCGGCCGCGCTGGTCGCGGCGGGGTTCGCGAGCAGCTCCACCCCTCCACGTTAGCTGTGGTCTCGGCGCGCTGCGCGCCGTCAAGGGGCGGCGGGCGGCGGCGGCCTGCGCAGGTGCGCTCCGCCGCTTGCCTCGCCGGAGTCTCGCCCCGCCGTGACCCAGTCGGGCGGCCGCTTCTCCGCGAACGCCCGCATCCCCTCCTGGCCCTCCGGGGCCGCGAAGTACTGCGTCGACAGGCTCAGCATCTCGGCGAACTGGGCGTCCATCGCCGTCGGGCGGTGGGCGCGGAGCATCGCCTTCGTCGCCGCCAGCGCCCCGGGTGCGCCCAGGCGCAGGAGCTCGACGTAGCGGGCCACCTCGGCGGAAAGCCCTTCGGCAGGCACGCTGGAGTTGACCAACCCGACGGCGACGGCGCGGGCGGCGTCGAACGTCTCGCCGGTCAGGAACAGCTCGTGCGCCGCGCGGGGCAGCAACCTCGGCAGCACGGTTACCGAGATCACCGCCGGGAGCACGCCGATGCGCACCTCGGTGAACGCGAACGTGGCCTCCTCGGCGGCCACCGCGATGTCGCAGGCCGCCACGAGCCCGACCCCGCCCGCCCGTGCCGGGCCCGCGATCCGCGCGACCACCGGTTTCGAGGCCGTCCAGATCCGCGACAGGATCGCGGGGACCTCGTTGATGCCCTGGTCGGCCGCCCCCGCGCCGCGGGACTCCGTGAGGTCCATGCCCGAGCAGAACACCCGCCCCGTGTGGCCGAGCACCACAACGCGCGCGGCGTCGTCAGCGAGCGCCGCCTCCAGGTGCGCGAGCAGTTCCCTGCGCAGCTGCGCGGACAGGGCGTTGCGGTTGGCGGGGGAGTCCAGCGTGATCGTCGCGACCCCGGCGGCGACGTCGAGGTGCACGAGCTCCGTCATGCCGTCGACGCTAGCGGCGCGCGCCGCACGTCCGCCACGGGTCGCGGCGGGCAGCCCGCACCTCGGCGGCACTGCCGCTCCGCCGGGCACGCGTCAGACGCGGCAGGCGCCGCCGCCGTAGAGCGGGCGGGTGTCGGTGCGCCTGCCCGGCGGCGGGTTCACCTCGACCGTCACGCGCCCGGGCGGTGTGAGCGCGTCCTCGCAGGCGAGGAACTTCCTGCCGGAGTAGTTGCCCGCCCACAGGTCGATGTGCGGGGTCCGGTGGGACGCCCAGTCCTCGATGCAGGCCGCGCAGTCGTCTTCCATGACGAAGTACAGGGCCAGCGGTGGGTAGTAGACGCGGGTGCCGACCGGGATCGCGCGCCGGTCGCCCGCCAGCGACACCGGGTCGGCGTAGGTGCCGACGCCCCCCGCCAGGCCGTGCCGCGCGTTGGGGTGGGCGATGTCCCGCGACCCCGGTGGGTCGTTGTCGCCCGCGCCGTAGAACGTCACCACGACCGACCACATCCGGCCGGGGCGC
>DASWUV010000315.1:0-14161 GCA_036401495.1 Pseudonocardia sp. | reverse complement strand
GCCGAGTTCCGGCAGAATGTCTACGGGCAGACTCTGCCGAGTCCGACGGCGCAGACGTTCAAGGTCACCTCGACCGACTTCCCCGGCGTCACGCGCAAGATCGTCAAGATCACGGTCACCGGGCCGCAGGGAACCGGCAGCTTCACCGTGAAGCTGTTCGTCCCCAAAGCCGACGGCAAGCCCAGGGGAACGTTCCTGATGATCGACCATCGCGGCGCGGTGAGCGACGACCCGACTCAGTCGTCGGGCTACGCCCCGGTGTCGACGATCGTCGCGGCCGGTTACGCGTTCGCGTCCTTCAACGCAGGCGACGTCGCTCCCGACGACAACAACACCTACCGCAACAGGATGATCAACCTGTTCTACCCCGCGAGTCAGGCGCTGCCCGCCAACGCGGGCCGGGCCATCAGCGCGTGGGCGTGGGGAGCCAGCCGGGCCATGGACTACCTGCAGACGGACCCCGCCATCGACCCGACGAAGGTGGCGGTCATCGGCCACTCGCGCAGCGCCAAGGCGGCGCTCTGGGCCGGAGCGCAGGACACCCGGTTCGCGGCGGTCGTCGGGAACGACTCGGGGTCGACCGGCGCCAAGCTCGCGCGGCGCGGCGACGGGGGAGTCGGCGCGGAGACCGTCGCCGCCATCAACCGCTCGTTCCCGTACTGGTTCCCGCCGACGTACAAGGCCTACGGCGACCGGGTGAGCGCACTGCCGGTCGACCAACACGAACTGTTGGCGCTGGTGGCGCCGCGGCGCGTCGTCGTCGCCAGCGCCACCGACGACGCGAACGCCGACCCGAAGGGCGAGTTCCTGGCGTACCTCGCCGCCGCGCAGGTCTACCGGCTCTACGGGCTGGGCGACACCGGTCTGTCGTCGTCGACCTGGCCGCCTGCAGCGGACAAGGCGTTCCGCGGCCCGGCGATGAGCTACCACCGGCGATCGGGCGGGCACGACCTGACCGCGGCGGACTGGAACTACTACCTGACCGGCGATCTGTTCGCGCGGTGAGGGGCTGGGCCCGGCCGACCGCGGTGATCAACGCCGAGGACAGCCGTCTCGACACCGCCGTGAGCGCGCTGAGCGCCGCCGGAACCCAGGTGTAAGCCGTCCGGGTCGACTAGCGCACCCCCGAGGGCGTCGAGCAGGTCTACTCCGCGGTCACGGCAACCGGCCGCCCCCTCGACGCCGCGGCGCTGAACGCGGGCGGCGGGCGAAGCTGGTGCTGCGGGACATGGCCACCCGCAACGAGGGCGGGGTGCTGGTCACCTCCTCCATTGCCGCGGGGCAAAGGTGCTGCCCGCCACCGTCAAGGCCGGGATGCACCGCTCGATGGCCGAGCCGGGTTCTGCCGACTAGATCATCGATTCCCCGCCCGTACTGATCGCTGAAGATGGCGGATTCCATGCGCCTGCGCACGATATCCGCCCGTTCCGGCGATCAAGGAGGTTGGCCTCGCTACACGAACAGCGGGGTGACCTCGCGGCGGGCGGCGAGCCCGGCCATCTCCTCGTCGCTGGGTCGCTCCGTGAAGCGCTCCGCCGCGTCGAGGAGCCGGGGAAGGATCTCGACGTCCCCGGTGGTCAGCAGGAATGTCTCGGGGCGGCCGAGCACCCAGTGCGCAGCGAGGTCGATGTCGGCCTGCTCGCGCAAGGGCTCGTACCAGGTCGACGCCGTGTGGGCTCGGCCGTCCCACCGGCGCCAGGCAGCGCTCTTGATCGTCTGCAGGGCGACGTTGCGCTCCGCGCACACCGCGGCCAGCGCCTCGAACCGGTCCGCGTAGCGGGGGTCCTGCATCTGGACGTAGTTGTAAGGCAGCAGGACGGAGTCGAACGCGAAGCGCTCCAGGCTGCGCCGGTGCATCTCGGGCACCGAGAGGCCGTGACCGGTGACGCCGATGAAGCGCACGAGGCCCTCCTCGCGCGCCTCGATCGCCGCCTCGAGGGCGCCGTCCGCGCCCAGAGCGGTCTCCCACTCGATCACGTCCACCAGGTTGTGCAGCTGGATCGAGTCCACCCGGTCCACCCCGAGGCGGTCCAGCGATCGGCGGATCTCCTCCCGCGCGCCGCGGTAGGTGCGCTCGCCGGTCTTCGTCGCGACGAAGAAGGTCTCGGGGTTGCGCCGCAGCCACGTGGCGATCCGCAGCTCGGCGTCGCCGTAGCTCGCGGCGACGTCGATGTGGTTGATCCCGTGCTCCAACAGCAGCTCCAGCGCCCGGTCAGCGTCTCCCTTGGAGACCTGGCCGAGCGCCGCAGCGCCGAAGATGGTGCGGGTGGAGTCGTGCCCGGTCGCGCCGAACGGCGCCCGTTCGATCATGCGGGTCACCCTACCCGGGACGGCGGACACTCACGGTGTGGAGCGCAGCCACTGGAAACCGTAGGGCGGCAGCGGCACGTCCAGGGTGCCGTCGTCGCCCACGCGGACCGCTTCGCCGGTGGCCGCCAGTACGTCGTAGAGGTCGCACCCGGCGAGGTCGGTGAGGGCCAGTTCGGCGGTGGCCCGGCGCGCACCGACGTTGTGCAGGGTGACGATCGAGACCCCGTCGACGTCGGTCCGGGTAACGAGCAGGGATGCCGCCTTCGGGCCGGGGTCGAGCACCTGGCACTGGCCCCAGGCCAGCTCCGGACAGGCCCGGTAGGCCTTGATGAGGCGGCGGAAGAACGCCAGTGCCGACTCCGGGTCGCGGGACTGGTCGCGGACGTTGACGTGCGCAGGCGAGAACGGGCCCTCGACCAGCGGCCGGGGGAACGCTGACGGGTCGGCGGAGGAGAACCCGGCGCCCGGCTCGGCGGTCCACTGCATCGGGACGCGCACGGCCAGCCTTCCTTCTATGTCGAGGTTCTCGCCCATCCCGATCTCCTCGCCGTAGAACAGCACGGGTGTGCCGGGGAGGGCGAACAGCAGGCTGTAGACGAGGCGGATGCGGCGCTGGTCGCCCTCGACCATCGGCGGCAGACGTCTGCGCAGGCCGCGACCGTAGAGCTGCATGTCGGGCTTCGGGCCCAGTGCGTCGAACACCTCCTTGCGCTGGGCCTCTGACAGCTTGTCGAGGGTGAGCTCGTCGTGGTTGCGCACGAACGTGGCCCAGTGCGCGTCCTCCGGTGGCTGGGGACGCTCCTTCAGTGCCTCGGCGAGCGGACCCGCGTCCCCGCGGGCCAGCGACAGGTACATCCGCTGCATGCCGATGAAGTCGAAGCACATCGTCAGCTCGTCGGCGTGCTCGCCGAAGAACTCGAGCGTGTCGGGGTAGGCCAGGTTCACCTCGCCGAGCAGCACCGCTTCACCGTTGCGGCGGTTGAGGAACGCGCGCAGGTCGGCGAGGTAGTCGTGGGGGTCGGGGAGGTCGTCGCGGTCGAGCTGACCGGCGTTCTCCAGCAGGAACGGCACGGCGTCGACGCGGAAGCCGGACAGCCCCAGCTCCATCCAGAACCCGATGATCCGGGCGATCTCGTCGCGGACCGCGGGGTTGTCGATGTTGAGGTCGGGCTGGAACTTGTAGAAGCGGTGCAGGTAGTACTGGCCTGCCTCGTCGTCGAACTGCCAGAGGCTGGTCTCTTTGTCGGGGAACGTGATGCCCTGCGGGCCGTCGGCGGGTGGTTGGTCGGCCCAGACGTACCAGTCGCGGTAGGGGTTGTCCCGTGAGCTGCGGGCCTGCTGGAACCACGGGTGCTGGTCCGACGTGTGGTTGACGACGAGGTCGGCGATCACCCGGATCCCCCGGTCGCGGGCGGTGCGCATGAACTCGACGAACTCCCCGAGGGTGCCCAGCCGGGGGTCGACGCTGTAGTAGTCGCTGATGTCGTAGCCGTCGTCGCGGTCGGGGGAGGGGTAGAAGGGCATCAGCCAGATGCAGGTGACGCCGAGCGTCTGCAGGTGGTCGACCTGCTGGATGAGGCCGCGGAAGTCGCCGCACCCGTCGCCGTTGCCGTCCGCATAGGTCTCCACGTCCAAGCAGTAGACGACCGCGTTCTTCCACCACAGATCTGAGGTCTTCGTGAGCCGCATGGTGGGCGTTCTACTCCGGACACGGGGCCTGCGCCGAGTGGGTGGCCGAACGCGAGATGGCGGTCAGCTGTGGACACCCTGCTCGAGCGGCGCCTGCTCGGTGGACGTGGCGGACCCGCGGCGGGTGAGTGCCGCGCCGACGACGATCAGCACTCCCGATACGACGATGAGCACGGTCCCCGTCTGCTGATAGGGCATGATCTGACCCAACCCCAGCATGTAGAAGCTGTACAAGCTGCCGAAGATGAGCGCGAAACCGTAGCTGATGCCGAAGCCACGGCTGCGCACAGTCGTGTCGAACTGCTCGTTGATGTAGGTCGTCACCACGCTGAACGGCAGGAGGGTGAGCAGCATGATCAGCCCCGCGAGCGTCAGGCGGGCGGTGTCGGACATGCCGGACGCGCCCTGGAAGACCCCGTAGAGGGCGCCCGCCACCAGCCCGATGACCACTCCGGCGACGATGAGGTACCGGCGCCTGCCGATCCGTTCCGCAAGGACCCCGCCCGCGATGTAGAGCACGAAGATGATCGCGAAGGTCAGCAGTTGGGCGGTGGTGACGGTCGTGGCGGGGATGTGGAAGGTCCCGATGAGCTGCGCGGGCAGGATTCCGATGGCGGTCAGCGAGCCCATCCACACGCCCGTCATGAGCAGCGTCATGCGGGCGAACCCGACCAGTACGCCGCGCTGCAGGAAGTCGCGGAACGCGGGCCGGTTCCCCTCGGTGCGCGCGGCGGCGAGCCAGGCGTCCGACTCCGGGAGGCTCCGCCACCGGTAGGTGAGAAACGCGAAGGCCAGCAGCGCGCCGACGACGAAGGCGATGCGCCAACCCCACTGGGTGTAGGGCGCCGCATCGCCCGATGCCGGAGCGAACTGCAACGTGATGAGGACGACCAGGGACACGAAGACGTAGGCGAGCGGGTAGGCGCTGGTGACCAGCGCGCCGACGAAGCCCCGCCGCGCGGGCGCGGTGTACTCGAGGGCGAGCGGGAACGACGCGCTGTACTCGCCGCCGAGAAAGATGCCGCTGACGAACCGCAGGACGATGAGCGTGGCCGGGGCCCACACACCCCACGTCGCATAGCCCGGCAGGAGTGCGATCGCCAGCGTGAGGACGCCGAACCCGGCGACCGACACGAGGGTGACCGCGCGGCGCCCACGCAGATCGGCGAGGGTGCCGAAGATCGCCGATCCGAGCGGGCGGCCCAGCAGCGTGGCGACCAGCAGGAGGCTGGTCAACACGGTGGCGGTCCGCGGGGAGAGGTTGCCCGGGAGGAAGTAGCGCAGTGCAGGGGTCAACGCGATGATGGCGACGTAAACGTCGACCATGTCGACGAAGAATCCTTGGAAGGCGGACGTGACGGCGGTCTTCGCGCGCACGCGCCGCGACTCGTCGCTGTCACGTGCCGGGTTCCCGTCCGCTCGGGTCGTTCGGATCATCATTGATTCCAGGATCTCTCGGTGGGTGGCAGGTCAGTGGGGGCTGCGGTCGAACGTGACGAGCCCGGCCGCCGCGTCCGCGTCCCGTGCTGCGGGGGAGCGCAGGCTCGGGTCGCCCCAGCCGCCTCCGCCGTGCGAACGCACCCGCACGCGGCTGCCCTTCGGCAGGCGGCGATCGGTGACCTTGAGCGCGGACGTCCAGGTGTCCTCGCCGGGTTCCTGGACATCGATTCCGCCGCTGCGGCCCGGTAGGCCGCCGTTGATCCCCCACGGGGGCGTGCGGGTGCGCTCCATCGACGAGCTGAACAGGACGTCGTCCGCCTCGGTCAGGACGACCTTCTCCACACCGAGCCCGCCGCGGTGCAGGCCAGGCCCCGCCGAGTCCGGGATGAACCCGGCGCTCTCGTACCGCAGCGGGAAACGGGACTCGACCACCTCCATCGGCAGCTCGCGGTTGTCGCCGTGGAACATCGTCTTCAGCGGGCTGAACCCGTCGTGCTCGGCGGACCCGCCCCAGCCGCCACCGATCGTGTCCATCGTGTACCAGAGGCCGTCGGGCCCTTCGCCCGTGAACTGGTAGACGCCCATCGTGGCGTGGTGGCCCGCCGGAAGCCGGTCGGGCACGACCTGGGCCAGCGCCTTCAGCACGAGGTCGCCGACCGTCGCCAGCGAGTTGTTCCAGTGCCCCATCGGAGCGGTCTGGCCTGCGCCGAGCATGCTGCCCGACACGACGTTGATGGCCAACGGGTCGAACAGCCCCTCGTCGAGCGGATAGTCCGGCGCGACAAGGGCTTTGAAGGCCAGGCGGCAGAGGCTGACGCCGCCGCCGGTGGCGCCCGCGTTGATCGGCGCGGCGACCTGGGGCGGCATGTCGGCGAGATCGATGGTCATCTGCTCGCCCGACACGGTGACCTCGAGGCTCATCAGCAGGGGAGCCGTGCCGGGTGATCCGGAGTCATCGAGCAGGCAGGACGCGGCGAAGACGCCGTCCGGTAGCTGTGCGACCTTCTGGCGGGCGTACGCGGCGCTCCGTCGGCGCTGCTCGGCGCGCAGGCGGTGCATGTCCGCCTGCGTCCAACGGCAGGCCACGCGCTCGTCCCAGCGTCGTTGCGCGAGGTCACAGCAGCCGATCTGCGCCATGAGGTCGCCGCGGACGTAGTCGATCATGCGGGTGTTCGCGAGGATCGTGGCCACGACCTCGGGCTGGGGTGCGCCCGCGCGCACCACCCGCAGCGCGCGGTACTGCACCCCTTCCTCGAAGATGCTGCGCGCGTGCCAGCTCATCGACCCGGGTGTGCGGCCCCCGACGTCGGCCCAGTGAGCGCGCACGGCCACGTAGCCGACGAGGTCCTCGCCGGTGAACAGCGGGGCGGCCAGGACGACATTGTTGAGGTGTTGACCCTGGACCGCGGCGAAGTTGGTGAGGAAGACGTCGCCGCGGTGCAGCGTCTCACGCCCCAGGACCTCCACGCAGTCGCGAACCGGTGCGCCCAGATCCGCCATGAACAGCGGAAGGTTGTAGCGCGACTGGTTGATGAGCTCGAACTCCGGGCTCAACAGACCGATCGTGTAGTCCTTGTACTCGTAGATCAGCGGGCTGTAGGCCGTGCGGGTCAGGTTGGTCTCGACCTCGTCGAGGACGGAGCCGACCGCGGCCCGGTAGATCTCGAGCTCCAGCGGATCGGTGGAGCCGTCGCCACCGCTGTGCCGTTCGGTCATGTCGCGCTCCGGTCGGGGTGCAGGTTGATGAAAAGGCTTCCGTCCGGCGTCGCGGTCACGGTCGAGCCCGGAGGGGCGACGGTGGTGGACCCGGTCTCGTAGATCAGCACGGGGCCGTCGATCGAGGAACCGATCCGCAACCTCGAGCGGGGGATGACCGGCGTCGGCCGAGGGTCCTCGTCGAGTGCGAAGTGCACCTCGACCGTGCCGGAGTCACCGGCTGTGGTTGGAACGTCGGAGATCTCCGCCCGGCGCGTCGGTCGCTCGACCACCACGACGTACTCGACGATCTCCACGTCCGTCCCGTGCTGGGCGTACCCGTAGCGTCGGCGGTGCTCGGCCTCGAACCGGTCGGCGAACCGGCTTGCCGTGCCGGGCGGAACGGCGAGGCCCGGCTGGTCGTGTTGCAGCACAAGGGTGTTCTCCTGCCCCTGGTAGCGCAGGGCGATCGCGAACGAGTACGCGAGCGCGCCTGCCGCCGTTGCGGCAGCGGGCTCGCCGGGCAGAAAGGTCGTCAGGTCGGACGCCGTGGCGGCGAGCCTGCTCTGCAGATGCGCCTCGTCGAGGTCCTTGACCGCGTGGTGGTAGACCTCGCGCCGGTCGAACCGGATCGGCGCGTTGAGCATCCCGATCGCCGAGAAGTGTCCCGGCGCGGGCGGCACGAGCACCTGGGACACGCCCACCTCGGACGCCACGGCGCAGGCGTGGATCGGACCGGCCCCGCCGAAGGCCACCATCGTGAACTCGCGCGGGTCCCGGCCGCGGGAGACCGTCTGGTGGCGGACGACCCCGGCCATCGCCAGCTCGGCGAGGGTGACGATCCCGATGGCGAGGCGCACCGGGTCCATCGCGAGCTTCGCGGCGAGGTTCTCGATCGCGTCCGCGGCGAGGGCCCGCGAGATGCTGATCGACCCGACGAAGTACTCGGCGGGCAGCCTGCCGAGGTAGACGTCGGCGTCGGTGACCGTGGGCTCGACCCCGCCGTTGCCGTAGCACGCGGGTCCGGGAACGGCCCCGGCCGAGCGGGGACCCACGCGCAGCCGTCCGGCGTCGTCGACCCACGCGATCGAGCCACCGCCCGCACCGATCTCGACGATGTCGATGCACGACATCTGCAGCGGGAAGCCCCGGTCGTATCCGCCGATCCAGTACAGGTCGTTGCTCGGGTAGGCGCCGGACTCGACGAACGTCGACTTCGCGGTCGTGCCGCCGATGTCGAAGGTGACGACGGAGGCGAGGTCGTGTCGGCGGGCGAGCTCGGCGGCTCCGAGCGCGCCACCGACAGGGCCAGATTCGACGAGCCGGACCGGCACCACCCTGGCCGTCTGGCTGCTGAGGGCACCGCCGTTGCTGTCGAGCATCACGAACGAGCCGTCGAAGCCCTGCTCGGCGAGCCGGTTCTCGATACGGGTGAGGTACTCGTTGATCGGCGGAGCGACGTAGGCGTTGGCCACCGCCGTCGTGAACCTTTCGAACTCCCGCCAGGCGCGGCTGATGTCCGAGGACCGGCTGACCAGAACCCCGGGCAGCCTGCGCTGCAGCTCCTCGGACACGTACTGCTCGTTCGCCGGAGCCGCGTAGGAGTTGAGCAGGGCGACCGCGACCGCTTGGGCGCCGGTCGCGCGGATCTGCTCGGCGACCTGGTCGAGTTCGGCTTCGTCCGGCCGGAGCGCGATCGTGCCGTCGGCGAGGGTGCGCTCCGCGATCTCCAGCCGCCGCTGCCTCGGCACCAGCACGGGGTCGCGGCGGTAGAAGAGGTTGAAGCTCTCCGGACGGTTGCCGCGGCCGAGTTCGAGCACGTCACGGAAGCCGCGAGTGGTCACCAGAACGACCTCGGACCCCCTGCGTTCAAGCAGTGCGTTGATCACGAGCGTGGTTCCGTGGACGAGGAGCGTGATCGAGTCGAGCGGCGCGCCGGAGTGCTCGATCGCGCCGAGGACGCCCCGGTCTTCCTGTCCAGGAGTCGTCAGCACCTTGCCGACGCGCAACCGGCCGCTTTCGTCGAGCACGGCGACATCGGTGAAGGTGCCCCCGATGTCGACGCCCATGCGAGCCCCGGATGCGAAATCCGGAGTACGGCCATGACTCGCCACTACGTGCCACCTCACCTGTTCGATGTGCAGATCCGCACCGGTACATACGGTGCTCATGCAGTGTGAACGGGCCTGACGACGGCGAGAAGCAGCAAAACGGCAAGACCGGCTGTGCAAGAATGCACAGGTGCGCGCCGACGATCTGTTGATCCTTCTGGAGGTCGCCCGGTGTGGCAGCCTCGCAGGCGCAGGCGCTGCCCTCGGGCTCAACCACGCCACCGTGTCACGCCGGTTGTCGGCGCTCGAACGCGATGTCGGCAGGCCGGTGCTGGTGCGCGGGCCTGCCGGGTGCCACGTCACCGACCTGGGTCGGGCCCTGCTCGAAGCTTCCGAGCGCGTCGAGAACGCGGTTGCGGAGGTCTACCGGCACAGCAAGAACGCCCATGGCGAGCGGGCACTGAGCGGCCTGGTCCGCATCACCGCGCCGGAAGGCTTCGCCGCCGCGTTCGTCGCGCCGGTTCTGGCCAGAGTCCATCGGGAGCATCCGGCCGTGGTCTCGGAACTCGTCACGACCGCGCGGCTGCCTGTGCACGGAACCGGCGCCGACATCGAGATCGGCGTCGGTGCCCCGCTCATTCACCGGGGGAACGTCGAAATCCTGACGGCGTATGAGCTCGGGCTCTACGCCTCGGAGGACTACCTCGCCGCGCGCGGGACGCCGACCAGCACGGCCGATCTCGCTGTTCACTCGTTCGTCTACTACATCGACTCGCTGCTGCGCATCGAGGACGGCGACCTCGCACTGACCGACGCCGCGATTCCCGGACGCGCCGTGCAGATCGGGTCCACGAGCATTCATGCACACGTCGCAGCGGCCGCCGCGGGGGGCGGCATCGGGCTGCTTCCCGCATTTCTCGCCGACAGGCACGCCAACTTGCGCAGAGTCCTCTCGCCTGCAGGCAATGTGCAGGCCCGGTTCCGGGTCGCCCTCGCTCCGGAGCGGCTCCGGCGCCCCGCGACGATTCTCGTGATGGAGGAGATTCGTCGCGAGGTGAACCGACGACGGCACGAACTCCTGCCCCAGACCGCTCCCGGCGCTGCTCAACGGAGGCAACCAGAGGAGATCCTTTGAGCCTTTACCTGCTGGGTGCCCGAGTGGTCGCGGGGTGAGCTCGCTCGGGGGCGATGGCCAGTAGCGTGCCGACGCCGACGACGGCGAGGACGGTGGCCGCGATCGGGAGCCAGGCGGCTCCGCCGGTGGCCACGACGAGTCCGCCGAGCGACGCCCCGACGGCTGAGCCGAGGTAGATCGCGGAGCCGTTGAGGCCGAGCGCCACCGTGGCCACGTCGGGCAGGAGCGTGAAGAGCCGGTGCTGTTGCGGGGTGATGGTCAGCCCGAAGAAGGCGCCCAGCACGAGCAGCAACACCAGCAGCGCCGGGTACCAGGTGTGCAGCGGGATGAGGGCGGCACAGGCGACGGCCACCCCGGCCGAGCCGAGCACGATGACGGGCAGCGCTCCGCGCTCGTCGACGAGTCGTCCGACGGTCCGGTTTCCGGCCAGCTGGCCTGCGCCGAGGACGAGCAGCGCGAGCACCACCCAGCCGCCTGTGGCCGCCGCGCCACCCACCAGCAACGGCAGGTAGGAGACGACGACGAAGAAGGGCACCAGGACGATCGCCGTACTGGCCAGCACCCGGATCGCCTGCGGGCGGACCAGTACGCCCAGCCGGGTGCGCAGCGAGGTCGGCGGGACACGCACGGCGGGCAGTACGGGGATGACGACCGCCACGCACAGGGCGAGAGCGGCGATGACCCACATCGCGCCGCGCCAGCCGATCAGCTGTCCGACGAGCACGCCGAAGGGCACGCCGAGCACAGTCGAGACCGACGTCCCGGCGGTGACGGCGGCGAGCGCCCGGCCGCGCCGCGCAGGCGTGGCGAGGACACCGGCGACCGCGTAGGCGTTGGCCTGGAACGCGGCCGCCCCGAGCGCGGCCAGCACCCGGCCGCCGACGACCACGGGAAAGCTGGGCCCGAGCGCCTGCAGGGACATCCCGAGAAGGAACAGCATGAGGCCGCCGCCGAGCAGGATGCGGCGTTCCCACCGGCCGGTCAGGGTCGCGATCACCGGCGAACCGATCGCGTAGGTCAAGGCGAAGATCGTCGTCAACTGACCCGCCACGGCCACCGACACCGAAAGGTCGCGGGCGATCTCGGGCAGCAGACCGGTCAGCACGAACCCGTCGGTCCCCAGCACGAAGGTGCCTCCCGCGAGCACCGTCAACTGCCACCCGCGCACACCATCGTTTGATGCTTGTCGAATGTTCACACGGTGAAGCTACGATACGATTCGACGAGCGTCAAAGTGATTAGGTCGGTCAGAGACGGAGGGCGGGACATGCCACGCACCCTGCCGCAGCCGACGATCGACTCGATCACGATGACGACGGTGCTGGCGGCACTGGCCGACCCCGTCCGCCTCACGCTCATGCGCGCGATCTACCGGCTCGACGGGCCCGTCGACTGCAGCACCGTCGCCACAGGCGTCGACGTCAGTGCCCCGACCGTGTCCCACCACTACCGGGTGCTGCGCGAGGCGGGTCTGACCACGACCGTCGCCGACGGACGCAGACGCATCGTCCGCGTCCGTCGGGACGACCTCGAGATCCGGTTTCCCGGCCTGCTGCACGCCGTACTGACCCCCGACGACAACTACTCTCCACCAGGGGATACCGCCGCCGTCGTCGAAGAGCGAGCCGCTGGGACCGTCGGCGGGCAGCGTAGCTAGGCGGATGGGCGCCGCGGCGCCCTGCTTGGGCGTGCGTGAGCCCCGGTAGCCTACCCACAATCAGTCGTTGATCGCCGAGATCGGGACATACGCGCCATATGTGGCTGTCATGTCCCGATTCCGCTGATCACGGCCGCCGGAGCGGAGGCCGCACGGCCGACCCCGCATCGCTCGCAGTGGTGCCACCTGGACCTCGATGCGCGTCAACCAAGATCCCCGGGAGGTCCTAGTGGCTGAGCTTCGCCGTCAGCGTGACGTGTTCAACGCCTGCGAGGGCGCGCGTCACCAGGCAGGCGGCCTTGGCGTCCTCGGCGAACTTCGTGAACTCCTCGTCCGAGAGCCCGGGGACGACGCCCGTGGTGTCGAGCGCGATCTTCGTGATCGTCGGCGTGCCGTCGACCATCTCCAGGGTGACGTGGGCGCTGGTCGAGACGCTGGTCGGGTTCTTGCCCTCGCCCGCGAGCATGGCCGAGAGCTGCATCGAGTAGCAGCCCGCGTGAGCTGCGGCGATGAGCTCCTCAGGGTTGGTGCCAGCGCCCTCCTCGAAGCGTGACTTGAAGGAGAAGTCGCCGGTGTAGGCGTTGTTGCCGACGACCATCTGACCCGTGCCGGACTGCAGATCGCCGTTCCAAACGGCCTTCGACGTGCGCGCGGGCATGATCGTTCCTTCCGTTCGGATGATGATCTCGGAGGCTAGCGCGCGCCGGTTGGTTGTGCACTACCCATCGCCGTTTGCGCAGGTGCGGATCGTCGATGCGCAGCGCCTCGCCCGGCTCCCGGGGCAGGTGTGCGAGGACGCCACACCTCTGCGAAGAGGGCCGCAGTATCGTCAGCCGGGCTCGGGCCGAGGGGTTTGACATCGGCGTCAACGCCAGGGGTACGTGGAGGAAGAATGGTCTTGCCGTGGCGACGGGAACGGCCCGCGGTCGAAAAGATCGACCGCCTGATCGTGCAGCAGTACGACCCCCGGCCCACAGTGACGATCGGGGGAATCAGCACGTGCCTGCGCGGGGTGCTGGACTACACGCCGCCCGACGTTACGGTGGCGGTGGTCGGCGTGGAGGACGCGGTCTCGCCTGAGGGCCCGCTGGGACGCTGGCAGACCGTGCGACGAGGCGGGCGTGACGTCTGGTTCCTCCCGGTCGCACGCATCGACGGCTCGCGACCCAAGGGGTTCGTGCCGCACTCGGCGCGGCTCGTGCTCGGTCTGCTGCGCTATCGGGCCCGTATCCCACGGGCCGCTTCGTTGCAGGCGCACCGGGTCGACGTCGGGCTCGTCGTCCGGCTGCTGTTTCGCGGCCCGCTCGTGTACTGCATCCACACCCAGGAGCGCGGCCTGCTCGGGCCCACGTCGGACTCGTTCTGGCGGCTGCTGGGCAACCTGCACGAGTGGCTGGACCGCGCCATCGCGCGGCGGGCGCAGCGGGTGATCGTGTTCAACCCGGACTACGCGGAGAAGGTTCGACAGTGGAACCCGCGCACGATCTCCGCGCCCACCTGGTTCGACCCGGCGATCAGCATTGCGGCCAGGGAGCCCGCCCCGCCTGCGGTCGTCTGGGTCGGGCGGCTGGAGGACCCGAAGGACCCCGCGCTGGCCATCCGCACGTTCGCCGCGCTGGCGCAGAGCGAGCCGGACGAGCCGTGGACGTTGGAGGTCATCGGCTCGGGCACGCTGCGCCCCGCGATCGAGGCGCTCATCGCCACCCTGCCACCGTCCGTCGCCGAGCGGATCACGTTGCGCGGCAGGCTCGCCGCCGCCGACGTCGCCGAGGCCCGCAGCCGGTCAGGGGTGTTCCTCATGACTTCCCACGCCGGGTACGAGGGCTTCCCCCGGGTGTTGGTGGAGGCCATGGCGGCCGGGCTCCCCGCGGTCGTGACGGACGGCGCCGACACCGGTGGACTGATCCAGCAGGGCGTCTCGGGTTTCGTCTGCGGGCGGGATCCGGCGGAGCTGGCCCACGCCGTCACGGCGGCGAGAACCCTGGACCGCGCCAAGGTCACGGCGGCCGTCGCCGCACTGAGCGCTCCACGCGTGGTACGGGAGGTCTTCTTCCCCGACGCCACCCCTCTCGACACGAGCTGAGGTCGCGAAGGGCTTCCGGGCCGAGGGGCGGGCGGCGGCGTTGCGCGCCCGGCGGCTTCCCCCACGTGGTCCATGTCCGGCCTGGCCCGGTGGCCGCGGCC
>DASWUV010000314.1:0-3270 GCA_036401495.1 Pseudonocardia sp. | reverse complement strand
TGGCTGAGGCCACGGCCGAGGCCGTGCTGCAGGTGTTGGCGGCCCGCGGGCTGCCGGTCCCCGATGCCGTCCGCGAGCGGGTGCTCGGCTGCACGGACGTGGACCAGCTGAACGAGTGGCTCGTGCGCGCGGTCACGGCGGACA
Organism: Pseudonocardia sp.; assembly: GCA_036401495.1. Taxonomy (GTDB): domain Bacteria; phylum Actinomycetota; class Actinomycetes; order Mycobacteriales; family Pseudonocardiaceae; genus Pseudonocardia. The sequence goes on along the minus strand of DASWUV010000314.1, from coordinate 3,126 downwards.
GCGCGCAGGATGCCGTCGCCTGACCGGCCCGATCACGTCACGGCTGCGCCGGGTCGGGCGGCGACCGAGCGGGCGCGGCCGACCGCGAGCGAAAGGGCGCCTGCCGCCAGACACAGGGCGCCCCCGGCGTACCAGGCCGCGTCGTAGGTGTGCAGATGGTCGCGCACGATCCCCGCGGCCAGCGCCATGAGCGCGGCGCCGACCTGGTGGGAGGCGAACACCCAGCCGAACACCACGGGGGCCGAGGCGCCGAAGTGCTCGCGGACCAGCGCCATCGTCGGCGGGATCGTCGCTACCCAGTCCAGGCCGTAGAACACGACGAACAGCAGCAGCGAGGGCTGCACGTGCGGGCCGAACAGGAAGGGCAGCGCCATCAGCGAGAGCCCGCGCAGCACGTAGTAGACGAGGAGCAGCAGGCGCGGATCGACCCGGTCGGTGAGCCAGCCCGAGGCGATCGTGCCGACGACGTCGAAGATCCCGACGACGGCGAGCAGTCCGGCCCCGACGGTCACCGGCAGGCCGTGGTCGTGCGCGGCGGGCACGAAGTGGGGCTGGATGAGGCCCATCGTCGTCGCCCCGCAGATCGCCATTCCCCCGGCGAGGTACCAGAACGCGCGGACGCGGACGGCGCCTGCCAGCGCCTGCAGCGCGACCCGGGCGGCGCCGGTGCGGACGACGGGCGGCTCATCGGCCGCAGTCCCGCCGTAGGGCACCGCGCCGACGTCGGACGGGCGGTCGCGCAGCAGCCAGACCACCAACGGCGCGACGGCGAGCGCGGCCGCCGAGACGCCCAGCGACGCCACCCGCCAGCCTGCCGCCTGCGTCACCGCCGCAACGAGGGGGAGGAACACCAGCTGCCCCGCCGCGCCGCCTGCCGTCAGCACGCCCGAGACGAGGCCGCGGCGGGCGACGAACCAGCGACCGGTCACCGTCGCGACCAGCGCCAGCGCCATCGAGCCCGTGCCGAGGCCGACGAGCACCCCCCAGCAGAGAACGAGCTGCCAGCTCGCCGTCATGAACACCGTCAGGCCGCTGCCCGCCGCGACCACCAGCAGCGCGGCCGTCACGACCGCCCGGATGCCGAACCGCTCCATGAGCGCGGCGGCGAACGGTGAGGTCAGCCCGTAGAGCGCCATGTTGACGGCCACCGCGGCCGAGATGGTCGTCGTCGACCAGCCGAACTCCCGGTGAAGCGGGTCCATGAGCACACCGGGCACGGCGCGGAAGCCTGCCGCGCCGACGAGCGCCAGGAACGTCACGGCGGCGACCCCCCACGCGGGGTGGATCCGGGAGTGGAGGCGCAGTCCGATCACCTACGCAGAATCGCTGAGCACTGCGCCCGTGGATAGTGGCCTGAAGGCCAACATGTGAAAGAATCAGGCCATGGAGACTCCGTCGCGCCACGAGGTCGCGGTGCTGGCGCTCCCGTCGGTCGTCGCGTTCGAGCTCGGGCTGCCGCACAGGCTGATCGGGGGGGCCGTCGACGACGAAGGCGAGCCGCTCTACCGGGTGCGCGTCGCCACCCTCGACGGCGGTCCGGTCCCGACGTCAGCGGGCTACGCGGTGTTGCCCGAGCACGACGCCTCGATCCTGCGCACGGCCGACACCGTGGTGATACCGGGCATCCAACGCGGCGCGGCAATGGCCAGCGGCGAGCTGGAGGACGATCTCGCCGCGGCCCTCGACGGGCTCGGCGGCAGGCTGATGTCGATCTGCACCGGCGCCTTCGTGCTGGCGGCCTCCGGACGGCTGGACGGCAGGCCCGCGACGACGCATTGGATGCACACCGAGTCGTTCCGCCGCTTCTTCCCGGCTGTTCTGTTAGACCCCGACGTCCTCTACGTCGACGACGGCGACGTGCTGACCTCGGCGGGCAACGCCGCGGGCATCGACCTGTGCCTGCACGTCGTGCGCCGCGACCACGGACAGGCCGTGGCCAACCGGGTGGCGCGCCGCGCGGTCGTGGCGCCCTGGCGCGAAGGCGGCCAGTCGCAGTTCGTGGAGCCGCCCCCGGACATCGCCGGTGCGGCCACGGCGGCGACCCGCGCCTGGGCGCTCGACCGGTTGGGCGATCCGTTGGCCCTGGCCGATCTCGCCGCGCACGCCGCGATGAGCGTCCGCACGTTCACGCGCCGGTTCCGGGACGAGACGGGGGCGAGCCCGGCGCGCTGGCTCACCGACCAGCGCGTCGAACTGGCCAGGCGGTTGTTGGAGAACACCGACCTTCCCGTCGACCGGGTGGCCGAGCAGGCGGGGTTCGGCACCCCGACCTCGCTGCGCCAGCACCTGCACGCCGCCATCGGCGTCGCCCCACTGAGCTACCGGCGTACCTACCGCGGCGCCGAGCCTGCCGACCGCTGACCGGGCTGCTCAGCGCGGCCCCGCCGCCCAGGTGGCCAGCTGCAGGTCGAAGCGCTCGCGACGGATGCACTGGTCGACGTACAGCAGGCCTGCGATGCCGGTGAGGAACGGTGTGGCGAACGTCGTGACGAGCACGACGACGACCGCAAGCACGATCGTCAAGCCGACGCCGGGCACCGCGGGCGTGGCCGACCCAGGGGCCATCGAGGTCGCCACCCCGAACGCACCTCCGATCGCACTGAGCACGGCCCCGATGACGACGAACGCCAGCGCCGCGACCAGCAGGACGGCGAAGATCTGCCACCACACGCCGCGCACGAGGGTGCGCGACCGGGCGAACGCCGCGACCACCCCGATGTCCTCCATGACGTAGGCCGGACCCGCGAGCGACAGGAGCACCGTGAGGTAGACGAAGGCCACGATGGTGGCGATGCCGAGGACGATGCCGATCGCCACGCCACCACCCCCGCCGATCCCGACCCCGAGACCGACCGCCAGGCCGAGCCCGACCACGCCGACGACCAACATGATCACGAACGTCAAGAGCGTGACGCCGACCAGGCCGAGCACCCTTGGCCGCGCGGCCCGCCACGCCGCGGCGAGATCGGTCCGGCGCCCGATCATCGCCCCACGCAGGACAGTGATCAGGACTCCGGTGAGCGCGGCGCCGAGGAACAACGAGATGACGACGACGATCCCGGACACCGAGAAGGATCTGAGGAGGTACCCGGGAACGGCAGCCGGGGACGTCGGCGCCCGGCTCAC
>DASWUV010000313.1:0-2058 GCA_036401495.1 Pseudonocardia sp. | reverse complement strand
TTCAGCCGGCGCGGAGCAGGCGCCGGGCGCGCTCGACGTTCGGTGGGCCGGGGATGTCGGGCAGCAGGGTCGTCGTGGCGCGCAGGGCGCGCAGCGTGGCGGTGGCCGACAGGTCGGTCGTCCGCAGGCCGGGGAGTCCGTACAGCCGCCGGGCCCAGCGCGGGAGCGTGCCGAGCGAGACCGTCGCGACGGCCGGGACCGCCAGCCGCACGGCCTGCGGCGCGGTCGCCTGTGGGGAGAACAGGTTCCCCACGGCCATCCGCGCCTCGTCGGTCATCCGCAGCTCCGGTCGCACGGAGTCGATGTACTCCCGCATCTCCGCGGCCGACGACGGCGCGTCGGGCAGCCCGATCACCCGCGCCGCCCGCACGCTTTCGGCGAGGTAGGCGTCCACGCCGTCGTCGTCGAGGAGGCCCGCCCGCTTGGCGATCTGCGCGTAGGAGTCCACCTCGGTGGCGTGCACCCACATGAGGTGCGCGGGGTGGTCGAGCCGAAAGGTGTGGCCGGTGTCCGGGTCGTATCCACGCAGCTTGGCGTGCAGCCGCCGCACCCGCGCCGCGACCCGTTCGACGTCCTCGGTCGCCCCGAACGTCCGCACCCCCACGAACTCCACCGTGCGTTGGAACCGCGACCACGCCTTGCTCGGGTCGAACAGCGCCGAGTTCTGGTACGTCCCGCGCATTACCCGCGGATGCAGGGACTGCAACAGCAGGGCCCGGAACCCACCCACCCACAGAACCGGTTCCAGGTGCACCCGCCACGTGACCGAGTCGGGGCCGAACAGACCGTTGTCCTCCACCTATCCAGGACAACACGGAATGCCATGATCTGCCATGTGATCGACCACCTCGCGCTTCAGGTCACTGACGTCGACGCCGCGGCGGCGGCCTACACCCGCCTCCTCGCGCCACTGGGGATCCGGGAGCTGGTGCGCTTTCCCCGTGGGGAAGAGCTCGTCGTCGGCCTCGGTGGCCCGGACGGCGGCCCCCAGTTCTGGCTCGGCCCTGCAGGCGGTGCGACGCCCTCGCGCGAGCTCCACGTCGCGTTCAGCGCCGCCGACCGGACGGCCGTCGACGCCGTGCACGCCGCGGCGCTCGACGCAGGCCTTGAGGTGCTGCACCCACCAAGGGAGTGGCCGGAGTACCACCCTGGCTACTACGGCGTGTTCATCCGCGATCTCGACGGCAACAACGTCGAAGCCGTCTTCCGCGGGGTGCCTGCGGCAGGAGCGCCGGGCGCCTGACTCGACGCCCGGCTACTCCGCCTTCGCCACCAAGCCGTCAGCCGTTCCCTTCGCCACGAGGCCGTCGGCCGTTCCCTTGCGCGGCATGATCGCGAGTGCGATGGCCGAAAGGGCGCAGCAGATCAGGATGTAGATGCTGATCCCGGTGCTCGATCCGGTGGCGGCGAGGATCGCGGCCGCGATCAGCGGCGCCGGTCCACCCGCGATCACCGAAGCGAGCTGGTAGCCGATGCCTGCGCCGCTATAGCGGATGTTCGTCCCGAAGCTCTCGGCGATCAACGCCGCCTGCGGCCCGTACTGCATGTCGTGGAAGACCAACGACAGCACGATCGCCAGCAGCACGAGGAGCGGCTCGGTCGTGTTGAGCAGCCCGAAGTAGGGGAAGGCGAACAGCGCGACGCACGCGATGCCGATCCCGTACATCGTGCGTCGGCCGATCTTGTCGGAGAGGTGCCCGAACAACGGCACGCTGACCAGCCCGATGGCCGCCGCGACCAGCGTGTCGTTCAGCAGCGAGCTGCGCGAGAGCTTGAGGTGCGCCGTGCCGTAGGTCAGCACGAACGTGATGAACAGGTAGAACGGGGCCTGCTCCGACATCCGGATGAACGCCGAGGCGAGGATCTCCCGCCACTGCGTGCGGAACGCCTCGAGCACGGGCATCTTGGCCGTCGACTTCTTCTCGCGGACCTCGGAGAACTCCGGGCTCTCCAACACCTTCAGCCGCACGTACAGGCCGACGGCAACCAGCACGAGGCTCGCCAGGAACGGCACGCGCCAGCCCCAGGTCTCGAAGGCGGGCCCGGTGGCGGCGGACA
>DASWUV010000312.1:0-7627 GCA_036401495.1 Pseudonocardia sp. | reverse complement strand
AGGCTACCTGGGGGCACCGACACTATTTTCGCGGCGGTGAAGGGCCAGCCCCCGCTTCGTCACAGCCACGCCGCCACCCCGCCGTGCCTGGAGCAGGTGCCTTGGCGGTGCTGGCTGGAGGAGTAGGTGCCGTCGCCGCATCTCGCGGTGGCGCCTGCGGGCGCGGAGGCCGCCTGCACGGGGCGCAGCACGCAGTTGCCGCTGGAGTTGATGTAGTGCGTGCCCTCGTCGCAGGCGGGGGCCGGCTTCGGCGCAGGCGCTGCGGCGGGTCGTGGTCGAGCGGCCGGGACGGCGACGACGCGCGGGGGTGCGACGACGGGGGCGCGGTGTTGCGGGGCGGCGGGGACGGCGTGGACGGCGGGCGCGGCAGCCCGTGCAGAGCCTGCGGCGGGGACTTGCGCGACGGCGGGGGCTGCGGCCGCGGGGTCGGCGGCGGGCGCCGCGCTCTCGGGCGCCCCGCTCGGGGACGCCGCGTTCTCGAACGTCGGGGAGCTCTGCGACACCGCGGGCGCGGCGTCTGCGGCCGCGACCGGGCTCGGGGTGGCGGGCGCCGTCGTGGCCGGAGCCGTGGTCGCGGCCACGACCACGCCCGCCACGACGAGGAACACCGGCGCCATCACCACGGCGGCCAGCGCCCGCCCGCGACCCGGCGCCCTGTCCCCTCGGCTTCGCAACAGGGCGATGACGGCAGGCACGATCGCCAGTAGACAGATCAGCAGGCCGACGGGGGCGGTCGCCGGAAGGACCGCGAACAGCGCTCCCAGCAGCGCGACGGCGAAGGCGACCGAGCCCAGCCGGTTGCGCCGGGGAGGCACGCGCGGCAGCTGCAGGGTCGGCGCTTCATCCGGATGGGGCGGGGGCGAGCTGCTCTGCACGCGATCATCTCCTGGGTCGGACACCACCCCGCCTTCGCCCCGGCGCGCCCACCCGTTAGCGCACTCGCGTTCCACTGGCTTGATCAGCGAGATCGGGACATGGGCGCCGCATATGGCGTGGATGTCCCAAACTCGGCGATCATCATGCGGACAGCCCGCCGCCACGACGCCCGCGCGGCGCCTCCCGCTACCCTGCTCTGGTGACCGCCGCTCCGCCCGCCCGGCTCAGCCTGGTGGCCCAGCTGACCCGATTCGCCGCGATCGGTGTGCTCTCGGCGTTGGTCGACTTCGGCGTCTACCACGGACTGCTCGCGCTGGGGCTGTTCCCGAGCGGGTCGAAGGCGATCAGCTTCATCTGCGGCACGACCACCGCGTACCTGCTCAACCGCCGCTTCACGTTCCAGGCTGCGGGCGGGCGGGGCAGGCTGGCGGGGTTCGTGCTGCTCTACGGCACCACCTTCGTGATCAACGTCGGCACGAACGCGCTGATGCTCGCCGTCCTGCCCGCGATTCCGCTGCGGGTGAGCGTGGCCTGGGTCATCGCCCAGGCCGTCGCCACAGTGATCAACTTCGTGATGCTCCGTACGGTCGTCTTCCGGGAGCGGTGATCCCGCCCGCTGTGCTCACGCCCGGTGGAACCGTTCCAGCCGTCCCTGGCGCACCAGCCGCACCCACCTGAGGAAGTCCCGCGGGCTGCGCTTGGTGACGAGGAAGTACCAGGCGAACCGGGGCAGGTCCAGCGCGCCCACCCGGCGCATCCCCGGCTGAGCCGTCAGGTAGCCGCGGTTGCGGTAGGTGTAGTAGCGCTTGACGGCGTCGTCGGGGTCGCGGGCGTGCAGCCGTCCGCCGAGCATCGGCTTGTCGTCGTCGTCGGCCGCGGGGTGCAGGTACACCGCGCGCAACGCCGTGCCGAACGGCAGCTCGGAGCGCACCATCCGCCGGTGCATCTCCACCTCGTCGCCGCGGATGAACAGCCGGAGGTCCGGCACCCCGATCACGTCGAGGGTGGACGCACGGAACAGGGCCCCGTTGAACAGCGCGGCGATGCCGGGCAGCAGCTCATCGTCCGCCCCGTGCTCGACGTCGGCGGCCAACGCGGCCCGCGAACGGTGCCAGTTCAGACCGCGTCGGACGGGGAAGGCGAGCAGGTCGGGCTGGTCCGTGTCGGCCACGGTGGGGGAGATGGCCGCCAGCCCGCGCCGGTCGGCGAGCTCGATCAGCGTGGCGAGGACGTTGTCGTCGGCCGCGCGCCCGTCGTCGTCGGCGAGCCAGACCCAGGTGGCGCCCAGCGCGAGCGCGTGCAGCATCCCGAGCGCGAACCCCCCCGCGCCGCCGAGGTTGCGCCAGGACGGCAGCCAGGTGGCGGGGATTCCGCAGGCCTCGACGACCTCACGCGCAGGCCGGTCCGGCCCGTTGTCGACGACGATCAGGTGCGCGATCGGGTGGGTCTGCTTCGCGAGCGCGCCGAGTGAGTCGACGAGCGCGCCTGCGCGGTGGCGCGTGACGACGACTGCCACGACCGAGCCGGGGGGCAGGGGCGCGGCACCCACCCAACTCGCCTGTTCCGCAAGCTGCCGTCCCCCGGGCTCGCTCACCGTGCCTCGAGCTCCGCCAGCACGTCGCGCCCCTTGTAGTGGTGCAGCACCTCGCGCAACGGCCCGTGCTCGCGTATCCCGCCCTTGTCCATCCAGATCGCGGTGTCGCAGAGGTCGGCGAGGAACTCGTCGGAGTGGCTCGCGAAGACCAGGATCCCGGAGCGCTCCACCAGCTCGTTGAGCCGCTTGCGGGCCTTGGCGAGGAACTCGGCGTCGACGGCGCCGATACCCTCGTCGAGCAGCAGGATCTCGGGGTCGATGCTGGTGACGACGCCGAGCGCCAGCCGCACCCGCATCCCGGTGGAGTAGGTGCGCAGGGGCATCGACAGGTAGTCGCCCAGCTCCGTGAACGCGGCGATGTCCTCGACGCGGGACTCCATCTGCTTGCGCGTCATGCCGAGGAACAGGCCGCGGATCAGGATGTTGTCCAGGCCCGAGATCTCCGGGTCCATGCCGACGGCGAGGTCGAACACCGGCGCGACCTTGCCCTGCACCCGCGCGCGGCCCCTGGTGGGCTCGTAGATGCCCGCCATGAGGCGCAGCAGTGTGGACTTGCCCGCGCCGTTGTGCCCGACGAGCGCGACCCGGTCGCCTTGGCGCAGCGACACGTTGATGTCGTGCAGCGCCTCGATGATCGGCACCTTGGAGTCGGTGCCGATGCGCCCGCCCGCCCGGCCGAGCACGGCCTTCTTCAGCGAGCGCGTCTTCGCGTCGAAGATCGGGAAGTCGACGGCTGCGTTCTCGATGTCGATGCTGACCACTGCGCGTCCCCTAGACCCAGTACGCCACGCGGGCGCGGTAGTTGCGCAGGCACACGAGCGCGGCAAAGCAGCCGAGCACGGTGATCGCCCCGACGATGACCCAGTGCCGCGCCACGATCGGCTGGCCGAGCAGCGGCTCGCGGAGGACCTCGACGAAGTGCAGCACGGGGTTCAGCTCGATGTAGGGGGCCAGCGGGTTGCTCGTCAGCCGCGAGTAGGACCAGACGATCGGCGTCATGAAGAACAGCAGCTGCGTCAGGCTCGCGATGATCGGCGGGATGTCGCGGAACCGGGTGGCGACGATGCCCGCCAGCACCGCGATCCATGCGCCGTTCACCGCGAGGACGATGAACGCCGGGATCGCCAGCAGTGACGACCAGTGCACCGGCTGCTGGAAGATGATCATCAGGAGGGCCCAGACCACCAGGTTGTGCAGGAAGAACAGCGTCTGGCGCCAGACGAGCCGGTAGACGTGCAGCGTGAGCGGCGCGGGCAGGAACCGGATCAGCCCCTCGTTGGCGATGAAGACCTCGCTGCCCTCGAGGATGCAGCCGCTGATGAAGTTCCAGATCAGCAGGCCGGTGGCGACGTAGGGCAGGAAGGTCTGGATCGGCTCGTGGAACAGCGCGCCGTACAGGACGCCCATCGCCGTGGCGATGACGCCCATCGTGATGCTGATCCACAGCGGCCCGAGCACCGAGCGGCGGTAGCGCTGCTTGATGTCCTGCCAGCCGAGGTAGCCCCACAGCGCGCGCTGGCCCCAGCCGCCACGCAGGTCGTCGAACGCCCTCCGCCAGCTCCGCGGCCCCGGTTCGGCGGCGACGGGGGGCGGCGCGATGGCGGCGTCGCCGGTTGTTATCGCCTGAGCCACGGAGCGAGGGTACCTACGGGGGGTTGAGCCGAGTGGGCGAGGGTGCGCCCGGATCGGAGCAGGGTCACCCATTGCAGCAGAAGTCCCACGCCCGCAAGCCCCGCCTACAGGTACTGGCCCGTGCCCCGGCCGAGGCCGCTTTCACCGGGCTGCCCGCCTGCGCCGGGCGGCAGGCCACGACGCATCTGCTCCAGCTGGGCTCGCGCGGCCATCTGCTGGGCGAACAGCGCCGTCTGGATGCCGTGGAACAGCCCCTCCAACCACCCGACGAGCTGGGCCTGCGCGATCCGCAGCTCCCCTTCGGACGGGATGGCGTCTTCGGTGAAGGGCAGCGAAAGGCGGTTCAGCTCATCGCGCAGCTCCGGCGCGAGCCCCGTCTCCAACTCCTTGATGGAGTTCTCGTGGATCTCCTTGAGCCTGCCGCGCGAGGCTTCGTCCAGCGGCGCCGCGCGCACCTCCTCCAGCAGCTGCTTGATCATCGTGCCGATCCGCATGACCTTGGCGGGCTGCTCGACCATGCTGCCGACGCCCTGCCCGCCGTCGTCCTCGCCCTGCGCCACGGTGGTCATGCCCACCGGACGACCGTCGGGCCCGACGACCATCACCTGCTCGCCGTTCTCGGTCTGCTCGGGATTCATCGCGCTCAACTCCTTGGTGCGTGGTCCCGGCCACCGTAGCGCGGACCCGGCGGTCCTACCCGACGGTCAGCAACACCTTGCCGATCACGCCGCCGCTGTCGAACAAGGCGTGCGCGGCGGCCGCGTCCGACATCGGCAGCACCGCGTGCACGACGGGGCGCACCCGCCCGTCCGCGACCATGGGCCAGACGTGCTCGCGCACCGCGGCGACGATCGCGCCCTTCCCTGTGGGCCCCTCGACCGGTCGGCTGCGCAGCGCCGTCGCGGCGACGCTGGCCCGCTTGCCCAACAGCTTCGCCAGGTCCAGCTCGCCCTTCGTGCCGCCCTGCATGCCGATGATCACCAGCCTGCCGTCCATCGCGAGCGCTTCGACGTTGGCCGCCAGGCCCTTGGCCCCCATGATGTCCAGAATCACGTCGGCGCCGTGGCCGTCGGTGGCCTTGGCCAGCTCGGCCGGGATGTCGTCGTGGTAGTCGATGGCGATGTCGGCGCCCAGCTCGCGGCAGCGCTCCAGACGGTCGGGGGCGCCCGCGGTGGCCGCCACCCGCGCGCCGAGGGCCTTGGCCACCTGGATCGCGTGCGTCCCGATGCCGCTGGTGCCGCCCTGCATGAGGAAGGTGTCGCCCTCGACGAGTCGGCCTGCCATGACCACGTTCGACCACACCGTGCACGCCACCTCGGGCAGCCCCGCCGCCGTGACGAGGTCGACGCCTTCGGGCACGGGGAGCAGCTGCGCCACCGGCACCACCACCCGCTCCGCGTAGCCGCCGCCTGCGATCAGCGCGCACACCGCGTCGCCGACCCCCCAGCCGGTCACGCCGTCGCCGAGCGCCGCGACCCGCCCCGAACACTCCATCCCGATGATCTGCGACGCGCCGGGCGGTGGCGGGTACAGGCCCTGCCGTTGCATCAGGTCGGCCCGGTTGACCCCGGCGGCCGCGACGTCGACCAGTACCTCGCCCGGCCCCGCGACCGGGTCGGGCACTTCACTCCAGCGCAGTACCTCCGGGCCGCCGGGCTCGTCGACTGTGATCGCACGCATGGAGCGGACGCTATCCCGCACAGAACTCGCGTGCACCGCCCGTCGGGCTGCGCCACGCTGCGGGCGTGGATCACTGGCCGCTGCGCAACGTCGTCCTGCACACCCCGCGGCTGGAGTTGCGCCCTGACGACGACGCCGGGCTCGACGAGCTGGTCGCCGAGGCCTATGCCGGGGTGCATCCGCCGGAGGAGATGCCCTTCGCCCGGCCCTGGACCGACGCAGACCCCCGCTACCTGGGCCGGGGCATGCTGCAGCACCACTGGGCCGACCGGGCCGCGCTCGCCCCGGAGCGCTGGATACTCCACTTCCTGATCCGGCTCGACGGCCGCGTCGTCGGCACCCAGGGGCTCGGCTCGCGCAACTTCGCGATCACCCGCGAGGTCGAGACCGGCTCGTGGCTCGGGCGCCGCCACCAGGGGCGCGGGATCGGCACGCAGATGCGTGCCGCGGTGCTGCTGTTCGCGTTCGACCACCTCGGGGCGCGCAGCGCCCGCTCCGGCGCCTTCCCCGACAACCCGGCGTCCTCCGGCGTCTCGCGGCGGCTGGGCTACCGCCGCGACGGCACGGAGACCGTCGCCCGACGCGGCGCGCCGGTCGAGCACCTCCGCTGGGTCGTCACGCCCGACACGTTCGTCCGCCCCGAGTGGACGCTTTCCGTCGTGGGCTACGACGAAGGCTGCCGCGCGCTGCTCGGCGGCATCAGCCCAGGTTGACGCCGCGCGCGAACGTGTCGCAGCGGGTCGGGTCGCCGGACTGCTGGCCTGTGGTGAACCACTTCTCACGCTGCGCGGACGTGCCGTGGGTGAACTGGCTCTGGTTGACGCGGCCGCCGCCGAGGTTGGTCTGGATGTAGTCGTCGCCGATGCGCGACGCGGTGTCGAGCACGCTGCTGACGTCGGCCGGGGTGATGTCCTGGATCAACGGCTGGCCCGACGACGTCGGCACGCTGGCGGCGTGGTTGACCCAGACGCCCGCGTAGCAGTCGGCCTGCAGCTCGATGCGCACGGAGTTGGACGTCGGGCCGCTGTCGCCGCCTTGCACTCGGGCGGTCGTCCCCAGCAGGTCCTGCACGTGGTGGCCGTACTCGTGGGCGATGACGTAGGCGCGGGCGAGGCTGCCGCCCTGTGCGCCGAAGCGGGTCTGGAGCTCCTGGTAGAAGGACAGGTCGATGTAGACGCGCTTGTCGGCGGGACAGTAGAAGGGCCCGGTGTCCGAGGTGGCGCCGCCGCAGCCGGTGTTGACGCTGCCGGAGAAGAACTCCGTGCGCGGCGGCGTGTAGCGCTGGCCGGAGCGGGCGAAGGTGTCGCTCCAGAAGTTGTCGACGGAGTTGACGACGGCGACGACCTCGCAGTCGAGCTGGGTGTTGGCCTGCGCGCCGGTCTTGCACGCCGTCGCGGCCGTCGACGTGTCGGCCGTCTGCCCGTCCTGAAGACCCCCGAGGCCACTGGGGACGGCCAGCCCGCCGCCTCCGACGCTCCCGCCGCCGCCACCGCCGAGGAACTGGAGCAGCAGGAAGATGATGATGCCGACAACGCCCAGCCCGCCGCCGCCGACCGCGACCCGCCCGCCCAGCCCGCCGCCGCCCCCACCACCGCCGGATCCGCGCAGGTCGTCGATGTTGGACGTGTCCAGCTGGGCGTTCTCGTCGAATCGCATCATGGCCTCCCCGGCGAGCGTCGGCGTGATCCCACCACACCAGGCGCCGCAGGTCGACTCGGCCGGTCTACCCTCCTAGGCGAAGGAAGCGTGGCAGAGCGGCCGAATGCACTCGCCTTGAAAGCGAGAGACCCGAAAGGGTCCGGGGGTTCAAATCCCTCCGCTTCCGCCAGGTCACAACGTTGTCCC
>DASWUV010000311.1:0-26612 GCA_036401495.1 Pseudonocardia sp. | reverse complement strand
CACACCGTCCAGGCGTCGCACACACTGCGGGAGGTGTGTGCGGGCCCCCCGCGGTGTGTGCGAGCACCGGGCGGCGGGCGCCGGGTGAGCGAGGGGCGGGGGCGGGGCCGGTCAGCCGTCGGCGGCGACCGTGACTTCCGGGATCCCCTCCGGGGGGGTGGGGTCGGAGCTGGGGGCGGGGTTGTCGATCGCCGCGACCATGATCCTCGCCCAGGCCGCGTGCCCGACGTCGCCGAGCCGGATGGCCTCCCGCCCACGGGGCGGGGCGTTGCCGACGGTGCCGAGGTCAGCGACCCGCAGGCCGAACCGCACGACCTCTTCGCGGATCACGGCGTTCGCGGCGTCGGCGAGGGGCCCGGAGAGCGGGACGGTGCCGATCACCGCGCCGCGCGGCATCGCGGCCAGCATGGAGCGCAGTGCGGTCTCGACGCCGCCGGTGCGCCGCGCGACGTCCTCGGCCCCGACCACGCAGGTGACGAGCTCGGCGGGCGCGTCGTCGGTGAGGGCGGTGAGCTCGGGCAGCTGGCGAGACAGCACGTCGCTGATGCCCGCACCCGCCCGCGAGAGGTTGACCACCCGCCACGCCTCGCGGCGGCGCAGCACCTCGTGGACGACGCCCACGTAGCCCGCGTCCCGCGTGGTGGCGCCGATCCCCTGGCTGGTCGAGTCGCCCAAGACGACCCACAGCGGGCCGGTGCTGTGCTGCGCGACGATGTTGGCGGCGGCCCAGTCGTCGGCGAACGCCCTGGTCTGCAGCCTGCGGGCGGTCGCGCCTGCCAGTACACCGCCGAGAAAGCGCTCGCCGCCTGCCTTGGCCCGGCGCAGCGACGCGCGCATCTGGCTTGTCTGCGGTAACGGTGTCATCGGGTCTCCGGCGGTCGTCGCAAGCGCGGGGAGCGGCGTGGACTCGATGCCAAGGGTAGCCACCACAGCTAGTTGAGAGCGCGACCGGGTCGCGTACCCGCGGTCGCGCTCAGCGCCGTCGGGTCATGACGCGCCACAGGAGTCAGGCCCAGGTGATCGCGGCGAGTTGCCCACCACCGTCGGGCCGCTCACCCGGCGGACGCCTCGCGGCGGGCACGCTCAGAAGCCGAACGTGGTCACGGCGGGTAGGCCGCCGTCCTCGAGCTGCTCAAGCACCCACCGCTCGTGGGGGACGACGGGGTCCGGCAGCGCGTCCAGGGCGAACCAGCGCAGGCCCGCGGTCTTGGCGGGCTCCAGGACGTCCGGTTCGCCCGACCACGCCGTGCACGTGAAGAAGAAGTCGACGCGCTCGTCGATCGGCTCGCCGTTGCCGTGGGTGCGGTGCATGGCGGTGAGCGGCGACAGGGCGCTGGGCTCGATGACCACGCCCAGCTCTTCGGCCGCCTCCCGGCACGCCGCGGCGAGCACCGACTCTCCCTGCTCGACGTGGCCCGCCACGGCGGATGCCCAGTGTCCGTCGCGGTAGCCGGTGTTCTGCCGAAGCTGCAGCAGCACCTGGTCGGCCCGTCGGAGCAGCACGTAGGCGGCCGGGACGACGCGAAACCTCATCCGTTCCAGCCTAGCCGAGTGTCGGGGTGGTGGGGCAGGCTCCGCTGCATGGCGACACGCGTAACCGATCTCCTCTTCGCAGGCCTCGACAGCACGCGGTACGAGCCGACTCCGCGCAGGCTCCGGGCCGAGCTCGCCGGGAAGACCGTGCTCGACTCGACGGCCGGGATGCTCGTCTGGGAGCCGGGGCGGCTGGTGCCGCAGTACGCCGTGCCGCTGGACGACATCACCGCGGACCTCGTCGAAGCGGGACCCGACGAGGGCAACCGCTCAGGGCCCGGCCTCGTCCCCTTCAGCCGAGGGGGACCGCAGATGCTCACCCCGGCCACCGGGTTCGGCGTCCACTCGACGGCGGGCACCCCGCTGACCGTGCGCACCGGTGACGCCGAGCGTCCCGGCGCGGCCTTCCGGCCTGCCGACCCCGACCTCGCCCACCTCGCCATTCTGGACTTCGCCGCGTTCGACGCCTGGCGGGAGGAGGAGGAGCAGGTCGTGAGCCACCCTCGCGACCCCTTCCACCGCGTCGACGTCCGCCGCAGCTCACGGCACGTGCGGGTGGAGTTGGACGGACACGTGCTCGCCGAGTCCACCCGCCCGTCGATGGTGTTCGAGACCGGCCTGCCGGTGCGCCACTACCTCCCACCGGAGGACGTCGACACGTCGGTGCTCGAACCGACCGCCACCGTCACCGCGTGTGCGTACAAGGGCATCGCGGCCTACCGGTCGGTGGTGCTGCCGGAGCGCACCGTCCCCGACCTCGTGTGGACCTATGCCGACCCGCTGCCCGACGCCGTCCAGATCACCGGGCTGCTCTGCTTCTTCGAGGAGCGCGTCGACATGATCGTCGACGGGGTGCGCCACGAGCGCCCGACCAGCCCCTGGTCGGCAAACCGTCAGTCTTGACTCTTACCGCGGGCTGCGTTAGAGACGCCGCATGAAGCTCTCGACCCAGCTCAGCTACGGCGACGACCCGATCCGCCAGGCCGAGGCGGTGGTCGCGCTGGAGCGGGCGGGCCTGGACGTGGTGTGGGTCGCGGAGGCCTACAGCTTCGACGCGATCTCGGCCATGGGCTATCTCGCGGCGCGCACCGAACGGGTCGAGATCGGCGCGGGCATCCTGCCGATCTACAGCCGCACCCCCACGTTGACGGCGATGAGCGCGGCCGGGGTGGACGCGCTGTCGGGCGGTCGGGCGATCCTCGGGCTCGGCGCGTCGGGGCCGCAGGTGATCGAAGGCTTCCACGGTGTTCGCTACGACAAGCCGGTGGCCCGCACCCGGGAGGTCATCGAGATCTGCCGTCAGGTGTGGCGGCGCGAACGGGTGGAGCACTCCGGCCTGTACACGATCCCGCTGCCGCCCGAGCAGGGCACCGGGCTGGGCAAGCCGCTCAAGCTGATCAACCACCCGCAGCGCGCGGACATCCCGATCTGGGTCGCCGCGCTCGGGAACAAGAACGTCGAGCTGACCGCCGAGCTGGCCAACGGCTGGCTCCCGCACGTGGTCCTGCCCGAGAAGATGCAGGAGGTGTTCGGTCCCGCGCTCCGGGCGGGCTTCGCCAAGCGCGCGCCGGAGCTCGGGCCGCTGCAGATCACCGGCGGCGGCCTGCTCGCCGTCGAGGAGGAGATGTTCGCGCCCGCGCGGCAGGCGGCCCGCGACCTCTACGCGCTCTACATCGGCGGCATGGGCGCGCGCGGCCGCAACTTCTACAACACCGTCTTCCGGCGCCAGGGCTATGCGGCGGAGGCCACGCTCGTCCAGGATCTCTACCTCGACGGGAAGAAGGCTGAGGCCGCCGCAGCCCTGCCCGCCGACTTCATCGAGCGGGTCGCGTTGATCGGGCCGCCGTCGCACGTCAGGGAACGGATCGCGGCGCTCGCCGAGGCGGGCGTCACCCATTTGCACGTCCACCCCATCGGCAGTGACGCTCCGAAGCTCCTCGCTACGGTGAAGGAATGGATCTCCTGAGAGTGGGGGCCGGTCGTCGCGACGATCGGTCATCAGTCGACACTGTCAGGTGACCGATCGCCTCTCCCGGACTGGAGCGTGCCGTGCCCGACCTCTCCATTGCGGCGTCGGACCTGCCTCTGCGGCCGGATCAGTACGTCTACGTGGAGACGCACGCGTGGTGGCTGGACACCCACGGCCCGCACCAGCACCTCGCCGAACACCGCCTGCGCCAGTGGATACCGGCCCAGGCCGACCGCGAGTGGGTGCTCGAACGCGAGATCACCGGGGCGCGCTCGTGGATCGCGGGATCGGCCGAGGAGGCCCTCGCCGACGGCTACGACCTGCGCCCCGCCGCGCCCGTCGGGCTGTTCCGCGCACGGTACGGCGCGTTCGACGTCGTCACGAACGGTGACGAGCGGCCCTGCATGCCGTCCGCCCGACGGCAAGGCAGCTGGCAACTGCCGACGCGGGAGTTCTTCGCCCGCCTCCCCCGCGATCCCGACGCGCTCGTGCACCGGCTGCGCGAGGAGAACACCGGCAGCTGGTTCGGTCCGTTCGCGGCGGGGACGACGGCGTTGCGCACCTGCCTCGTGCCCGCCGACCTCCGCGCGGCGCTGTGCCTCGCGCTCGCCTGCCTGCCGGGGGTGCGGGCCACCGAGGGCGTGGAGAACGTCGACGGGGTGGCCTGTCTCGCACTGGTCCACGACGCCGGGCGCACCCGCACGGAGCTGATGCTCTCCCCCGACGACGGCCAGTTCGCGGGTGAGCGCGACACCGTCCGCACCGGTTCCCGCACCGGTCTCGCCGCGGGCACCGTGATCAGTTCCACCGCCGTGCGCACCACCATCGTCGACGAGGCGGGCGCGGCACCGAGCTGAGGTCGACGCCGGGCGCGCCCGGGCCGCATGCCGCGTGCGAGACGGCCTGTGCGCGTCTGGACCGTTCGTGTGACCAGTGGCATCTCCCGGGGCTTGGCACTCGCTGCCCGGCCTCGCGCAGGAGGACTAACCTAGGTCGTCGACGAAGAAGACGTGATCCGATCAAGGCGGTCCTCAGCGTGTCCACCAGTAGTACCAGCAACACCACCGACCAGTTCGGGCCGAACGAATGGCTCGTCGAGGAGATGTACCAGCGCTTCCTCGACGACCCGGCCAGCGTGGACCCGGCGTGGCACGACTTCTTTGCTGACTACCGCCGCGGCGACGCCTCCCCCACCTCCGAAGCCGCGCCACAGGCCGCGGCCGAGCGGACCGCCGCACCCTCACCGCTGACCCCGACAGGCAGCTCCCGCAAGGTCGAGCGCCCCGCCGCACCCGAGGCCGACGGCGCGGACAAGCGCTCGCCCGCCGCCGCCCAGAAGACCTCCGCCAAGCCCGCCGCGGGCAGCACGTCGCAGGCCGCCCGCCCGAGCGCGGGATCGGGTGCGGCGCAGGGCACCACCACGCCGCTCCGCGGCGCCGCGTCGGCCGTCGTCAAGAACATGAACGCCTCGCTCACCGTGCCCACCGCGACGAGCGTCCGCGCCGTACCGGCCAAGCTGCTGGCCGACAACCGCGTCGTCATCAACAACCAGCTGCGCCGCACGCGCGGCGGCAAGATCAGCTTCACCCACCTCATCGGCTACGCCGTGGTCAAGGCGCTGGGCCAGTTCCCGGTGATGAACCGGAACTTCGCCGAGCTCGACGGCCGCCCGACGGTCGTGCAGCCCGAGCACGTCAACCTCGGCCTCGCCATCGACCTGCCGGGCAAGGACGGCCAGCGCTCGCTCGTCGTCGTCTCGATCAAGGGCTGCGAGGCGATGAACTTCGCCCAGTTCTGGTCGGCGTACGAGGACATCGTGCGCAAGGCCCGCGGGGGCTCGCTCACCGCGGCCGACTACGCGGGCACCACGATCAGCCTCACCAACCCCGGCACGCTGGGCACGAACCACTCGGTGCCGCGGCTGATGCAGGGCCAGGGCACGATCGTGGGCGTCGGCGCGATGGAGTACCCGGCCGAGTTCCAGGGCGCCAGCGACGAGCGCCTCGCGCAGATCGGCATCAGCAAGATCATCACGCTGACCTCGACGTACGACCACCGGATCATCCAGGGCGCCGAGTCCGGCGACTTCCTGCGCCGCATCCACGCGCTGCTCCTGGGTCAGGACGGGTTCTACGACGAGATCTTCCAGTCCCTGCGCGTGCCCTACGAGCCGGTGCGCTGGGTGCAGGACCTGCCCGACGACCCGGTCGACAAGGTCGCGCGGGTCATCGAGCTGATCGACGCCTACCGCACGCGCGGGCACCTCATGGCCGACACCGACCCGCTGAACTACCGCCAGCGCCGCCACCCCGACCTCGACGTCCTCTCCCACGGCCTCACGCTGTGGGACCTCGACCGGGAGTTCGCCGTCGGCGGGTTCGCGGGCAAGGAGCGGATGAAGCTGCGCGACGTGCTGGGCGTCCTGCGCGACGCCTACTGCCGCACGATCGGCACCGAGTACATGCACATCTCCGCCCCCGAGCAGCGCGCGTGGCTCCAGGAGCGGATCGAGGTGCCGCACCAGAAGCCGCACCCCAACGAGCAGAAGTACATCCTGTCCAAGCTCAACGCGGCCGAGGCGTTCGAGACGTTCCTGCAGACCAAGTACGTCGGACAGAAGCGGTTCTCGTTGGAGGGCGGCGAGACCGTCATCCCGCTGCTGGACGCGGTGCTGGACAAGGCCGCGGAGCACGAGATGGACGAGGTCGTCATCGGCATGCCCCACCGCGGGCGGCTCAACGTGCTGGCCAACATCGTCGGCAAGCCGATCAGCCAGATCTTCCGCGAGTTCGAGGGCAACCTCGACCCCGGGCAGGCGCACGGCTCCGGCGACGTCAAGTACCACCTCGGTGCGGAGGGCAAGTACTTCCGGATGTTCGGCGACGGCGAGACCGTGGTGTCGCTCGCGTCCAACCCGAGCCACCTCGAGGCCGTCGACCCGGTGCTGGAAGGCCTGGTCCGCGCCAAGCAGGACCTGCTCGACAAGGGCGAGGGTGGCTACACCGTGCTCCCCCTGATGCTGCACGGGGACGCCTCGTTCGCGGGCCAGGGCGTGGTCGCCGAGACGCTCAACCTCGCCCTGCTGCGCGGCTACCGCACCGGCGGCACCGTGCACGTCGTCGTCAACAACCAGGTCGGCTTCACGACCGCGCCGGAGCACTCCCGCAGCTCCACCTACAGCACCGACGTCGCGAAGATGATCGACGCTCCGGTGTTCCACGTGAACGGCGACGACCCCGAGGCCTGCGTCTGGGTGGCCAAGCTTGCCGTCGAGTACCGCGAGCGCTGGCACAACGACGTCGTCATCGACATGGTCTGCTACCGCCGCCGCGGCCACAACGAGGGCGACGACCCCTCGATGACGCAGCCCGCGATGTACGACGTCATCGACGCCAAGCGGAGCGTCCGCAAGCTCTACACCGAGTCGCTCATCGGCCGCGGCGACATCTCGATGGAGGACGCCGAGCACGCGCTGCGCGACTTCTCCAACCAGCTGGAGCACGTGTTCAACGAGGTCCGCGAGCTGGAGCGGACGCCTGCGCGGATCAGCCCCTCCGTCGAGGACGAGCAGCGCGCCTCCACCGACCTGGACACGTCGGTGCCGCTCGAGATGATCCACCGCATCGGCGACGCGCACGTCGAGCTGCCGGAGGGGTTCACCGCCCACCAGCGCGTGAAGCCGGTGCTGCAGCGGCGGTACACGATGTCCCGCGAGGGGAACATCGACTGGGCCTTCGCCGAGCTGATCGCGCTCGGCTCGCTGTTGATGGACGGCAAGCTCGTGCGGCTGTCGGGCCAGGACACCCGCCGCGGCACGTTCGTCCAGCGGCACTCCGTGGTGATCGACCGCAAGACCGGGGAGGAGTACTACCCGCTGCGCAGCCTCGCCGAGGGACAGGGCCGTTTCCTGCCCTACGACTCGGCGCTCTCGGAGTTCGCCGCGCTCGGCTTCGAGTACGGCTACTCGGTGGCCAACCCCGACGCGTTCGTGGGCTGGGAGGCCCAGTTCGGCGACTTCGTCAACGGCGCGCAGTCGATCATCGACGAGTTCATCGCGTCCAGCGAGGCCAAGTGGGGCCAGACCTCCGACGTCGTGCTGCTGCTCCCGCACGGCCTCGAAGGCCAAGGGCCCGACCACAGTTCAGGACGCATCGAGCGCTTCTTGCAGCTGTGCGCGGAGGGCTCGATGACCGTCGCGCTGCCCTCGGAGCCCAGCAACTACTTCCACCTGCTGCGCAGCCACGCGATGGACGGGGTGCGCCGCCCGTTGATCGTGTTCACCCCCAAGTGGATGCTGCGGGCCAAGCAAGTGGTCAGCCCGGTCGAGGACTTCACGGGCGGCCGGTTCCGCCCGGTGATCGACGACCCGCGCTTCCGGGAGTCCGACGCGCCCGCCGCGGGTGTCCGCCGGGTCCTGCTGTGCGCAGGCAAGATCTACTGGGAGCTCGCCGCCGCGATGGAGAAGCGCGGCATCGACGACATCGCGCTGGTCCGGCTCGAACAGCTCTACCCGGTGCCCGACCGCAGGCTCGCCGCGGTGCTGGACCGCTACCCGAACGCCGAGGACATCCGGTGGGTGCAGGAGGAGCCGGGCAACCAGGGCCCGTGGCCGACGCTGGGCCTCATGCTGCCCGAGAAGCTGCCCCGGCTGATCGGGATCAAGCGGGTCTCCCGGCGTCCGATGGCCGCTCCGGCGGCCGGGTCGTCGAAGGTGCACGAGGTCGAGCAGAACGCGCTGATCGCGGCCGCCCTCGACGACGACGAGTAGCGCCGGTGTACTCCACCGACCGAGGCATCGAGGAGCTCGCCGAGCGCCGCGGCGACGAGCAGGTCAGCGTCGAGTGGCTGGCGCAGCGGCTGCGCGCGTTCGTCGACCACAACCCGGCGTTCGAGGACGCGGTGGATCGCCTGGCGGCCTTCCTGGCCCGCGACGACGAGGACTAGGTGATCACCGGCGGAACGGGCTCAGCCCGCGACGCTGGACCTGGGTCCGCAGGTCGGCGACCCGCGCCTCCACCCTCGCCACCAGCTCCCCGGGATCGCCCTTGGCGAGCCGGTCGGGTTTGGGGAAGGGCCGCATCGTCATCCACGACTCGACCCACAGGATCTCCAGTGCGTCCTCCCACGCCAGTACGTTCCCCAGCCGCGCGATCACCCGCTGTTCGCTGGCCGCCTTCAGCTCCTTGCCGAGCTCGACGACCCGCAGCCGCAGCTCGCGCACCCGGTTCGCGCTGCGCGCGGCGTCCCCGTCGAACCCGGCGGTGAGCTCGGCGATCTCGTCCTTGTACCGCTTGGCGGGGGTGGTGTACCGGTCGGTCACGACGTCTCCTCCGGCACGCCGGGCGACTCGCCGGACACCACGACCACGTGCGGCTGCGAGTGTTGGAGCCGGTCGAAGAACAACGCCCGCCCGGCCCGGGGCGACCAGGTGAGCAGGGTGCCGGGCAGCAGCATCTGCAGCTCCGTGCCCTGCACGTCCAGCGCCACCCACGCCCCGACGTCGTCGACGACGGCGCCCATCGTCAACAGGGCCTTGAGCCGGGGTGCGCTGCGCCACCAGCCGAGCACGTGCAGGCCCGTCTCCGGGCCGAAGTGCACGAGCGCACGCATCGCCTCGGTGCCGCTGCGGTCCAGCACGGAGTCGGCGGCGTCGGCGCCGAACAGGACCACGACCGTGCGGCCCCGCTCGCCTGCCGCGACGCGCGCGCGGGTGCGCTCGGCGAGCGTCTCGACCCGCTCCTTGATCCCCTGCAACGCGACCACGTCGACGTTCGTGTCGTGGCCCGCGCGCTTCAGCCACTCCTTCAGCCGGGCCGCGGGCTTTTCCGCCTCCTCGACGAGAACGCCCAGCACGACCTCGACGGTCCCCGGCTCGTAGCCCTTGACCAGCCCCGCGGCCGCGGTGGCGAGCGTGCGCACCGCCGCGTCCGCGCCTGCGCCGAGGACGGCGAGGTTGCGCCCTGGCGCGTCGGGCAGCTCGGCGATGGCCGCGCTCGCGTACAGGTCGATGGACTGCCCGACCGGCGCGCGTCGCTGCCCTGGCCCGATGTCGCCGAGCAGGTCGTCGAGGCGCGGGGAGCGGCTGCCGTCGAACAGCCGCGGCCGCGCCTGCTCGGGCCATTGCTCCAGCCTGAGGTCGCCTGCGTCGTCGAACAGATGCGGCTGGGTCCGGTGCGCCCACTTCTCCAGCATGTCGCTCTGGACCTCGTCGAAGAGGTGGCGGGTGCTGGAGTTGGGGATCCGGGCGATCTGGTTGCCGTGCCGGAGCCCCGACTCGTGGTTGAGCACGGCGTGCCAGCGCGGGAGGTCGAGCGAAGCCTCGTTGGTCTTCTCGTCGAGCACCCGTCGAGCCCTCGGCAGCGCGATCCGCAGGACGAACTGTTCGAAGATCGCCGGGCGCCCCCAGAACGCCGCGATCCCCGACACGTCCTGACTGGCCAGCACCAGGTGGATGCCCTGGGAACGGCCGCGCCGGGCGATGTCCTCCATCAGCATCAGCGCCGCCTTGCTGAGCGAGTCCTGCTCGGCGAACAGGTACTGGAACTCGTCGATCACCGCGACGATGCGCGGCCACCGGCCGTCCTCGTCGGCGTCGCGCAGGTCCTCCAGCTTCGTGACCTCGTGCCTCTTCGCCTCGGCCGCCCGCCTGCGCATCTCGTCGGAGAGGAACTGCAGCAGCGCCAGCCCGAACTCGCGGTCGTCGTTGACGTTGATGCCGATCAGCTGGGCGTGCGGGAGCCAGGTGGTGTCGTGGCGACCCGGCGCGAACTGGGCGAAGGAGACGCCCTCCTTGAAGTCCAGCAGGTACAGCTCCAGCTCGTCGGGGCTGTAGCGCGTGGTGAGGGCCCCGATCCAGGCCAGCAGCAGGTTGGTCTTGCCCGAGCCGCTGGGGCCGCCGACGAGCGCGTGCGGGGACGAGTCGTCGAGGACGATCTCGACCTTGCCCGCGTCGTCGAACCCGACGGGCGCGGTGAGCCCGGTCTTCGAGCTCACCGCCCACCGCGCGTCGGGCGGCGCCAGCAACTCGTCGAACGTCGCGATGCGGCTGCGCCAGCTGTCGTGCTCGGCGGCGATGGCGTAGCAGCCTGCGCCCACCGGCCCCTCCGCGAACCGGTCCTCGGGCTTGACCTGCACGTACCGACCGGTCATCGACGTGACGGCCATGCCCTTGTCGTCGATGTCGAGCGTCTCGACCGGCGCCCCGATCGCCATCGGCACGTCGAGGAGCACCAGTTGGACGCCGCACGCCAGCCCGCCCCTGGCGATCCGCCCGAGCGCCCGGTGCTCCTCCTCGCGCAGGGCTTGGCGGTTGCCCACCAGCACCGCGACGACCCAGGGCTCCGTGCGGGTTCCCTCGGTGCCGGTGAGGCCCGCGAGCGTCGTCTCGCCCTTGGCCAGCACGTCGCGGTGCACGCGGCGGATCCGGTCGGAGAGCTCGTCGAGCAGCTGCGGCAGACCGGCGGGGTCGTGCACGTGCAGGATTCCGCTGCGGGAGAGCGGGTGCAGCCGCGGCAACGGTCCGGTGAGGTGCTCGAAGTCCCACAGGTGCAGCGCCACCAGCCCCGGCCGGAAGTGGCTCACCACCCGCATCAACAGGTTCTCCACGACCCCCAGCGCGGCGGCGCGGCCCTGGGGATGCGAGCTGATCTGCAGGTGCGACTCGTCGAGCAACGGCAGCGCGACCTCGAACGGAGCGCCCACGGGCCCGAGGCGGCCGGTCCCGATCCGCCACAGCTGCGGCACGTCGACGACGCCCTTGTGCTCGCCGTGCTTGCCCAGCCAGTCCTCCGCGCGGCCCGCCGAGCCGGGGGTCGCGTCCGCGACGATCCGGTCCAGCTTGGGCAGGACGTCGGCGGGACGGCGGGCGTTGGCCGAGCGGTCGGCCTCGACGGCGCGCACGACCTGCGCGAACTCCGGGTTGGTGAGCAGTCCGCGGATCTCGGGATCGGCGGCGGCCCCGTCGATCCCCTCCTCGCGCAGCCACAGCTCGACGAGCGCGTCCAGGTGCCGACGGCGCACGTTCTCGGCCGCTGCCGATGACACCCCGTCGGCGGCGGCCATCGCGTCGCACAGCGCCTCGTAGGCGGCGCGGATGCGCCGCCGTCTGCCGCCACTGAAGATGCTCGCCACCGCGCCGGTCTCCCCTACAGCCTGGCGGCGAGGTCGGCGACCGTGTTCTCGCCCGCCCCGATCAGCGCCAACCCGCGGTCGAGCACGTCGGCCGCGCGCTGCAGCTCGGGTGGGACCAGGGGCTCGCGGTGCTCACCGAGCCCGACGAGGACGCCGACCGCGTCGTCGATGCGTCCGCGGGCGACCCCCGCGTGCTGGCGGGCGGTACCGATCTGCTCGACCGCGCCGAGCAACATCGCGCGCACCTCCTCAATGGAGCTCACAGCCGGTTCGCCACCCCCTCTGCGGCCTGGATCGCCGCCGTGACGGCCTGCTGGACCTCGGTGATGTTGCTGATCGCCTGGTTGAGCAGGCCGGTCGCCTCGGGTGCGTCGGCCTGCTGGCTGCCCTCGGTGGCGCGCATCAGCAGTCCCTGGGCCTCCTCGAGGGACGAGTGCGCCTGCTGCAACGCGCCGAGGCTCTCCGACGCCTTGTCCGTCGCGAGGCCGATGCCTGCCCTGACCTCGTCGATGCTCGCCATGCGCCACTCCTGTCCCGCCTCGTACCCCGTTCGCGGGCAAACCTATCGCTGTCCAGTTCACCGCATCCGTTCCGCTGATGCCACTTCGAACGCCGTCAACGCCGGGCCATCGGGACGGTCGGCGGGTAGCGGGCCGTGACGAGCAGGTGACCAGCCCGTGCGCCCTCTTGCCCCAGGAGGGTGCGGCGTTCGAAAGTGTCCCTTCTCACGCGAAAGGCGAGGCGATGGCGAACCTGGTGAAAGCGGCCCTCCTGCAGGCGAAGTGGACCGGCGACTCCGAATCCATGATCAGCATCCACGAGGGCTACGCGCACTCGGCGGCCGAGCAGGGCGCGCAGATCATGGGCTTCCAGGAGGTCTTCAACGCACCGTACTTCTGCCAGGTGCAGGAGAACGAGCACTACCGCTGGGCCGAGGCGGTGCCCGACGGCCCGACCGTGTCGCGGATGCAGAGCCTGGCCCGCGAGACCGGGATGGTGCTGGTCGTGCCGGTGTTCGAGGAGGAGTCCGTCGGCAACTACTACAACACCGCCGCGGTGATCGACGCCGACGGGACCGTGCTCGGCAAGTACCGCAAGCACCACATCCCCCAGGTCAAGGGATTCTGGGAGAAGTTCTACTTCCGGCCGGGCAACCTCGGCTGGCCGGTGTTCGACACCGCGGTGGGCAAGGTCGGCGTCTACATCTGCTACGACCGGCACTTCCCGGAAGGCTGGCGCGCGTTGGGCCTGGCGGGCGCGCAGATCGTCTACAACCCCTCGGCGACCAGCAGGGGCCTGTCCGCACACCTGTGGCAGCTCGAGCAGCCCGCGGCGGCGGTGGCCAACGAGTACTTCATCGCGGCGATCAACCGCGTGGGCGTCGAGGAGTACGGCGACAACGACTTCTACGGCACGAGCTACTTCGTCGACCCGCGCGGCGAGTTCGTCGGGGACGTCGCCAGCTCGAACGACGAGGAGCTGGTGGTGCGCGAGCTCGACCTCGACCTGATCCAAGAGGTGCGCCAGACCTGGGCCTTCTACCGCGACCGCCGACCCGACGCCTACGGCCCGCTGGTGCAGTCATGAGCGAATCATCGACGCAGAGCGAGACTGCGGGAACGGCGCAGCACGACCTGCTGGCGCGGACCAGGGCCGCGCTGCCGTCCTGGCTCGCGATCTACTACGAGGACCCGATCGAGATCGACCGCGGCGAGGGCCGCCGGGTGTGGGACAGCCACGGCCACGTCTACCTGGACTTCTTCGGCGGCATCCTCACCACGATGACGGCGCACGCCCTGCCCGAGGTGACCAAGGCCGTCAGCGAGCAGGCCGGGCGGATCATCCACAGCTCCACCCTCTACCTCAACCGGCCGATGGTGGAGCTGGCCGAGCAGATCGCCACCGTGTCGGCGATCCCCGACGCCAAGGTCTTCTTCACCACGTCCGGGACGGAGGCCAACGACGCCGCGCTGCTGCTCGCGTCGTCGGCGCGGCGCTCCAATCAGATCCTCGCGCTGCGCAACAGCTACCACGGCCGCTCGTTCTCGACGATCGCGATCACCGGCAACCGCAGCTGGTCACCGACGTCGCTCTCGCCGTTCCAGACCTACTACGTGCACGGCGGCCAGCAGTACCGCTCGCCCTACGCGGGCCTCCCCGACGGCGAGTTCATCGCGGCCTGCGTCGCGGACCTGCGCGAGGTCCTCGACCAGGCGGGCGGCGACGTCGCGGCGCTCATCGCCGAGCCGATCCAGGGCGTCGGCGGGTTCACATCGGGGCCCGACGGCCTGCTCGGGGCGTTCGCCGAGGTGCTGCACGAGCGGGGCATCCTGTGGATCTCCGACGAGGTGCAGACCGGGTGGGGCCGCACCGGTGAGCACTTCTGGGGCTGGGAGGCGCACCGCGGCGGCGACCCGAACCTGACCCCCGACATCGTGACCTTCGCCAAGGGCGTCGGCAACGGCCTGTCGATGGGCGGCGTCATCGCCCCCGCCGGGATCATGGACTCGTTGGGCGCCAACTCGATCTCGACCTTCGGCGGCTCCCCGCTCACCTCCGCGGGCGCGCTGGCCAACCTGCGTTACCTGCTCGACCACCGGCTCCAGGAGAACGCTGCGGCAATGGGCCCGATCCTGCTCGACGGCCTGCGCGCGATCGACAACCCGCACGTCGGCGACGTCCGCGGGAAGGGTTTGATGATCGGCGTGGAACTGGTCCGACCCGCAGACAGTGGCGACGGGCGCGGTGCCGGGCCGGGCGACCCCGCCCCCGACATCGCCAACGCGGTGCTGGAGGCGGCGAAGCGACACGGCGTGCTGATCGGCAAGGGCGGCCTCTACGGCAACGTCCTGCGCATCGCCCCACCCCTGACGTTGACGAGGGCCGAGGCCGAGGAAGGCCTCGCCGCGCTCGTCGCATCCATCGAGGAGGTCACCTAAGTGAGAACGCTCATCACGGGCGGGCTCGTCATCACCGCCTCCGACGAGCTGCCCGTCGACGTGCTGATCGAGGACGAGAAGGTCACCGCTCTGGGCACCGGCCAGGGCTGGACCGCGGACACGACGATCGACGCGACCGGCAGGTACGTCATCCCCGGCGGGGTCGACGGCCACACCCACATGGAGATGCCCTTCGGCGGCACCTTCGCGGCCGACACCTTCGAGACGGGCACCCGCGCGGCGGCGTGGGGCGGCACGACCACGATCATCGACTTCGCGATCCAGCAGGTCGGCGGCTCGCTGCGGGACGGCTTGGACGCCTGGCACGCGAAGGCGCAGGGTCGGTGCGCGATCGACTACGGGTTCCACATGATCCTGGCCGACGTCAACGACAGCTCGCTGAAGGAGACCGAGGCGCTCATCGGCGAGGGCGTCACCAGCTTCAAGATGTTCATGGCCTATCCCGGCGTCTTCTACTCCGACGACGGCAAGATCCTGCGCGCGATGCAGAAGGGCGCCGAGACCGGCGCGCTGACGATGATGCACGCCGAGAACGGCATCGCGATCGACGTGCTGATCAGCCAAGCGCTCGCGCGCGGCCAGACCGACCCGCGCTACCACGGCATCGTCCGCCACGAACTGCTGGAAGCCGAGGCCACGCACCGGGCGATCAAGCTGGCCCAGGTCGCGGGCGCGCCGCTCTACATCGTGCACCTGTCGGCGGCCCAGGCCCTCGCGGAGATCGCGCAGGCCCGCGACGAAGGCTTCAACGCCTTCGCCGAAACCTGCCCGCAGTACCTGTTCCTGTCCACCGACGACCTCGCGCGGCCCGGTTTCGAGGGCGCCAAGTACGTCTGCTCGACGCCGCTGCGCCCGGTCGAGCACCAGGCCGCGCTGTGGAGGGGGCTGCGCACCGACGACCTTTCGGTGGTGTCGACCGACCACTGCCCGTTCTGCTTCAAGGGGCAGAAGGAGATGGGCGTCGGCGACTTCTCCAAGATCCCCAACGGGCTGCCGGGCGTGGAGAACCGGATGGACCTGCTTCACCAGGGCGTCGTCGAAGGGCACATCTCGCGGCGGCGGTGGATCGAGATCGCGTGTGCCACACCCGCGAAGATGTTCGGGCTCTACCCGCGCAAGGGCACGATCGCGCCCGGCGCCGACGCCGACGTGGTGATCTACGACCCCGCCGCCACGCAGACGCTCTCCGCGTCGACGCACCACATGGCCGTCGACTACTCCTGCTACGAGGGTAAGCAGATCACCGGCAAGGTCGAGACCGTGCTCTCCCGCGGCAAGGTCGTGATCGACGGCGGCGAGTACCACGGCACGGCGGGCCACGGCCGCTACCTCGCGCGCGACACGTGCGGATACCTCCGATAATGGACATCGGCCTGGTTCTGCAGACCGACCCGCCCGCACAGGCGGTCGTCGACCTCATGGTCCGCGCGGAGGGCCTGGGGTTCACCCACGGCTGGACGTTCGACTCGCACGTGCTCTGGCAGGAGCCGTACGTGATCTACCCGCGGATCCTGGAACGGACGCACCGGCTGGTCGTCGGGCCGATGGTGACCAACCCCGGCACCCGCGACTGGACGGTCATCGCGTCCATGCACGCCACCCTCGACGAGCAGTTCGGGCACCGGACGATCTGCGGCATCGGGCGCGGGGACTCCGCGGTGCGCGTGCAGGGCCGCCCGCCGACGACGCTGGCCCGCCTGGAGGGGGCGATGCACGTCATCCGTGAGCTGGCCGCGGGACGGTCGGTCGATCTGGGCGGCACCGACGTACGCATCCCGTGGATCGCCGAAGGGGTGCCCGAGCTGCCGATCTGGATGGCCGGGTACGGGCCGAAGGCACTGGACCTCGTGGGGCGCTGTGCCGACGGCTTCATCCTCCAGCTCGCCGACCCGTACCTGGTGGAGTGGACGGTGAAGAGCGTGCGGGCCGCGGCCGAGGCGGCGGGGCGCGACCCCATGTCGATCACGATCTGCGTGGCCGCCCCGGCCTACGTCGGCGACGGCAGCGCGGATTTCTGGGCGCACGCCCGCGACCAGTGCCGCTGGTTCGGCGGGATGGTCGGCAACCACGTCGCCGACCTGGTCACCCGCTACGGGGCCGAGACGGCGGCCGTCCCGCCCGAGCTGACCGGCTACATCAAGGGCCGTGAAGGGTACGACTACAGCCACCACGGCCGCGCGGGCAACAGCAGCACAAACTTCGTGCCCGACGAGGTGGTCGACCGGTTCTGCCTGCTCGGCCCGCCGTCGGCCCAGCTGGAGCGGCTCGCGGGCCTGCGGGCGCTGGGCGCCGACCAGTTCGCCATCTACGCCATGCACGACGCGCGGGAGGCGACGATCGAGGCGTACGGGACGTCGGTGATCCCCGAGCTCAGGTGATCGGCGCGAGCCTGCCGTCAGCGGTGTCCCGCCCCCGCTGACGGCAGGCTCGCCGCGATCAGCGGGGGCTGCCCGCCAGGATGCGCGGGTCGGGCTCCGGGATCGCGAGCGCACGCGCGCCTCTGCGGGCCGACCAGCGCGCCAGTGCGGGAACCGCGGCGATGACCCGCAGCGGGAGGGCGGGCCGCGGGTCGCTCCTGGCCGCGAGGCGCTGCGCCGTCGCCCGTTCCACGCGCACTTGGAAGGCCTGCTCCCGATCGACCTTGGGCCTGCGCACGCGCTCCACCTCCGCCGTCGCGGCGTCGACGGCGAGGGCGTCGACGGGTGTGCCGGTGAGGGGGCCGACGAGCTGGTTGCCCGCCTCCGCGGCGTCGATGATCGCGAAGTTGATGCCGTTGCCGCCCACCGGGGAGATGACGTGCGCGGCGTCGCCGATCAGCAGCAGCCCCGGTTCGCTCCAGCGGTCGAGCTGGGTGATCCGGATCGGCAGGAGCGTGAGCTGGTTGGTGTCGTCGAGGAGGTCGATGCGGTCGGCGAGCCACGGCGTGCGGCGGCGCAGCAGTGCCTTCAGCGGCTCCACCCCCGCCGCCCTGACCTGGGCGAACGTCCCGCTGACGATCGTGAACCCGATCTGCCAGCCGCCACCCTGGCCGAGCACGGCCAGGTTGTTGCCCGGCTCGGCCATCAGCTCCAGCCCGGACAGCGGCGGGTCGCCGTCGCGGCGGGGCAGCGCGATCCAGGCGATGTCGATGCTGGAGTTCAGCTCGGTGGCCACCAGGTTCGACAGTTGGCGCACCTTCGAGCTGCGGCCGTCCGCGCCGACGACGAGGTCCGCCTGCAGCACATGCCGCTTGCCCGCCGTGGAGTAGTCCACGCCCGTCACCCGGCCCGCATCGTCGCGCAGCAGCCCGGTCACCCGCGCGCCCATGCGCACGTCGAGCCCGTACGGCCGGGCCTGTTCCACCATCCAGGGCAGGAACCGCGCCTGGGGCACGAGCGCGTAGAACGGAAAACGCTTGCTCGCGTTGCGGTAGTCGGCCACCACGTAGCGCTTGTCGGGACTGCTCCAGACGAACGCGCCCGCGCGGACGTGCGGGATCTCGGCCAGGAGCGGGGCCGCGAGGCCGAGCCGGTCGAGGTGGTCGAGCACCGGCGGGGCCAGCGAGTCGCCCCGGAACCGACGGTCGAAGTCGCCGCGCGACTCCAGCAGCGTTACCGCCACTCCTCCCCTGGCCAGCAAATACGCCAGCAGCACGCCCGCGGGACCGCCGCCGACGACCACGCACGTGGTTTGCGTCAGTTCCGCACCTCCGGCACCACTCCCGGCGATCATGAACGAGTAGGCGGGCGCCGCCGCTGCCTCAGCTCAGGCTGTTGGCGCTCAGCCACTGCTTCGCCACGGTCTCGGGGCTCGGCTTCGTGTCCGACGACGCCTGGGCGTTGAGCTTGGTCAGCTCCTCGGTCGTGAGCTTGGCGGAGATCGCGTTCAGCGTCTGGCTGACCGTGTCGTTCACCTTGGACTTGTTGATCAGCGGGACGACGTTCTGCGCCGCGAAGTTGTTCTTCGGGTCCTGGAGGACGACGAAGTCGTTGGCCACGATCGAGGCGTCGGTGGTGAAGATGTCGGCCGCCTGGATGTCGTTGTCCTTCAGCGCGGCCACGGTGAGCGGTCCGCCCGCGTCGAGCGACTTGTAGTCCTTGAAGGTGCAGCCGTAGTTCTTGACGAGGCCCGGGATGCCGTCGGGGCGGGTCTTGAACTCCGGCGGGCCGCCGAAGGTGAGGTCGCCGCAGTGGGCGCTGAGGTCGGCGATCGACGTGGCGTTGTACTTCGTGGCGACGGCCCGGCTGACGACGACCGCGTCCTTGTCCTCGGCGGCCGACTTGTCCAGCACGGTCAACGTGGGCGGGAGCGCCTTCTGCAGCGCGGCGTAGACGTCGTCGGCCGTGCTCTCGGTGGCTGACTTGTTGAGGTACTGCAGCAGGACGCCGGTGTACTCGGGGATGAGGTCGATCGAGCCGTCCTGCAGGCCGGGGAAGTAGGCCTCGCGGCTGCCGATGGACAGCTTCTTCGTGACGTTGACGCCCTTGGCCGTCAAGGCCTGCGCGTAGATCTCGGCGAGGATCTGGTTCTCGGTGAAGTTGGCCGATCCGACGACGATCGTCGGCGAGGACGCGCTGCCGCTGGGCGCGGCTCCCGACCCGCCGTTCGCGAGCGGGTTGCCGCCCCCTCCCCCGCAGGCGGTGAGGGCGAGGCACGCGGTGGCCGCCACGGCCAGGGTCCTGGCGATCAGGGAGCGTCTCATGTGGGTTCCTCCAGCTCGGGGATTCGGGTCAGGCCGCACTGGCGGCGGCGGGGATGTCGGGCACCGCGCGCAGCCTGCGCTCACCGCGGGGTGCGGCCTGCAGACCGGGCGACACGACGAGCTTCTGCAACGCGGCGAGCAGGAGGTCGGCGACGATCGCGAGCACCGCGACCAGCAGGGAGCCGCCGATCATCTGCGGGAAGTCGCGCTGGGCCAGCCCGTCGAAGATGAAGCGGCCCAGCCCGCCCAGCCCCACGTAGGCCGCGATCGTCGCAGTGGAGATGACCTGGAGCATGGCGCTGCGCACGCCGCCGATCATCAAGGGCAACGCGTTCGGCAGCTCGACGCGCATCAGCACCTCACGCCCGCGCATGCCCATGCCGCGGGCCGCGTCGACCACGGCGGGATCGACGTTGCGCACACCCGCGTAGGTGCCCGCCAACAGCGGCGGCACGGCGAGCACGATCAGCGCCACGAGCGGGCCGATCAGGCTCAGGCCGAACGGGAACACGAGCAGGATCAGCACGCCGAGCGTGGGCAGCGCGCGCAGGGCGTTGGCCGATCCGACGACGAGGAAGCCCCCGCGGCCCGTGTGGCCGACCCACGCCCCGATCGGCACGGCGACCACCAGCGCCACGATCATCGTGAGGGCGACGTAGCCGAGGTGTTCGACGAGCCGGGCCGGGATCCCGTCCGACGTCGTCCAGTTGGCGGGGTCGAACAACCACCCGAAGTAGTTCACGCGGCCTCCTCGCTGACGCTCGGCGGGCGCGTTCGCTCCACTGCTGTGTTGAATGGTGAACTCGCAAGCTCGTTCACGCCGCCCTCCCCGCACTCGGGCCGACGCGCGTCCACGGGGTAAGGGCCCGCCCGGCGAGCAGGATCAGGCCGTCGAGGACGATGGCGAGCAGCAGGACCAGCACGATGCCCGCGATCGTCTCGGCGGGGATGTCGCGCTGGAAGGCGTCTGTGAACATCTTCCCCAGCCCGCCGAAGCCGATCACCGCGCCCACTGTGACCAGGCTGATCGCCGACACCGACGCCACGCGCAGGCCCGCCAGGATCACCGGGACGGCCATCGGCAGCTCGACGCCGACGAACCGGCGGAAGGGGGTGTAGCCCATCGCGGTGGCGGAGTTGACGACGATCGGCGGAACGGCGGACAGCCCGTCGGCGACCGTGCGCACGAGCAGCGCGACCGTGTAGATCGTGAGCGCCACGATCACGTTGGCCGGGTTGAGGATCCCGGTGCCCAGCAGCGGCGGAAGCAGCACGAACAAGGCCAGCGACGGAATCGTGTACAGCAACCCCGAGATGTTCAGCAGCGTGCTGCGCAGCACCGGGCTGCGGTTGGCCACCCAGCCGAGCGGGATCGCCAGCACCAGCCCGATCACGATCGGCGGCAGGGCGAAGTAGAGATGCTGGAGCAGCAGCTCCCAGATGAGATCGAGATTGCCGAGAACCCAGGTCATGGAGCCTCAGGCCGCCGTCTCGTCGCGGCGGGCGTCGTCGAGCACGCGCAGCACGTCGTCGGCGCTGACCGACCCGGCGACCTCCCCGTTCTTGTCGACCGCCACCCCGACCCCGGACGGCGAGGACAGCGCGGCATCCAGCGCGCTGCGCAGCGAGCCGGACGACGCGTCGTACAGCGAGCCGCCGGGCACGAGGTGCTCGTGGGTGACCTCGGCGCCGGGCGCCGACTCGGCCGCGTTGAGCCAACCCTGCGGCCGCCGCTCCGCGTCGACGACGAGCACCCACCCCGTGTCGGCGGGCACCGCCTCGCCGAGGGCGACCGTGCGCAGGTCGCCCAGTGTGAGCGCGGCCGACGACCGGAAGCCGAGCCCGCGGTAGCCACGGTCGCGGCCGACGAAGTTGTCGACGAAGTCGTCGACGGGCCGCGCGAGCAGCTGCCCCGGCTCGTCGAACTGCGCGAGCCTGCCGCCGACGCGCATGACCGCGACCTTGTCGCCGAGCTTGACGGCCTCGTCGATGTCGTGGGTGACGAAGACGATCGTCTTGCCCAGCTCGCCCTGCAGGCGCAGCAACTCCTCCTGCAGGTTCTCGCGAACCACCGGATCGACTGCGCTGAAGGGCTCATCCATCAGCAGGATCGGCGGATCCGCTGCCAACGCGCGGGCCACTCCGACGCGTTGTTGCTGACCGCCCGACAGCTGCGTGGGATAGCGCTTGGCCATCTCCGGCGCCAATCCGACCGTTTCCATCAGCTCGGCCGCGCGCTTGCGGGCCTTCGCTTTGCTCCACCCCAACAGGAGCGGCACGGTGGCGATGTTGTCGAGAATCGTGCGGTGCGGGAAAAGGCCTGCCTGCTGGATCACATAGCCGATGCCGCGGCGCAGCTCTGCGGCGTCGCCCGCCATGATGTCGCGCCCGTCGACGACGATCGATCCGCCGGTCGGCTCGATCATGCGGTTGATCATTCGCAACGACGTGGTCTTGCCGCAGCCCGAAGGACCGACGAACACCGTGATGTTCCCCGCGTCAATGGTGAGGTCGAGATCGTCGACGGCTACGGTGCCGTCCGGATAGCGTTTTGTCACGCCTCGGAACTCGATCACCCGAGGGCCTCCCCGATCACCGACGGCCCCGTTGGCCGACGTGTCGGGTGAGGCTATCCCGGCCCCCCGACACTTTGCGACCGCTGTGATCCTTCCGCGACGAACGGGAGAATCTTCTCGTGCTGCCCACCGAGCCGCTGGATCCGGTCACCGTCGACGGCAGGCACCTGCGACGGGCGGATGTCGTCACCGTGGCCAGGGGGCGCCCTCCGGTCCACCTGGAGCCCGCGGGCCGGTCCAGGGCGCGGGCCGCGAGCGAGCTGGCCGCGCGGGTCGCGGCGGTTCGGCCGATCTACGGGCGGTCGACGGGCGTGGGCGCCAACCGCGTCGAGGCGGTCACCCAGGACTCGGCGGGCCACGGGTTGCGCCTGTTGCGCAGCCACGCCAGCGGGGCAGGCGGGCTGGAGCCGCCCGAGCGGGCCAGGGCGATGATGGTGGTGCGGCTCAACCAGCTCGCCGCGGGCGGGTCGGGCGTCGATCCCGCCGTTCTCGACGCGCTGGCCGAGGCGCTCGACGTCGGCGCACTGCCTGCCGTGCACCAGATCGGGGCGATCGGCACCGGCGACCTCTGCGCGCTGGCCGACCTCGCGCTCGCGCTCTGCGGGGACCGCGCGTGGTTGGCGGGAAGCGTCCCGCCGGTCACCCTGACCAGCTCCGACGCGCTCGCCATGATCAGCAGCAACGCCGCGACGATCGGCGAGGCCGTGCTGGCCCAGGCCGACCTCGACGCGCTGCTGCGGGCGAGCGAGGTCGTCGCCGCGCTGTCCTTCATGGCGCTCGGCGGCGCGGCGGAGGCCTACGGCGCGCCGGTGCAGAACGCCAGAGGCCATCCCGGCCAGCTGCTGGTGGCGACCAGGATGCGCAGGCTGTTGGGGCTGGGCGCGACCTCGCGCGCCGGGCGGCGCCTGCAGGACCCGTTCAGCCTGCGCGCCGTGCCGCAGGTGCACGGCACCGGGGTGGACGCGGTCGACCGGCTCGGCACGGTGCTCGACGTCGAGATCAACGCGCGGGCGGAGAACCCGCTGCTCGACATCGCCACGGCCGACGCGTGGCACAACGCGAACTTCCACACCGGCTACCTCGCGCACGCGCTCGACTCGGCCCGCGCGGCCGTCTACCCGGTGGCCGAGCTGTCGGCCGCGCGGCTGGGCGACCTCGTGGACCCGGACTTCACCGGGCTCGCCGCGTTCCTCGCCGACGGCCCGCCCGGCAGCTCGGGGGTGATGGCGCTGGAATACGTGGCGCAGGAC
Source organism: Pseudonocardia sp. (assembly GCA_036401495.1). Lineage (GTDB taxonomy): Bacteria > Actinomycetota > Actinomycetes > Mycobacteriales > Pseudonocardiaceae > Pseudonocardia. The sequence goes on along the minus strand of DASWUV010000311.1, from coordinate 3,513 downwards.
GGGGTGGCCGCGCTGCGCCACACGACGCTGCCCGCGACGCTCGGCAGCGCGGTCATCTCCCGCGGCCTGGAGGACCACGCCAGCTACTCGACGCACGCGGCGCGCCTGGCGACCGTGTGCGTGTCCGCCCTGCGCACCGTCCTGGCCGCCGAGCTGGTCGCGGCGGTGCGGGCGGTGGGGATGGACGGGGGCCTGCCCGCGGGCCACCCCTTGCGCAACGCCCACGCCCAGGCCACGGCCGTGCTGGACGGGCGGGTCGCCGACCGGTCGCTGTCCGCCGACCTCGCCGCGGCCGAGGGCCTGCTGGGCCTGCTCGGCCACGGCCACCGACGCCCCTGATACCCACCTCGCACCCGGTGAGGCGGGTCCGGGTCGATCCCGGCGATCTTGTTGCGTTCTCGGGGTCATGGCCCCGTGATCAACAAGATCCGTGCTACAGCCCCGCGTCCGCCGGGGTATGCAGGCGGCCCGCCTCCAGCAGCGCGGCAACCTGGTCGGCGGGCAGCGGGCGGGAGAACAGCCAGCCCTGGTAGGCGTCGACGCCGATGCCGCGCAACACGTGGAACTGCTCCGCGGTCTCGACGCCCTCGGCCACCGTTTCCCGGCCCATCGCGTGCGCCATGTCGACCACCGCCCTGGCCACGGCGAAGTCGACAGGGTCCGCGGCGATGCCGGTGACGAACGCGCGGTCGATCTTCACGGTCTGCGCGGGCAGCTCCTTGAGCCTGGCCAGCGAGGAGTACCCGGTGCCGAAGTCGTCGACGGCGAACCGCACACCCCGCTCGGCGAGGCACGCCATCGCCGCCAGCGCGTGCGGCGGAAGGGCGACCAGGCTGGTCTCCACCAGCTCCAGCACCAGCCGGTCCCACGGGAGCCCGGCCGCCTGCACGGCCTCGCCCACCTCGGCGGCGAAGTCCACCTCGCCCGGCAGCAGGCCCGCGAGGTTGACGGCCACGGCGGGCACCACGCCCTCGTGCTCGGGCCACGTTGCCGCCTCGGCGGCGGCCGTGCGCAGCACCCAGCGGTCCAGCTCCCGCAGCAGCCCGCTGCGCTGGGCCACCGGGAGGAAGTCGGCGGGCGGGATCAGGCCGCGCTCGGGATGCGGCCACCTGACCAGCGCCTCCAGTGAGAGCACCCGGCCGTCCGGGCCGACGACGGGCTGGTACTCGAGCACGAGCGCGCCCGCGGCGATCGCGGCCTGCAGCTCCGCTTCGAGCTCCAGCGCGCGCGTCGCGAGCCGGACCACGCCGTCGGTGGCCACCGCGATGCCGCCGCGATGCTGGGTGCGCTTGGCGTCGAGCATCGCGGCCTCGGCGAAGCGCAGCAGGTCGGCGGCGCGCACGTCGCCACTGGGCACCGGCGTGGCCAGGCCGACCGACGCCGTCATGTGCACCGGCCTGCCGTGGACGGTGATCTCGGTGCGCAGGAGGTCGGCGACCAGCTCAGCGAGCCGGTCGGGGCCACCCACCTCGGCGTGGTCGGCGCAGATGACGACGAACTCGTCGCCCGAAAGCCGCGCCGGGTCACAGCCGACGGGCAGGTCGCGCTGCAGCCGCCCGGCCAGCGTGACGAGCAGGTCGTCGCCCGCCTCGTGGCCGAGCGAGGAGTTGATCCGCTGGAAGTCGTCGAGCCCGCCGCAGACGACCGCGACCCGGTCGCGCCCCGGCCCGGCCAGCAGCCGGTCGACCAGTTCGAGGCACGCCGTGCGGTTGGGCAGGCGCGTGAGCTCGTCCACGGTGCCCGCGCGGCGCAGGAGCTCGGCGGCCCGCCGTCGCTCGGACATGTCGGTGACGACGACCAGCCAGCGCCGCTCCCCGTCCTCGCCGGGTGTGGCGGCCACGTCCAGCGCACACCAGATCGTGGTGCCGTCGGCGCGCAGCAGCGGCGCACCGTCCACGCGGTAGCCGTACCGGGCGCCGGGCGGCACGGGCCGCAGCCAGCTCGGGAGCTCCCCGTGCGGCGGCTCGACGGCCAGCATGCGCGCGGCCATCCCGCGCAGCTGGCCTGCTGAGGCGCCCAACAGCGCGCAGAGCCCCGGGTTGACGTCCACGAGCCTGCCCGCCGCGTCGAGCACGGCGACCCCGTCGGGCATCAGCTTCATGAGGTCGACGAAGCGCTGCATGCCGTCGTGGGTGGAGGTGACGTCGCGCACGACGCCGACGATGCGCACGGGGGTGCCGTCGGCGGCCCGCTCGACCTCGGCGCGGCAGCTGAGCAGCACGTCGCCTGGCAGGTGCAGTTGGGCGTGGTCGTCGGGGTTCGCCGCGCCCGCCCTCAGCGCCGCCCGGAGCGCGTCGATCTGACGGCGCTCCAGGTCGGCGGCGGGATCGAGCCCGCAGGCGACGTAGAGCTCTTCGAGGGTGTCGCTGCGTGCGACGACGCCCGTGGCGAGGTCGAAGCTCCACGTGCCGACCCGCGCGAGGCGCTCCAGCTCGGCCGCCCAGGTGCGGTCCACGCGACCCTCCGTGCTTGCGGGGTCATCCCGCCCGACGAACGCGACAACGGAAAGCTCGTCGACCAAAGGGCCGAACCGTACGACTGCGACTCCCACTGCTTGTCCGTCGGCCCGAACGAGACGTGCGTCACTGTCGGGGCCGGTCAGGATCTGCGAAAGGCGCATCCCGAACAGGTCAGCGTCACCCGCGGCCCCCGTCATGCGGTGAAAGGCGGGGTTGGACGCCATGATGAGGCCCGACCGGTCACAGACGACGGCAGCGGCGTCGGGCAGCGGCAGCGCGCCGACGGCGGTCCCGCCCGACGGGACGGCGATCGCCCTCGCGACGTTCTCGGCGAAGGCCATGGCCTCGGGGTGGTGCGCCGAGCCGAAGGCCGCCTGCCGAGAGCGGAACAGGTCCGCGCGGGCGACGGCATCGTCGAGCGCGTCGGGCTCTCTCACAGGCGTCTCCAAGCGTGGTGCGGTGGGCGTCAAACACTCAACGACACCCACCGCCACACGATCCGGGTCAACCTCGACGCAGCGTCACTCGATAACTACACTCCGCCCCGAGCCGCCCGACGTACCCGGCGGATCTAGAGGCTCGCCTCCGCGACCGCGGTCGCGACCGCTTGGGCGACGCGGGGGTCGAACGGGCTCGGGACGATCATGTCCGGAGCCAGGTCGGCGCGGCCGACCGCGAGAATGGCGTCCGCCGCGGCGAGCTTCATGCGCTCGGTGATCCGCCTGGCCCCTGCGTCCAGTGCTCCACGGAAGACGCCGGGGAAGGCAAGCACGTTGTTGATCTGGTTGGGGAAGTCGCTCCGGCCCGTGGCGACGATCGCGGCGTGGCGGTGCGCGACGTCCGGGTGCACCTCGGGGTCCGGGTTGGACAGCGCGAACACGATGGACTCGGGCGCCATGGTCGCCAGAAGCTCCTCGGGGAGCGTGCCGCCCGACAACCCGACGAACACGTCCGCCTCGGACAGGGCCTCGGCGATGCCGCCGGTGACGCCGCGCGGGTTGGACACCGCCGCGAGCAGCGCCTTCTCCCCGCCCCGGCCCGCGTCGAGCACGCC
>DASWUV010000310.1:0-26833 GCA_036401495.1 Pseudonocardia sp. | reverse complement strand
GCGCCGGGCCACGGCCGGTCGCGACGTGGCCCCGACAAGACCAGATCCGTCGGCCTCACCCCTCGCGCGGCCCATGATCGCCATCCGCGGGACATGCGGTGCGCCAGCGCACCTGATGTCCCGATTTCCGCGATCACCGGCGCGGGTCCGCCGTGGTCACCGGCCCGGCTTTGAACGGCAGGCCGGCTCGTCCAGCCCAGCCCAACCCGGCCCGCCCGCCCTGCGCCGCCCCGGCCCGGCCCGCCCCGTTCACCGGGTTGATTTGCCGGACTCACCGCGCCGAGATGCACGACTCACCCTGGGGATTTCGCTCCCCCTATGCTCACCCGCTGTGGGGGGGCTGCGGGGTTACGGCGACGAGCTGGCCATCGTCACGGTCGGGCCGCGGGGCGCGGAGATCCGCACACCCGACGGCGACGCGGAGACGCTGAAGCTCGCCGAGGAGCTGGGCCGTCCCGCGGTCGTCAACCGGGCGATCGCGGGCCTCGACCCGGTGATCGGCTGGGTCGCCGTCCTCGATCCGGGGATCTCCTTAGCACCGGGCGCGCTCGACGTCCTGCGGGCCGCGGCAGGCCCCCGCGCAGGCCTGCTCGGCCCCCAGCTGCGCGCACCGTCCGGCAGCGTCATCCCGTCGTGCGGTCCGCTGCCCACCTTCGGTGCGCTGCTGCGCGGGCGGGTCCCCGCGAGCGGCGTCGTCGCAGGCCCGATCGGGTGGCTCGACGGCCGGTGTGTACTGGTCCGGCGCCTGGCGTGGGACTCTGTCAACGGCTACGACTCCCGCCACGCGGGTACCGGTACGCAGCCCGAGCCTGCCGACCTGGACCTCGGCGACCGGCTCGGGCGCGCGGGCTGGCTCGTCGTCGGCGTGCCCGAAGCGGAGGCGGTCGTTCACCCCATCGAGGGACAGGGCATTCTGGAGACCCGCGGACCCGAGAGCCGCGGAGCGGGTCTGCGCCGGTACGTCCGCGACCGCTACCGCGCACCCGCCCGGACGTTGATGGCGCTGGCCCGACGGGGTTAGCCGTGCGAGGAGGACATGCGCGTGCTGGATGACGTCGAGGCAGTGGTGTTGGTCGGCGGGAAGGGCACCCGGCTGCGGCCGCTGACGCTCTCGGCGCCCAAGCCGATGCTCCCTACGGCGGGGGTGCCGTTCCTCGCCCACCTGCTCTCCCGCATCCAGGCTGCGGGGGTGCGTCGGGTGGTGCTCGGCACGTCCTACATGGCCGAGACGTTCGCCGCGGGGTTCGGCGACGGCGCTGATCTGGGCCTCGAGCTCGTCTACGTCGTGGAGGACCAGCCGCTGGGCACCGGCGGCGGCATCCGCAACGTCGCGAAACACCTCACCGCCGACAACATCCTCGTGTTCAACGGCGACGTGCTGTGCGGCACCGACCTTGGCGCGGTCGTCGACACCCACCGCTCCACCTCGGCCGACGTCACGCTGCACCTCGTGCGCGTGGCCGACCCCCGCGCCTACGGCTGCGTGCCCACCGACGCCAGTGGTCAGGTGTTGGAGTTCCTGGAGAAGACCGAGGACCCGCCCACCGACCAGATCAACGCGGGCTGCTACGTCTTCCGCCGCTCGGTGATCGACTCCATTCCCGAGGGCCGCCCGGTCTCGGTGGAACGCGAGACGTTCCCTGGGCTGTTGGAGGCGGGCGCGCGCGTGTCCGGGCACGTCGACAACGCCTACTGGCGCGACATGGGCACCCCCGCCGACCTCGTGCACGGCTCGGCCGACCTCGTCCGCGGCGTAGCGCCCTCGGCGGCTTTGCCGGGCCCGGTCGGGGAGTCGCTCGTCCTCGACGGTGCGCAGGTGGCGGACGACGCTCTGGTGTTCGGCGGCTCGACGGTCGGGCGCAACGTCACGGTCGGGGCGGGTGCGCGGATCGACGGCTCGATGCTGTTCGACGGAGCGGTGATCGCGCCGGGCGCCGTTGTGGAGCAGTCGATCGTGGGCGCGGGCGCGCGGGTCGAGGAAGGCGCCACGCTGCGGGACACCGTGATCGGCGACCGCGCCGTCGTCGGCGCGCAGTGCGAGCTGCGGCGCGGCATGCGGGTGTGGCCCGACATCGTGCTGCCGCCGCGCGCGGTGCGCTTCTCCCCGGATGTCTGAGCTTCTCCCCGAACGTCCGCGGACGGCGGTGGTCCGGGAGTGGCGGCCGGACTTCCCCGTCGACATCGCGGGCGTGCTCGCCCCCGTCCACCGCGGCCGGGGCGACCCGACGTTCCGGCGCACCGAGGGCGGGGCGATCTGGCGCGCGACCACCACGCCGGAAGGGGCGGCGACCACCGTCGTGCACCGCCGCGTCGACGGCACGGTCGTGATGCAGGCGTGGGGTCCCGGCGCGGCCTGGTCGTTGGAAGGGCTGCCCGCACTGCTGGGCGCCGAGGACCGGCCCGACGAGTTCGTCGCCCACCATCCCCTGGTCGCCGACGCCCACCGACGCAGGGGCGGGCTCCGCTTCGGCGCCACCCGCAGGGTCTGGGACCAGCTGTTCCCGGCGATCCTGGAGCAGAAGGTCACCGGAGTGGAGGCGCGGCGGTCGTGGCGCGAGCTGGTGCGCCGCTTCGGTGACCCGGCGCCCGGCGCCGCGCCGGAGGGCATGCGGGTCCCGCCGACCCCAGCGCAGATCCGCGACGTGCCCGACTGGGAGTGGCACAGGGCGGGCGTCGACCACGCCCGTCGCCGCGCGATCCTGGCCGCCGCAGCCGTGGCGCACCGGTTGGAGCGGGCCGCCGAGCTGGGCGGCGCCGAGGGCCGTGAGCTGCTGCGTCGGGTGCCGGGCATCGGCGTCTGGACCGCCGCCGAGGTGGCCCAGCGGGCGTGGGGCGACGCCGACGCCGTCAGCTTCGGCGACTTCCACATCCCCACCGTCGTCGGCTGGGCGCTGCTCGGCCGCCCGCTGGACGACGCCGGGCTGGCCGAGGTGCTCGTCCCCTACGCGCCGCAGCGCCAACGCGCAGTGCGGTACGTGGAGTCCTCGGGCTTCCGCCGTCCCCGCTTCGGCCCTCGTTTCTCGCCGCGCGACTACCGCACGATCTAGGGACACGCTCACTCGCTACCCGGCCAGAACGCTCACGTAGGCTCGGGCGAGTGAGAGTTACGGTGCTCGTCGGCGGCGTCGGCGGGGCGCGCTTCCTGCTCGGGCTCAAAGAGCTGCCCGACGTCGAGATCACGGCCGTGGTGAACGTCGGCGACGACATCTGGCTGCACGGCCTTCGCATCTGCCCCGACCTCGACACCTGCATGTACACCCTCGGCGGCGGCATCGATACCGAGCGCGGCTGGGGCCGCTCGGGCGAGACGTGGGCCGTGCGCGACGAGTTGGCCGCCTACGGCGCCGACCCCGACTGGTTCGGCCTCGGCGACCGCGACACCGCTACGCACCTCGTCCGCAGCCGCATGCTCCGCGCAGGCTATCCGCTCTCTTCCGTCACGGCAGCGCTGTGCCACCGCTGGCAGCCGGGCGTGACGCTGTTGCCCGCGACCGATGACCGGGTCGAGACCCACGTGGTCGTCGACGACCCGGCCAACGGGCCGAAGGCGCGCAAGGCCATCCACTTCCAGGAGTGGTGGATCCGACACAAGGGTGAGCTGCCCGCGCACCGCTTCGCGTCCGTCGGCGCCGACGAGGCGAGCATTCTCCCGGCGGCCCGCGAGGCGATCGCGGGCGCCGACGCCGTGATCCTCGGGCCGTCCAACCCGGTCGTCTCCATCGGCGCGATCCTCGACGTGCCCGGCGTGCGCGACGCGCTGCGCGACACCGCGGCCAAGGTCGTCGGGCTCTCCCCGATCGTCGCGGGCCGCCCGCTGCGGGGCATGGCCGACGCCTGCCTCGACGCGATCGGCGTCGAGACCTCCGCGGAGGGGGTCGGGCGCCACTTCGGCGGCCGCGGCACGGGCGGGCTGCTCGACGGCTGGCTGGTGCACACCGGCGATCGTGCCGACGTGCCCGGCGTCGACGTCAGGGCGGTGCCGTTGCTGATGACCGACCTCGCCGCCACGGCGGACATGGCCCGCGCCGCACTGGACGTCGCCGGTGTCTGAGGGTGACGCGGTCGACCCGGCCCCCGTCGTCCCCGGGGTCGACCACGCCGCGCCCGGTGCCGTCACCGTCATCCCCGTGCCCGGCCTGCCGGAGTTCCGCCCCGGCGACGACCTTGCGGGCGCGCTCGCCGCGGCGGTCCCCTGGCTGGTCGACGGCGACGTGGTCGTCGTGACGTCGAAGGTGCTCTCCAAGACCGAGGGGCGCCTCGTCGCCGCCCCGACCGACCCCGAAGAGCGCGACCGACTGCGCCGCGAGCTGGTCGACGCCGAGACCGAGCGGATCATCGCCCGCCGCGGCCGCACCCTCATCGTCGCGGGCAAGCTCGGCATCGTCCAGGCCGCCGCGGGCATCGACGGCTCCAACGTCCGCCGCGACGAGCTCGCCCTGCTCCCGGCCGACCCCGACGCCAGCGCCGCCCGGTTGCGCGCCGACCTCGCCGCGCTGCTCGGCGTCGACGTCGGCGTCGTCGTGACCGACACCATGGGCCGCTCGTGGCGGATCGGCCAGACCGACGTCGCGATCGGCTCCGCGGGGCTGCCGGTGGTCCACCGCTACGGCGGCATGGTCGACGGCCAGGGCAACGAGCTGCTCGTCACCGAAGTCGCGGTCGTCGACGAGGTCGCGGGCGCGGCCGACCTGGTCAAGGGCAAGCTCGGCGGCCTGCCCGTCGCCGTGGTGCGCGGCCTGCGGCTTGCCGACGACGGCTCTACCGCCCGCGATCTGGTCCGCCCGCTCGAAGACGACATGTTCCGCATGGGCACCGAGGAGGCGCTCGCACAGGGCCGCCGCGAGGCCGTGCTGCTGCGCCGCTCCACCCGGCAGTTCGCCGACGAGCCCGTCGATCTCGCGGCGCTGCGCCGCGCGGTCGGGATCGCGCTCACCGCCCCCGCGCCGCACCACAGCACGCCGATCAGGTTCGCGCTCGTGCGCGAGCGCCGCGCGGCCCTGCTGGACGCCATGGCGGCGCGCTGGCGCGAGCACCTGGAGGCCGACGGCCGCCCCGTCGACGAGGTGGAGCGCCGGATGGGTCGCGGCGACCTGCTGCGCCGCGCACCCGAGCTGGTGCTGGCCTTCCGCACCGGCGAGGGCATGCACACCTATCCCGACGAGGCCCGCCGCCAGGGCGAGCGCACGATGTTCACCGTCGCCGGGGGAGCGGCGGTGCAGTCGTTGCTGGTCGCGCTGGCGGCCGAGGGCCTGGCCTCGTGCTGGGTCGGCTCCACGATCTTCGCCGCCGACGTCGTGCGCCGGGTGCTGGGGCTGCCGCCCGACTGGCAGCCACTCGGCGCGATCGCCGTCGGGGTTCCGCAGGAGCCGCTGACGCCCCGCGCGCCGCGCCCTGAAGGACTGTTGGAGTGGTAGCCCCTGCCGTCGCCGCCGCGGAGCTCGGTGCGTGGCAGCCCGGCGACGAGGCGCAGCTCGCGCTCAAGCACGCCTTCCTGGCGTTCCTCGACGCCCGGCCGGACGACGCGTGCACGCGCGAGTGCGTCCCCGGCCACCTGACGGCCTCGGCGCTCGTGCTCGACGCCGCGGGCGAGCGCACGCTGCTGACGCTGCACCGGCGCTTCCACCGCTGGGTTCAGCTGGGCGGGCACTGCGAGCCGGGGGACGCGAACCTGCGGGCGGCGGCGTTGCGGGAGGCGACGGAGGAGTCCGGCATCGACGGCCTGACGATCTCCGCCCAGCCTCTGCACCTCGACGTGCACCCGGTGACCTGCTCGCTCGGCGTCCCGACCCGCCACCTGGACGTCCGCTTCCTCGTGCGGGCGCCCGTCGGGGCCAGAGCCCGGATCAGCGAGGAATCGGTCGACCTGCGGTGGTGGCCGGTCGACGCGCTCCCCGGCGACACCGACACGCTCGCCACGATGATCGGCCGAATGCACGCCTGACGAAACGTCGGCGATCGGTCCGGGGTCGCCGTGTTCGCACCCGTGTTGGCCCGGGAGCTCAGCGCCAGAAGAACAGTGTCTGGTAGCCCTCGTACGCCAGCGTGCCGTCGCCGCCCACCGCCGCGAAGACGACGTTGCCCAAGCCGAACAGCGCCGCCGACACCCCCGGCACCCCGATGATCAGCACGAACAGCGCGATCGGTGCCCACGGCCGTACGCGCGCGGCCGTGCGGCGTGCGGACTCGCCGAGGTAGGGCTCGATCACCCCGAAGCCGTCGAGCCCCGGCACGGGCAGGATGTTGAGGACGAAGGCGAGCACCTCGATCAACGCCAGCGCCGACAACCCCGCGGCGAGTCCAGCAGGCATCGGCGCGACCGCGACAGCCAGCGTCAGCAGGCCGCCCAGCAGCAGGTTCGCCGCGGGCCCCGCGAAGGACACCAGGCTGCGGACCGCGCGGGACCGGATGGCGCCGTTCTCGATCCACACCGCCCCGCCGGGCAGCGGGATGCCGCCGAGCAACAGGAAGAACACCGGCAGCACGAGGGAGAGCCCGAGATCTGCGTAGCGGCGGATGTCGAGGGTCAGGTAGCCCTTCGCCCTGACCGAGCGGTCGCCGCCCCGGTAGGCCGTGTAGGCGTGCCCGAACTCGTGCAGGCACAGCGACACCGCCCAGCCGCCCAGTACGAGCACGACGATCCCGAGCGTGAGCAGCGCCTTCGACGTCGCCACGGCGGCGAGGAAACCACCCGCCAGTGTCACGGCGAGGAGGGCAAGAAACCACGGACTGACACGGCTGGAGACGTCTCGCACCTGACCATTGTGCTGAACGGGGGACCGACCGGGTGGACCGCATCACCCGTATGGCAGCTTCGGGTTGCCAAGACCCTGCCTACAGCGCTGTACTTACAGGGCTGTCATTCTGGGTCTGACAGCCATTCGCCGCGGTTGTGGGGAGGTGGGCGGGTGAACGTGATCACTGGCACGTTGGCGCTGGTCGAGACGTTGGACGGCATGCCGGTAGGGGTACCGGCAGAGTCCTTCGTCGTCATCAAGGGGGGCGCCGTCGACAGCGGCGTCATCGGCGGTGGCGGCGTCGTCGGCGGTGGCGTCAGCGGAGGGGGCGTCAGCGGAGGGGGCAACGTCGTCGTGGGCGTCGTCGACGGCGGGCCGGACGCCGCCGAGGAGGAGCCGGATTGGCAGGAGCGCGCGCTGTGCGCCCAGACCGATCCCGAGGCCTTCTTCCCGGAGAAGGGCGGCTCCACCCGCGAGGCCAAGCGCATCTGTTCGGGCTGCGACGTCAGGGCCGAGTGCCTCGACTACGCGCTGGCCCACGACGAGCGCTTCGGGATCTGGGGCGGGCTCTCGGAACGCGAGCGCCGTCGGCTGCGCCGTCCGGCCATGTGAGCTGCGCCCGCACCGCTGCTGTGGCGGCTGCGCCGTCGCGGTGGCGCGGACGCCGGCGCGGCCCCCTACGCGGGGCCACCGTCGACGGCGTCCGGCTCGATGTTCAAGTACTCCGCCACCTGCTCCACCAGCACTTCGTGCAGCAGGTCGGCCAAGTCGGCGCCGCCACGGGCGCGGTTCTCCAACGGGCGCCGGTAAAGCACGATGCGGGCCCGGGACGGCTGCCCGTCAGGGCCCAGCCCGGCGGGCACGAGCTGCGCCAGCGGCACACCGATGTCGGCGAGCACGCCTGCGCCCCACACGACCTCGTCGGGTGACGTCTCGACGACCTCCGGCACCTCGTCGACGGCCAGGTCGAGGTCGGCGAGCTCGGATCCCCAGCGCATCTCGATCGGCTCCAACGCCTCGAGGACCATCGCGTCGAACTTCTCCGCGCGGGTGCGGGTGGCGGGCAGCGAGGTGGGGTAGAGCAGACCGCGCAACCCTCGACCCCGCCGGTCCCGTCGGCGGGGTGAACGGCGCAAGATCGGACGCGCGGTGGTCACGCGGCCCATCGTAGGGCGCGCGCGGATCCAGCACGCGCACCTCCGCGCGTCGCGCCGAGAATCCGTTGTGCCGCGCGCTACTGTCGCCCCCGTGTTGAGCGTGCGGAGGTGTTCGCGGTCGGGGTGCACCGAGCTCGCGGTGGCCACGCTCACGTACGTGTACGCCGACTCGACCGCGGTCGTCGGCCCGCTCGCCACGCAGGCCGAGCCCCATTCGTACGACCTGTGCACCACCCACGCGCACCGGCTCACCGTCCCGCGCGGTTGGGAGGTCGTCCGGTTCGAGGGGGAGTTCGCGCCGCCGCAGCCCAGCTCGGACGATCTCACCGCGCTCGCCGAGGCCGTGCGCGAGGCGGGGCGGGTCGACCGGCCCGTCGAGCCCGTCCACGCCACGGGTACCGGCCGCCGGGGCCACCTGCGCGTGCTGCCCGGCCCACCCGAGGACTGATCCGCGCCGCCGGTCGTGCACCACGGCGTCGGCGGCCGAGGATCACGCACCGTAGTGGCGACGTCGCAGGCGTGGGCGGTTCGGGTGCCGCCGACCGGGGGTCAGCCGAGCTGCCGATAGGGTCTTCTGCCGTGACCGACCTGTCCGGGATTGTGAAGGCCTACGACGTTCGTGGCGTCGTCGGCGAGGAGCTCAACGACGCGGTCGTCCGGGACATCGGCGGTGCGCTGGCCCGCCTGCTGAAGAGCGAGGATCCGACTGCGCACGCCGTCGTCGTCGGCCACGACATGCGCGACAGCTCGCCCGCTCTCGCGGCCGCGTTCGCCGAGGGCGTCACCGGGCAAGGGCTCGACGTCGTCTCTATCGGCCTGGCCAGCACCGACATGCTCTACTACGCCTCGGGCTCACTCGGCCTGCCGGGAGCGATGTTCACCGCGAGCCACAACCCGGCTCGCTACAACGGGATCAAGCTGTGTCGGGCGGGCGCGACGCCCATCGGCCAGGACACCGGCCTCGCCACGATCCGCGCCGCCGTCGAGGCGGGCGTCCCGGCAGGCCCTGGCGGCGGGAAGGTCACCCAGCAGGACCTCCTCGGCGGCTACGCCGACTACCTGCGCGGGCTGGTCGACCTCTCCGGGATCCGACCGCTCAAGGTCGTCGTCGACGCGGGCAACGGCATGGGCGGCCACACCGTCCCTGCCGTGCTCGCGAACCTGCCGCTGCAGATCGTGCCGCTCTACTTCGAGCTCGACGGCAACTTCCCCAACCACGAGGCCAACCCGCTGAACCCGGACAACCTCGTCGACCTGCAGAAGCGCGTCGTCCTCGAAGGCGCCGACCTCGGGCTCGCCTTCGACGGCGACGCCGACCGCTGCTTCGCCGTCGACGAGCGGGGTGAGGCGGTCAGCCCCAGCGCGATCACGGCGCTGGTGGCCGTGCGCGAGCTCGTCAAGTCCCCCGGCAGCGCCGTCATCCACAACCTGATCACGTCGCACGCGGTGCCGGAGATCATCATCGAGCACGGGGGAAGGCCGGTGCGCACCCGCGTCGGCCACTCGTTCATCAAGAAGACGATGGCCGAGACCGACGCTGTGTTCGGCGGCGAGCACTCGGCGCACTACTACTTCCGTGACTTCTGGCGCGCCGACTCCGGCATGCTCGCCGCCATGCACCTGCTCGCCGCACTGGGGGAGCAGAGCGCGCCGCTGTCGGAGCTCATGGCGGACTATGACCGCTACGCGGCGTCCGGCGAGGTCAACTCCACCGTGGCCGACCAGGCCGGGGCCACCGCCCAGGTGCGCGCGGCGTTCGCCGACCGCGCGACGTTCGACGAGCTGGACGGGCTCACCGTCGAGCTGCACGACGGGTCGTGGTTCAACCTGCGCCCCTCCAACACCGAGCCGCTGCTGCGCCTCAACGTCGAGGCCGCCGACGAGGCCGCGATGGCGGCGTTGCGCGACGAGGTGCTGGCGATCATCCGGGCCTGAGTACTGCGCCGCACACAGCCACAGTGCTGCGGCCGACGAGGCGGATAACTGGCAGAGTCTCAGGTATCCCCCGCAGAAGGAGACGACCATGGCCGTTCAGCTCGACCCCCAGCTGTTGGACGTCCTGGCCTGCCCCACGGAAGACCACGCGCCGCTGCGTCCCGGCACGGCGGCTGACCCCGACGCCGACGCGCTGACCTGCACCGTGTGCGGACGCAGCTACCCGGTGGTCGACGGCATCCCGGTGCTGTTGATCGACCACGCCTTCAGCGACGGCGCATGATCGTGCTCGACGACACCCTGCTGGGCGACGCGAGGGCACTCGCGGCGCTGGACACGCGGGGCGTGCTGCGGTCGGCCGCCACCGCGGGGGCCCAGGTCCGCTCGGCCGCGCACGCCGCACAGGAGGCCCGCGTCGGTGATCTCGACGGCCTCCGCCCCAGGGCGCTGGTGCTGCTGGTCCGGCCGGGGTCCTCGATCCCGGCCGCCCGGCTGCTCGCCGCCCTGCTCGGCTCGGCCTGCCCGGTGCCGGTGGTGCAGTACGACGCCGTGCCGAGCTGGATCGGCCCGCTCGACGTCGTCATCGCGCACACCGACGACCCTTCCGACAACGAGCTGGCCGACTCGATCGGCCGCGCGGTCGGGCGCGGGGCCGAGGTGGTGCTGTCCGCGCCCATCGAGGGGCCGGTCGCGTCGGCGGGCGCCGGTCGGGTGCGGCTGGTCGAGCCGCGCATCCCCGTGCCGCCCGGCCTCGACCTGCCGCGCGCGCTGGCCGTCGGGCTGACCGTCGTCTCCGCGCTCGGGCTGCTGCCCGCGCCGCTGCACCCCGGGCTCGATGAGCTGGCCGACGTGCTCGACGGCGAGGCCGAGCGCAACGCCCCCGGCCACGACGCGTTCATGAACCCGGCGAAGTCGCTCGCGCTGCGGCTGGCGGAGCACACGCCGCTGCTGTGGGGCACCGACGCGCTCGCCGCCGCCGTCGCCGCCCACGCCGCCGAGGCGCTCGCGACGCACGCGGGTGTGGTGGCGAACGCCGCCGACATCGGGCAGGCCGCCACGGCGTCCGCCCTTCTGCGACGGCTGGACGGCGGCGCCGAGCGCGACATCTTCCACGACCCCTTCGACGACCCGCCCGACGCACAGGCGCTGCCGCCGCGGCTCGTACTGATCGGCACCGGCGAGGAGGACCCGGTGCAGGTGGCGCTGCGCAGGACGGGACGCGACCGCTCCGACGCCGACCTGCTGCACCCCGTCGACGAGGTGGCCCGCGGCGCCCGGCACGCGCCGGTGCTACGGGCGGCCCTGCTCACCAGCCGCTTTGACCTGGCCGCCGTATACCTCGGGCTGGCCACCCGAACGATCACGCCTGCTTGACTGACCGGAGGACCGTGGAGCTGCTCAACAACCCCGTTCGCGCGTACGCGTGGGGGTCGCGCACCGTCATCGCCGAGATGCTCGGGCGCCCTGTGCCATCGCCGCATCCCGAGGCCGAGATGTGGCTCGGCGCCCACCCCGGCGACCCGTCGCACCTGGCCACCGGCAAGTCGCTGGTGGAGGCGATCACCGCCGATCCGGACGGCCAGCTCGGCACCGACCGGGCAGGCCACTGGGACGCGACGCTGCCGTTCCTGCTGAAGGTGCTGGCCGCGGACGAGCCGCTGTCGCTGCAGGCCCACCCGAGCCTCGAGCAGGCGCGCGCGGGGTTCGCCGCGGACGAGGCGGCGGGCCTCGCCCGCGACGCGCCCGAGCGCAACTACCGCGACCCCAACCACAAGCCCGAGCTGATCTGTGCGCTCACCCCGTTCGCCGCGCTCGTCGGCTTCCGGGCGCCCGCCGATACCGTGCAGCTGCTGCGCGCGCTCGATGTCGCGGCCATCGCGGCGCACGTCGAGCTGCTGTCCGCGCAACCGGACGCGTCGGGCCTCCGCGCGCTGTTCACCACGTGGATCACGCTGCCGCAGAAGATGCTCGACGAGCTGGTGCCCGCCGTGGCCGCGGCCGCCGTCCCGCTTGCGGGCCACGGGCCGTGGCACGTCGAGGCCCGGACGGTGCTGGAGCTCGCCGAGCGCTACCCCGGCGACGCGGGAGTGCTGGCCGCGCTGCTGCTCAACCGGGTCACGCTGGCGCCAGGAGAAGCGCTGTACCTGCCCGCGGGGAACCTGCACGCCTACCTGTCCGGGGCGGGTGTCGAGCTGATGGCCAACTCCGACAACGTCCTGCGCGGCGGAATGACGCCCAAGCACGTCGACGTGCCGGAGCTGCTGCGCGTGCTGGACTTCCACTCGGGTCCGCCGCCCGTCCTGCGCGGCGACCCCGACGGCGACTGGGTCCGCTACGACACGCAGGCCAAGGAGTTCCTGCTGCGGCGGTGCGAGGCGGATTCCGGTGAGGTCGCGGTGCCCGACGACGGACCGCGGATCCTCCTGTGCACGGCGGGCGAGGCGAGCCTGCGCGCCGACGGGACCGAGCTGGCGCTCCCCCGCGGCGGGGCGGCGTGGCTGGCGGCGTCCGACACCGGCGTGACGGTGTCGGTGCGCGCGCCGGGGACGCAGCTGTTCGTCGCGAGCGACGGCCTGGCCTGAGCCCCCACACACCCAGCGGGGCTCGCACACATTGCGGGCGGTGTGTGTGAGCCCCGCGCGGTGTGTGTGAGCCGGCGGGTGTGACGGCTGAGAGGTGTCGCGCGCTTGGCCGCCCGGATTGTCGGGTCCCGTCTGTAGGGTTCGACCATGTCCACGGGCGGGGGAACGCGCGCGATCATCGCGGCGCTGGCGGCCAATGCGGGCATCGCGGTGGCCAAGTTCATCGGTTTCCTGGTCACGGGCTCGTCGTCGATGCTGGCGGAGTCGGTGCACTCGCTCGCCGACACGGCCAATCAGGGCCTGCTGCTGCTCGGCGGCAAGCGGGCGGCACGGGCGGCCACCCCCGAGCACCCGTTCGGCTACGGGCGCGACCGGTTCTTCTACGCCTTCATCGTCGCGCTGCTGCTGTTCACGCTCGGGTCGGTGTTCGCGCTCTACGAGGGCATCGAGAAGCTCGGCCACCCCGAGGAGCTGTCGTCCCCGCTCGTCGCGGTGCTCATCCTGGTCGTCGCGATCGGCCTGGAGGGCTACTCGTTCCGCACCGCGATCCACGAGTCCCGCGAGCTGAAGGGGTCGCTGTCGTGGTGGCAGTTCATCCGCCAGGCCACCACGCCGGAGCTGCCCGTCGTGCTGCTGGAGGATTTCGGCGCGCTCATCGGGCTCGGGTTCGCGCTGCTCGGCGTCGGGCTCACCGTGCTCACCGGCAACGCCGTGTTCGACGCGCTGGGCACCATCGCCATCGGGCTGCTGCTCGGCGTCATCGCGGTCGTCCTCATCGTCGAGATGAAGAGCCTGCTCATCGGCGAGGGCGCGCGCCCACCCGTGCTCGCTCGGATCGTCGACGGGCTGGAGGGCGGGGCGGTCGCGCACGTCATCCACCTCCGCACGCAGTATCTCGGCCCGGAAGAGCTGCTGGTCGCGGCCAAGATCGCGCTGACGCCCGGCCTGCCGATGGAGGAGGTCGCACGGGCGATCGACGCCGCCGAAGCCCGCGTCCGCACCGCCGTCCCGCAGGTGCGGCTCATCTACCTGGAGCCCGACCTGGAGCGCACGGCCAACGGGCAGCAGCCTGCCTGACAGCGACAGTCACCGGAGGCGCGGTCACCGGAGGCGCGGTCACCGGAGGCAGAGCGCCACGTCGGCGCGCTCGGCCGTGCGGTCGGCGGTGAAGTGGGCCCGCTCCTGCCCAGCCCACCGGGCCCAGTGCGGCGCGTAGGTCGCGCCGTCGCGCTCCATCGCCCTGCGGTAGCGCACCTCCTCCGCCGCGTCGAGCCACACCAGCAGCGACGTGTGGTTCCCGCCGGACTCCGTGACCGCCCCGGCCCCGGCGCCGACTCCCTCGACGACGAGCAGCGCCGGAGTGCCGAGGCTGTGGTGCTCGGTGTAGCTCGACCGGACCCAGTCCCATCGGGGGTAGCGCGCGGGGCGCCCGGCCGCGAGCGGCCCGACGACGTCGTTGCGCAACAGCGCCACACCGGCGGCGAGGCCGTCCCAACCGGGGTACAGATCGTCCATATGCAGTAGCGGTGGATCACCGAGCGCGACGACCAGCCGCGCGGCGAGCTGCGTCTTTCCCGCGCCCGACGGTCCATCGACGCACACGAGACGGGTCGCGCCGCAGCGAGCGGGAGCGGTCAGCGCCAGTGCGGCGAGGTCGTCGTCGATCACGCAGGGACGGGACGGCTGCGCAGCACCACCGTGGTGCCGCTCGCCGTGCCGTCGATGGCGAACTCGGCCACGCACGCCTTCATGATCGGGATGCCGTGCCTGCGGTGGGCGTGGGTGTGCGCCTGCACCTGCCATCCCCCGTGGTCGTGGACGGTGATCTCCAGCCTGCGCATGCCGTCGCCGCAGGCCACGACCTGCGCGTCGACTTCGACGACGCCTGCCCGAGCCGCCACTCCCGGTCGGACTCCGTAGCCGTGCTCCACGCCGTTGCTGACGGCTTCGCTGACCGCGAGCACGACGTCGTCCGCCTGCGCGAGCGGCCAGTCCTGCGCGCTCAGCCACTCCCCGAGCCGCGTGCGGGTCAGCGCCGCGGCGACCGGTTCGGCGGGCAGAGCGAAGGCGAGCCGCCGCTCGGAGGTCACCTGTCCGCTGCGGAGATCGTCTTGCTCGCTGGGCGGGACCACGACGGGAGTGTCCACCTGACGCCGGAGGCCCGCACCCGCTGGCGGCCCAGTGGCGTTCACCCGAAACGCGGCTATGTCACCCGAGCGGCTGTATCAGAGGCGGGGTCATCTTGACCATCTCGGGTCCGCCAACCGCGCTCAGCCGCTGTCCGACGCCCGGTAGCCCGCGAACTTCTCCCGCAACGTCCGCTTCGAGAATTTGCCCACGCTCGTCTTCGGCACTTCGTCGATGAACTCGACGGCGTCGGGCAGCCACCACTTCGCGACCCTCGTCCGCAGGTGGTCGAGGACGTCCTGCTCGGTCAGCGTCTCGCCCGGCTTGACGACGACGCACGCGAGCGGCCGCTCCACCCACTTCTCGCTGGGGATGGCGATCACCGCCGCTTCGGCCACCTTCGGGTGCGCCATGATCTCGTTCTCCAGTTCGACCGACCCGATCCACTCGCCGCCGGACTTGATCAGGTCCTTCGTGCGGTCGACGAGCCGGAACGAGCCGTAGCGGTCGACGGCGGCCACATCGCCGGTCCGCAGCCAGCCGTCCTCGGTGAACTGCGCGCCGCCGCCCTCGCCGCGGTAGTACTCCTTCGCGATCCACGGGCCCGCAGCCTGGACCTCGCCGCTCTCCACGTCGTCCCACGGCAGGGCCTCGCCGGTCGTCGGATCGACGATCCGCAGCTCCACCAGCGGCACGGGCTGGCCTTGGCGGGCCCTGGCGTTGGCGCGCTCGTCCTCAGTGAGCCCGTCGTGGTAGCTGCGGGTGCTCGACATCGTCGCGATCGGGCTGGTCTCGGTCATGCCCCAGGCGTGCAGCATGGGGACGCCGATCGCCTCGCGGTAGGTCTCCGAGAGCGACTTCGGCACCGCCGAGCCGCCGCACAGGATGGTGCGCAGTGCGCTGAGGTCGTGGTCGGCGAGCAGCGGAATCATCCCCATCCAAATGGTGGGGACGCCGCCGGTCACGGTGACGTGGTGGCGCGCCAACAGGTCTGCGATCGCCGCGGGCGACATGTTCGGGCCGGGAAAGACCTGGTCGGAACCCGCGAGCAGGGCGCCGAACGGCAGGCCCCACGCGTTGGCGTGGAACATCGGCACCACCGGCAGCACGGTGTCGCGCTCCGACAGCGCGGCGGCGTCCGCGGTGAGCAGGATCAGCGAGTGCAGCACCGAGGAGCGGTGCGAGTAGACGACGCCCTTCGGGTTGCCCGTGGTGCCCGAGGTGTAACACATCGCGGCGGCCGTGTTCTCGTCCTCGACGGAGAACGTGCCGGTGAAGGGCTCGGCGGCGGCGAGCAGGGCTTCGTAGTCGCTGACCCGCGGGTCGTCGGGGATGGCGACGTCGGCGCCGTCGTCGATCACGATGTAGTGCCGCACGGTGTCCAGCTTGTCGACCAGCGGCCAGAGCACGGGCAGCAGCGACCGGTCGACGAAGACCACCTCGTCTTCCGCGTGGTTTGCGACGTAGACGACCTGGTCGGGGAACAGCCGGATGTTGATCGTGTGCAACACCCGCCCGGTGCACGGGGCCGCGCAGTAGAGCTCGAGGTGCCGCGCGGTGTTCCAACAGAAGGTGCCGACGCGGCCGTCCTGGCTGACGCCCAGCGTGTCGAGCACTCCGGCGAGCCGCCGCACGCGTCGGGCCCACTCGGCGAGCGTCATCGTCGTCTCGCCGTCGACCGTGGCGGTGGTCAGCGTCTTGTGCCCGAAGAGTTGCTCGGCGCGGTGGAACAACTGGGCCAGCGTCAGCGGGCGGTCCTGCATCAGTCCGAGCATCGCGCTGCTCCTCATAGCTTCTGCCGCTGGTCACGACAACCTACCTTCGGGGGCGGGCCATGGGCGACGATCGCGGTTAGGCTCGGCGCCCATGCCCATCGATCAGGCCGCCGCGGTCTGCCTCGACGTGGGCTCGACGTGGACCAAGGCCGTGCTGGTGCGGCCCGACGGCGTGCTCGCCGGGTTCGCCGAGCACCCCACCACCGCGGCCGACGTGCTCACCGGCATGGATGCGGCCGTGCGCGCCGTGTCGGCCGCGGGATCGGGCGCCGCGCCCGAGCTGCTGGCCTGCTCGTCGGCAGGCGGCGGCATGCGGCTGGCCGTCGTCGGCTCGGAGCGGCTCATGGCGACGGAGGCGGGTCACCGGGTCGCCTGTTCGGCTGGCGCGCATGTGGTGCACGTGCACACCGGGCCGCTGCAGGTCACCGACGTGGCGCTGCTGCGGACGACGCGGCCCACCGCGCTGCTGCTGCTCGGCGGCTACGACGGCGACGACCCGGCCGAACTGTTGCACAACGCCGGACGGCTGGCGAGCGCGCGCGTCCGGTTCCCGATCGTGCTCGCAGCCAACTCCGCGGGCCGCGAGGACGCGCTCGCAGTGCTGCGCGCCACCGGGCGCACGGTCGTGGCCTGCGCCAACGTGCTGCCGAGCATAGGGAAGGTCGCGCCGGAGCCCGCTCGCGCCGCGCTCTCTGCGCTGTACCGGCGCCACGCGCTCGGGGGCCGCGGGCCTGCTGTCCCGTCGAGGTTCCGCAGGTTGGTGCGGGTGGCGACACCCGACGCCGTGGGGCACGGCGCAGTGGAGCTCGCGCGCATCCGTGGCGGGCGCGTGCTCGTCGTCGACGTCGGCTGCGCCACCACCGACGTGCACTCTGCGTCCGACGGCGCAGGCGTGCGCACGGTCGAGGGCGACCTCGGGGTACGCGCCGCCGCGGCGGGTGTGCTGGTCGGGGCGCAGGCGGAGGGCGTCGTGGACCCGGTGGAGGCCGACCTGCTCGCGCCGACGGTGGCCCGCATGACCAGCGAGGTCGGCTACGTCCCCCGTGACCCGGGCAGCGCGGCAGAGGACCGCAGGGTGGCCGCGCTCGCCGCGGTGGTGGCGGTCCGGCGGCACCTGCGCGTGCACGCCGACCACGACGACGCCATCGACCTCGTCGTGCTGTCCGGCGGCGTGTTCCGGCGGCGCGACCCCCACGGCGGGCTGTCGACCGTCTCGTCGACGCTGCGCACCGACCCCGCGCTCGCCTCCGCGCTCGCCGGGACGCCGGTGGTGATCGACACCGACTTCGCCGTCGCACCGGCGGGCCTGCTCGCCGCCAACGGCCGCGCGGAGGCCGCGGAGGCGTTGCTGCGCAACCACCTGTTGGGCTGACCCCGATCGCTTACCGGAGCTCGATGTCCTTTCCCCGGTCCTCCTCCGGTCTCGGGCCGAAGATGCGCCGTTCGGACTCGTCGATGACGAGGTCGTTGATGCTTGCCTCGCGTCGGACCATCAGCCCGTGCCCGTCGAACTCCCAGTTCTCGTTGCCGTAGCTGCGGTACCAGGTGCCCGAGGCGTCGTGGCTCTCGTACTGGAAGCGGACGGCGATCCGGTTGTCGGCGAAGGTCCACAGTGCCTTGCGCAGCGCGTAGTCCAGCTCGCGTTCCCACTTCTCGGTGAGGAACGCCACGATCTCCTCCCGGCCCTGGACGAACCGGTCGCGGTTGCGCCACACGGAGTCCGCGCTGTAAGCCAGCGAGACCCGCACCGGATCGCGGCTGTTCCAGGCGTCCTCCGCGGCCTGGACCTTCTGCTTGGCGGTCTCCAGGGTGAACGGGGGCAGCGGGGGCCGGTCGGCCATGGGCGTTTCCTTTAGTTGAGGGGGCGGCAGGGGCCCGAGTTGACACGTTCCCACCGCGCTCGTAATCCTGGGGGTGAGCCGGGACCGAGGGGCGCTGCGACGGACGAGGGTCCGCCACGCTCGGTCTTGCGGCAGCTGCTGGAAAGGGCGCCTCCGATTCTCAGGAGGCCGTACCCGTGTTTCCGCACGCATCGCGCTTCTTCGTCCTGTCATCGCGCTGTCTCATCGTGCCATCGCGCTTTCTCATCCTGTCCGTGCTAGGAGGCATGACCCACCCATGACCGCAACCACCGCCCCAGGCGTCGACAAGCTACAGACCCGCAACGGGATCGACTTCGCCGTCGCCGATCTCGCGCTGCACGAGTTCGGCCGCAAGGAGATCCGGCTCGCCGAGCACGAGATGCCCGGCCTCATGGAGCTGCGCCGCGAGTACGCCGAGGCCCGTCCGCTGCACGGCGCGCGCGTCGCGGGCTCGCTGCACATGACCGTCCAGACCGCGGTCCTCATCGAGACGCTCGTGTCGCTGGGCGCCGACGTCCGCTGGGTGTCCTGCAACATCTTCTCCACCCAGGATCACGCGGCCGCGGCCACCGTCGTCGGCCCGCACGGCACTCCCGAGGAGCCCAGGGGCGTGCCGGTGTTCGCGTGGAAGGGCGAGACGCTCGACGAGTACTGGTGGGCCACCGAGCGGCTCTTCGCGTTCACCGACGACGAGGGCAACGTCGTCGGCCCCAACATGATCCTCGACGACGGCGGCGACGCCACGCTGCTCGTGCACAAGGGCGTCGAGTTCGAGAAGGCCGGAGTCGTGCCGACGCCGGACGACGACGACCTGACCGTCTCCGACGAGTACCGCATCATCTTGAACACGCTGCGCCGCAGGCTCGCCGCCGAGCCGAGCTACTGGCAGGCGGTCGCCGAGGGCATCCGCGGGGTCACCGAGGAGACCACCACCGGCGTGCACCGGCTCTACCAGCTCGCCGACCAGGGACAGCTGTTGTTCCCGGCGATCAACGTGAACGACTCGGTCACCAAGAGCAAGTTCGACAACACCTACGGCATCCGGCACTCGCTCATCGACGGCCTCAACCGCGCCACCGACGTGCTCATCGGGGGCAAGGTCGCGCTCGTCTGCGGCTTCGGTGACGTCGGCAAGGGTTCGGCGGCGGCGTTGGCCGGGCAGGGCGCCCGCGTGATCGTGGCCGAGGTCGACCCGATCTGCGCGCTTCAGGCGCTGCTGCAGGGCTTCCAGGTGGCGCTGCTAGACGACGTGGTCTCCCGCGCCGACATCATCGTGACCACGACGGGCAACAAGAACATCGTCACGGTGCCCGCCATGGCGGCGATGAAGCACCAGGCGATCGTCGCGAACGTCGGGCACTTCGACAACGAGATCGACATGGCGGGCCTCGGCCGGGTGCCGGGCATCATCAAGATCAACATCAAGCCGCAGGTCGACGAGTGGGTGTTCCCGGACGGGCACTCGATCATCGTGCTGTCCGAGGGACGGCTGATGAACCTCGGCAACGCCACCGGCCACCCCTCGTTCGTGATGAGCAACAGCTTCTCGAACCAGGTGATCGCCCAGGTGGAGCTGTTCACGAAGCACGAGGAGTACAACAAGGACGTCTACCGGCTGCCGAAGATCCTCGACGAGAAGGTGGCGCGGATCCACGTGCTCGCGCTGGGCGGGGAGCTGACGAAGCTCACCAAGGAGCAGGCCGAGTACATCGACGTGGACGTCGAGGGGCCGTACAAGCCCGAGCACTACCGGTACTGAGCGGAGCTTGCGGAGCGACCATCGGTACTGAGCGGAGCTTGCGGAGCGAGCATCGATACTGAGCGGAGCTTGCGGAGCGAGCATCGATACTGTTGACCGTGCGATATCCGCGCGGTGACGGCGACGGCTGGACCCGCTGCGCCCGAGGACACCGCCACTGGGGGATCTTCGGCGCGGCGGGTCTGCTGCTGTGGCACGAGGGATCGGTGCTGATGCAGCACCGCGCGCTGTGGAGCCACCACGGCGGCACGTGGGGCATCCTCGGCGGCGCGCGCAACAGCGACGAGACCGCGGCCCAGGCGGCCGGGCGCGAGGCGCAGGAAGAGGCCGGGCTCGATCCGGGGGAGTACCGCATCGGGCGCGAGCACGTCGATGACCACGGCGGCTGGGCCTACACGACGGTGGTGGCCTACACCGACCGGCTGCTGCAGCTGACCGGGCTCACCGAAGAGACGATCAGCGTGGCGTGGGTGCCCGCCGACGAGGTCACCGCGCTGCCGCTGCACCCCGGCTTCGCCGCGACGTGGGACGTGGTGCGGGCACTGGGCTAGGGGCTCACCCCGCGGGGTGGGGCTCACACCAGCGGCGAGGGCGGGGGCCACGCGTGGGGGCGGCGCTCACACACACCGTGCGGGGCTCGCACACACCGTGGGGGTTGGCACACACCGTGGGGGGCTGGCACACACCGTGCGGGGCTCACACACAGCGTGCGGGGCTCACACACATTGTGGGCGGTGTGTGCGGACCCGACGCGGTGTGTGCGACCGCTCCGGTAGGCGCCGGGCCTGGTCCGCACGCACTCCCTGCCGCCAACCTGGTTCGTGGTGCACGCGCCCAGGTGATCGCGGCGAGCCGCACACCGAGGGCCTGTCCGGCCCACTGGTGTGCGCGTCGCGACGATCACCCCGGCCGTGGACCTGGGGCGTGGTGCGCGCCCGGCTGGCTGGCGGAATGTGGGGCTCACGCACACCGTGTGGGGCTCGCGCACACGGTCTCCGGCTCACACACATTGCGGGCGATGTGTGCGGCCCCAACGCCGTGTGCGTGACCGACGCGGTGTGTGCGTGATCGACGCGGTGTGTGCGGCCGTCGCGGACCTCGTCGGCGAGCACCGGAGTGGACCGCGCCCGGATGATCGCGGCGAGCCGCACACCACTGGGCCCGACGGCCCGCTTATGTGCGCCTCGCGGCGATCACTCCCGGCCGCGGACCTGGGGCGCTGTGCGCGCTCGGCTCGCTTGCGGACTGGAGGGCTCACACACACCGTGTCGGGCTCACACACAGTGCGGGCGGCGTGTGCGGACCCCGCGCCGTGTGTGCGAGCCCGGGGCCCCGGCCGCACACCACCGCCCCGGCCGCCCCCACCGCTGTGCGCCTCGCGACGATCACGCCCCGCCGCGGTGGCAGGATCGCCGCGGTGGGACGGCTGGTGGTCATCGAGGGGCTCGACGGGGCGGGCAAGCGCACGCTCGCCGACGGCCTCGCCGCCGCGTTCAACGGCACCGTCGCGCGGTTCGCGTTCCCCCGCTACGCCGACGACGTGCACGCCGAACTGGTCCGCGACGCCCTCTACGGCCGGATGGGCGACCTCGCCGCGTCGGTACACGGCATGGCCGTGCTGTTCGCGCTGGACCGCCGCGGTGCCGCGCCCGCGTTGCGGGCCGCGCTCGCCACCCACGACGTCGTGCTCGTCGACCGCTACGTGGCCTCCAACGCCGCCTACGGGGCCGCCCGGCTGCACGAGGGCGCGGCGGGCGGGTTCGTGGCCTGGGTGCGCGAACTGGAGATCGAGCGCTTCGCCATCCCGGTGCCCGACCACCAGCTCTACCTGGCCGTTCCCCGCGAAGTCGCGGCGGCGCGGGCCGCCCACCGCGAGCGCACCGAAGCGGGCCGCGAACGCGACGCCTACGAGGCCGACGACGGGCTGCAGGAGCGCACCGGCGCGCTGTACGCCCAGCTCGCGGCGGCGGCGTGGCTCAGCCCGTGGACAGTGGTGGATGGTGGCGACCCGGACGTCGCCGCGGTCGCCGCTCAGCTCCTCGGGTAGCCGTCGGGCCGGGCCACGCACGGCTGCTGACCAGTGGATGAGATGCTTCAGGGCATGAAGTCGCGCGTACTGGTCGTCGACGACGATCCGGCATTGGCCGAGATGCTCACGATCGTGCTGCGCGGTGAGGGCTTCGACACCGCCGTCGTGGGTGACGGCACCCGTGCGCTGCCCGCCGTGCGCGAGCTGCGACCCGACGTCGTGCTGCTGGATCTCATGCTCCCCGGCATGAACGGCATCGACGTCTGCCGCGCGATCCGCACGGAGTCCGGCGTCCCGATCGTCATGCTGACGGCCAAGACCGACACCGTCGACATCGTGCTGGGCCTGGAGTCGGGCGCCGACGACTACGTGGTCAAGCCGTTCAAGCCCAAGGAGCTGATCGCCCGCATCCGCGCGCGGGTGCGGCGCACCGAGACCGAGCCCGCCGAGCAGCTGTCGATCGGCGACGTCACGATCGACGTCCCGGCCCACCAGGTCGTCCGCGCGGGCGAGTCGATCGCGCTCACCCCGCTGGAGTTCGACCTCCTCGTGGCACTGGCCCGCAAGCCGCGTCAGGTGTTCACTCGAGAGGTGCTGCTCGAGCAGGTGTGGGGCTACCGCCACGCGGCCGACACGCGGCTGGTCAACGTGCACGTCCAGCGCCTGCGGTCGAAGGTCGAGCGCGACCCTGAGCACCCGGAGGTCGTGCTGACCGTGCGCGGGGTGGGGTACAAAGCCGGGCCGCCGTGATCCGACGCACCGTCGAGCAGGTGCGCCAGCTCGCGGCGGAGCTGGCGGTGGCGTGGGGCGCGATCTGGCGGCGCTCGCTGCAGACGCGCGTGGTGATCAGCACCCTGGCGTTGTCGACGGCGGTCGTGCTGGTGCTCGGGTTCGTCATCCAGACGCAGATCGCGGGCAACATCCTGCAGGCCAAGCTGGACGACGCGCAGAACCAGATCGAGTCGGGCGCCGCGCTGCTCGAACGCGAGCTCGCGGGCGTCGACCCCAACCGCGAGGGCGCGCAGGGCGAGCTCAACAACGCGCTGGACCGGCTCACGAACGCCAGCGCGTCCGACGCGGCCGGTGCGCCCGCGGCCGGTGCGTTCCGCGCGGTGCTCGCCACGACGGCCATCGGGGCCAACAGCAGCGTCTCGGCTGGCCCGCTCGAGGACGTGCCCGCCGACCTGCGCCAAAGCGTCGCCGACGGGGCGCGCGCCGTCAGGTACGGCACGGTTGACGCGGCGGGCACCAGCGTCCCGACCATGATGATCGGGCAGCCGGTGCGGACGGCCAACGGCGATCTCGAGTTCTACCTGCTGTTTCCGTTGGACTCCGAGCAGCGCACGCTCGGGCTCGTGCAGAGCACGCTGATCGTCGGCGGCCTCGTGCTGCTGCTCCTGCTGGCGGGCATCGCCAGCATCATCACCCGCCAGGTCGTGCGGCCGGTCCGGCGCGCCGCCGAGATCGCGGAGCGGTTCGCCGACGGCCACCTCGACGAGCGGCTGCCCGTGCAGGGCGACGACGAGCTGGCCCGTCTCGGCGACTCCTACAACGAGATGGCGGGCAGCATCCAGGAGCAGATCCGCCAGCTGGAGGAGTTCGGCGCGCTGCAGCGGCGCTTCACCTCCGACGTCAGCCACGAGCTGCGGACGCCCCTGACCACCGTGCGGATGGCCGCTGACGTCCTGTACGCCTCGCGCGACCAGCTCTTGCCCGCCCTGCGGCGCAGCTCGGAGCTGCTGGTGACGGAGCTGGACCGGTTCGAGGCCCTGCTGGGTGACCTGTTGGAGATTTCCCGCCTCGACGCGGGCGTCGCCGAGCTGGGTGCGGAGCGCGTCGACGTGCAGGGCGTGGTGTTGCGGGCCGTCGAGGCGGTGCGCGGGCTGGCCGACGAGTCGGGCACGCCGCTGCAGCTGGACCTTCCCGCGGGCGTGTACGCCGACGTCGACTCGCGCCGGGTGGAGCGGATCGTGCGCAACCTGGTGGCCAACGCCATCGACCACAGTGAGGCGCGGCCGGTGCGGATCATGCTCGCGGCCGACGAGAACGCCGTCGCCGTGCTGGTGCGCGACCACGGCGTCGGCCTGCGGCCAGGGGAGGCGGGCCTGGTGTTCAACCGCTTCTGGCGGGCCGAGGAGTCGCGGGCGCGCCGGTCGGGCGGCACCGGGTTGGGCCTTTCGATCGCCGTCGAGGACGCCCGGCTGCACGGCGGCTGGCTGCAGGCGTGGGGTGAGCCGGGCAAGGGCGCGGCGTTCCGGTTGACGCTGCCGCGCGAGGTCGGCGGGGTGCTGGAGTCGAGCCCGTTGCCGCTCGGCCCGGACGGCCGCGACAAGAACACGCAGCGGGGCAGGCCGCCCGGCCCGGTCGGCACGTCCGTACCGACGCCGCCGCTGGGCTGGGCGCCCGTCCCGCCCGACGGCGTGGCCGCGGCGGGAGGTGCGCGGTGATCCGGGCGCTGTCGCGACGACGCCGTGCGCGCATGAGGATGGGCGCCGCGTTGGCCGCGATCGCCCTGACGCTGACGGGATGCGCGAGCGTGCCGGAGGACTCTCCAGTTCAAGTGCTGCGCCAGGTCGGCGGCGACGAGGCCGCGCCACCGCCCGGCCCCGTCGACGGCAGCAACCCGCTCGACCTCGTCCGCGACTTCGTCACCGCGTCGGGCAGCAGCACCGACAAGCACGCCGCCGCGCGCGCGTTCCTCGCCCCCGAGGCGGCCAAGTGGGACGACACGATCGGGGTCACCGTCCTCGACGGGCGGATCGACACGGTGCCCGTGCCCGGCGCGCCGGACTCGTCGACCGGCGCCACCACCATCCGCATCCGCGGCACCCAGATCGGGCGGCTCACGCAGACCGGCTCCTTCGAGCCCGCGCAGTCGCCGTTCCAGTGGGATGTCGACGTGATCCGCCGGGACGGTCAGTGGCGGATCTCGCGGCTGCCCGACGGCGTCGTCGTACCGTTGTCGATCTTCCGGGACGACTTCAGGACCGTGCGGGTCTGGTTCGTCGATCCGACGCGCCAGGTCGCGGTCGGCGACGTGCGCTACGTGCCGAGCGTGCCCGCCAAGGCGCAGGCCGCACGGGTGATCGACGAGCTTCTGGCCGGACCGTCGAACGGGCTGACGGGCGCGGCGGTCTCGGAGCTCGTCGTGGGCGCCCGGCTGCGGTCGAACGTCGCGGCGACCCCCGACGGCGCCGTCGTCGTCGACCTGACCCGCACCGGCGACCTCGACGCCACCGCGCGGCGCATGCTCGCGGCGCAGGTCGTGCTCTCGCTGGCCGAGGTCAACGTCGGGCGCGTCCGGCTGCTGGTCGACGGCGAGCCGCTCGTGCCCGACCATCCCGACTGGACGCGGGACGACTTCGCCGCCGTCGTCGGCGACGCGGCGCCGAGCGTCGACGTGCCCGCACTCGTCGTGGCAGGCGGACGGGTGGCTCAGCTGTCGGGGCCCGAGCCGTCGGCGCCACTGCCAGGGCCGATCGGCAACGGCTCGGTCGACGTGGCTTCGGCGGCCTCCAGCGTCGACGGACTGCACCTCGCCGTCGTCGCCCGCACGCCCGCGGGGCGCACCCTGCTGGTCGGCGGGAGCACGGGCGGCGCGGGCCTGGCGCCGGTCGCGCTGACCGGCGCATCGATGACCCGGCCCTCGTGGACCCCGACCGGCAGCGAGGTGTGGACCGTGCTGGACGGCGACACGGTCGCGCGCGTCACGCTCGACACCGGCGGCCAGCCGCGCGTGGGCCAGGTCAACGCGGACGCGCTCACCGTGCTCGGCCCGCTCGCCGACCTGCGCCTGTCGCGGGACGGGATGCGGGTGGTGGCCGTCGTGGCGGGCGGGCTCTACACCGGTGCGGTGGCCCGCAGCATCGACGGCGAGGTCGCCGTCCGCGACGTGCGGCGCCTGCGCTCGGCCGACATCACCGAGGCCGTGGCGGCCGACTGGCGCTCGAGCGACACGATCGTGGCGATCACGGCGGGCCTCGACGCGCTGGTTGCGCAAGTCTCGGTCGACGGCCTTACGCTCTCCCCCGTCTTGGGCAACAACCTCACCCCGCCCCTGACCGCCGTGGCCGCGGCCCCCAACCGGCCGTTGCTGGTGACCGACCAGGGCGGGGTGTGGAGCTTCGCGGGCGACGGGCAGGACGCGTGGCGGCAGGTGCTCGGGGGCGCGTCCAACGCGGTTCCGGTCTATCCCGGCTGAGGGCGGGCCGGCTGGACCGCCCCGACGGGACCCGGACACAATGCACGACGGCGACGAAAGTGGAGTGCAGATGACCGACGACGGCCGGACTTACGCGATGGGCCCACCGCCCAGCGGACCCCCGCGGATCAATGCTGCCCGGCTGTGGTCGAGCGGCGTCGCGACCGCGGTCGTCGCGGCCCTCGTCGGGTTCGTCGGCGTGCTCGTCGCTCGTGCGTTGTTCAAGGTGGCTTTCTCCGGGGAGGCCAGCGCGGGGGCGATCGGCGACGGCAACACAGCGTTCCTGTGCGCGGTGGCCGCCCTCGCCGCCCTCGCCGCCACCGGGCTCGCCCACCTGTTGCTGGTTTCGACGCCCCGGCCCCTTGCCTACCTCGGCTGGATCATCGGGCTCGTCACGGCCATCGCCGTCATCCTGCCGTTCCTGTCCACCCGGTCGCTCGCGGTGTCGGCGACCCAGGCGGTGATCAACCTCGTGATCGGGATGGCGATCGGCAGCCTCGTCACCGGCGCCGCGGCGAGCACACTGCGGGCGGCGCGCCAACTGCCGACGCGGGAGTACTGACACCCGCCCGGCCGACCTCGCAGGACTTCTGGCGTCGTCGCAGGATGTCGGGCGCTGCGGAGACGCCAGAGGGTCTGCGGGGTGGAGGTGGGGTCGGCGGACGTCGTGCG
>DASWUV010000309.1:0-6175 GCA_036401495.1 Pseudonocardia sp. | reverse complement strand
GAGCTGTCGTGGGAAAGGGGCGGTGCGCTCGCTGCGGGCCCGTCAGTGCCTCCGACCAGCGCGGACAGGGAGCTGGAGGGCTTGCTGCCGTTCAGCTCAGCGCGCTGTGTGCGGGCCTCGCCCCCCTGCCTGCTCTGCGTGGGAACGGCGGCGGCCATCGGAACGCCGGGACGCGCGGTTTCCGCGGGGCCGCCGATCGGGATGAGGAAGACCGGCACCGTGACCGAAGCGGTAAGCCCCGTGCCAGGACCCGCCGCCGCACTGGACAGGTGCACGACGATGCCGTGGCGCGCGGCCAGCCTGCCGACCACGAACAGGCCCATGCGCCGCGACGCGGACACGTCGACGCTCGACGGTCCGCCGAGCCGCTGGTTGGCGTCGGAGAGTTCGTGGTCGGCCATGCCGACGCCGCGGTCGGAGATCTCGATGACCATCGCGCCGTCGGATGTCCGGGTGGCGCTCATGACGACCTGCGACTCGGGCGGGGAGAAGTTCGTGGCGTTGTCCAGCAGTTCGGCCAGCAGGTGCACGAGGTCGGCCCCTGCGCGTCCGGCGATCGAAGCCGCGGGTGGCGCCTGCACGACGATGCGCTGGTACTGCTCGACCTCGGAGACGGCGGCCCGCAGAACGTCCACGATCGGCACCGGCGCCATGTTGCGCTTCGCCAGGTCGGTGCCCGCCAGGACCAGCAGGTTCTCACTGTTGCGCCGCATGCGGGTGGCGAGGTGGTCGAGCTGGAAGAGGTTGGACAGCTGGTCGGCGTCCTGCTCGTTGCTCTCCAACGCTTCGATGAGCTGCAGCTGGCGCTCGACGAGGGCCTGGCTGCGCCGCGAGAGGTTGACGAACATCGAGCTGACGTTGGCCTGCAGTGCGGCCTGGTCGGCCGCCAGCCTGATGGCCTGTCCGTGCACGGCGTCGAACGCGCGGGCCACTTGGCCGACCTCGTCACGGGTGCGGATGGGCACCGGATCGACCGTGACGTCGGGCGTTTCGCCCGCCCGCATGCTCTCGACCGCCTGCGGCAGCCTGCGCTCGGCGACGTCGAGCGCGGCACTGCGCAGCATGCGCAGCGACCGGACCAGCGACCGGGCCACCAGCACCGCGATCGTGATGCCCAGCAGCAGGCCGAGCATCAGCACGACGGAGTTGATGCCCGCGAGGTTGCCTGCCTGCTGCGCGGCGGCGTTGCTCTGCGCGCCCAGATCCTGGCGGATCAGCCCGGCCGAGCGGTCGGCCACCGTCTTCGCGGAGTTGTAGGCGCCGTCCCAGTCCGCCGGGGTGACGCCGCCCAGACCCGGCCTGCCCGCCGAGGCGAGGATGGCGATGGCCAGCCGCTGCCGGTCGGCATTGGACGGGTCGTCGAGGAAGCTGCCGTAGCGTTGCAGCTGGTCAGGGGTGAGCGCCACCTGGTACGCGCGGTACTGCGAAAAGATCTGCACGTCGGCGTTGTTGGCGGCGTTGGCGTCGCCGTCCTGCAGCTTGCCCGCGCGGATAGCGTTGCCGAGCACGGTGTGCTGGACGGCGAGCTGGGACTCGACGTTCTGCAGTGCGGTGAGCGCGTCGATCTGCCCGCCGGTGTCCGGCACGCGGATTCCGCGGAGCACGGCCCGGTCGAGCACGTCGATGCCCTCGATCACCCGGCTGTAGCGGTCGCGGATGGAGGGCAGCGCCACGGCGGGGGTGTCGGTGACGTCGTCGCGCAGCACGCTCAGACCCTCGATCACCCCGTTGGCCTGCGCAAAGGCCACGGTGGTCGGCTGGTCGAAGCGTCCCCCGGTCTGGATGCCGTTGCGCATGGTGGCGATCAGGTCGTCGCTGTGCGCTTCGGCCTTCCGGAGCGCACCGCGATCGCCGGTGCGGTTCCCCGCGACGTACAGCGTGGCCTGGTCACGCTCCTGGCGCAGTGCGTCACCGGCCGCCGACACCTGCGAGTGCACATCGAGCATGTCCCCGCTGTGGGCGAGGTCGGCAGCCGTTCCGGCCTGGTCGGAGATGCGCAGCGCGCCGAGGGTCAGCGCCAGCAGAGCAGGCACGAGCCCGACGATCACCAGCTTCCACACCAGTGTCCAGTTTCGAGGGTTGAGCCGCTCCACCCACGAGGGGCCGGTCTCAGTGCTGGTCACGTCAACGTCCCCCTGAGGATTGCCGGCGACGATCCGTCGAACTGTGACACGCCCGACCGACAAACTGCGATACGGAACGGCTGAACTGCGGTCCACAGGCGGTGGGTGGCCGCGCGGGCCGATTTCGAGTGCAGTGGGTTGACCATCGTGGGAAGCCGGTGCGCCTTCTGTCGGGGGCGGTCCGGTGAGCGCGACACGCACCCGCTGGGGCTCGGGCAATGGCCGTCGAGAACCGGTAGGATCTCGTCAGCACGCGTGCGCTCTTCGGACTCTAGTCGTCGGAGTATAGCCGGCGGCGGCCGCGCCGCATCGTCAGCCGCTCGGGTACTCCTCGTAGTACTCGCACAGAGCTCTGGCAGTGCTCTCCCCGTCCGCCTCGTGGAAGTGAGATCGTCATGGCCGACGGGCCGCTGATCGTCCAATCTGACAAGACGCTGCTGCTGGAGGTCGATCACCCGGAGGCCACGGCGGCGCGCGGCGCGATCGCCCCGTTCGCCGAGCTGGAGCGGGCGCCCGAACACGTCCACACCTATCGGGTGACGCCGCTGGCGCTGTGGAACGCCCGCGCCGCGGGGCACGACGCCGAACAGGTCGTCGACGCGCTGGTGCGCTTCTCCCGCTACGCCGTGCCCCAGGCGCTGCTGGTCGACGTCGTCGACACGATGGGTCGCTACGGGCGGCTGCGGCTGACCAACTCGCCCGTCCACGGCCTCGTCATGGTCGCGCTCGACCGGGCGGTGCTGGAGGAGGTGCTGCGCCAGAAGAAGATCGTTCCGCTGCTCGGGGCGCGCGTCGACCCCGACACGGTGATCGTGCACCCCTCCGAGCGCGGCCACCTGAAGCAGGCGCTGCTCAAGATCGGCTGGCCTGCCGAGGACCTCGCGGGCTACGTCGACGGCGAGGCGCACCCGATCGCGCTCCACGAGGAGGGCTGGTCGCTGCGCGGCTACCAGCGGGAGGCGGTCGAGGGGTTCTGGGCGGGCGGTTCAGGGGTGGTCGTGCTGCCGTGCGGGGCGGGCAAGACGCTGGTGGGAGCGGCGGCGATGGCGCAGGCGCAGGCCACGACGCTGATTCTGGTCACCAACACGGTCGCGGGTCGCCAGTGGAAGCGTGAGCTGATCGCGCGCACGTCGCTCACCGAGGAGGAGATCGGCGAGTACTCCGGCGAGCGCAAGGAGATCCGCCCGGTCACGATCGCCACCTACCAGGTGATCACCCGCAAGACCAAGGGCGAGTACCGGCACC
The DNA here is from genome assembly GCA_036401495.1 of Pseudonocardia sp. Classification (GTDB taxonomy): domain Bacteria; phylum Actinomycetota; class Actinomycetes; order Mycobacteriales; family Pseudonocardiaceae; genus Pseudonocardia. Next base: position 2,807 of record DASWUV010000309.1, on the reverse strand, counting down.
TCGAGCTGTTCGACTCCCGCGACTGGGGCCTGGTCATCTACGACGAGGTGCACCTGCTGCCCGCGCCGGTGTTCCGCATGACCGCCGATCTGCAGTCGCGGCGGCGGCTCGGGCTCACCGCGACGCTCGTGCGCGAGGACGGCCGGGAGGGCGACGTCTTCTCCCTCATCGGGCCCAAGCGCTACGACGCCCCGTGGCGCGACATCGAGCAGCAGGGGTGGATCGCCCCTGCCGAGTGCGTCGAGGTGCGGGTCACCCTCACCGACGCCGAGCGGATGTCCTACGCGGTCGCCGACCCGGAGGAGCGCTACCGGATGGCCTCCACCGCGCACACCAAGATCGCGGTGGTGCGCTCGGTGCTCGAACGCCACCCCGGCGAGCCTGCGCTGGTCATCGGCGCCTACCTGGATCAGCTCGACGAGCTCGGCGCCGCGCTCGACGCCCCCGTCATCCAGGGTTCGACGCGCAACCGGGAGCGCGAAGAGCTCTACGACCGCTTCCGGGCGGGCGAGCTGCCGGTGCTGGTCGTGTCCAAGGTCGCCAACTTCTCCATCGACCTGCCGGAGGCGAGCGTGGCGATCCAGGTCTCCGGCACGTTCGGGTCACGCCAGGAAGAAGCCCAACGATTGGGACGACTTTTGCGACCTAAGGGTGACGGTAGGCAGGCACATTTCTACTCGATCGTGTCACGGGACACGCTTGACACCGATTATGCAGCGCACCGTCAGCGCTTTCTCGCCGAGCAGGGCTACGCATATCGGATCGTCGACGCCGACGACTTGCTCGGCCCGGCGATACCGGACGTCGGCGAACCTCCACATTAGGTTAGTGATTGCGCGTAGCCGTTCTGACCTGGGCTGATCGCACGTCTAACCCCTCTTGGGGGTGCCTGCGAATGCAATCGTCGATGATGTGGTGGACACTTGGTCCCATTCGACCGCCCGGATCGGAAGGGACCACGACCATCTCGCCGTTGACGTGGATTCTCATCGTGGCAGTGGGCTGGATGGGCCTTGCTGCGGTGGTGGGCCTCGTTCTCGGCCGCGTCATCCGCAACCGCGACCGGCAGGTCCCGAAGCCCGGTGAAGATCCGCTGTTGCCGTTGCCCACCCAGCAGTCCCAGCCGCAGCAGGCCCAGCCGTCGCAGTCGGGGCCGCACCAGTCGGGGCCGCAGCAGCCGGGCCCGCAGCAGCCGGGGCCGCGGCAGCCGCAGCCGCAGCCGGGCCAACCGGAGGCAGGCCCGGAACGCCGGCCCACCTCCCGGGGGCACTGACCAAGCCCGCTCGCACACACCGTGCGCAGCTCGCACACATGTCCCGCAGTGTGTGCGGGCTCGACGCGGTGTGTGTGAGCTGCCGGAGCGGTCCCTGCGGACGACGAAGGGGCGACACCCACCGGGTGTCGCCCCTTCGTGACTTCGGAACTGCTTAGAAGTCCATGCCGCCCATGCCGCCGGACGGGTCGCCCGCCGGAGCCGGGTTCTTCTCCGGCTTGTCGGCGATGACCGCCTCGGTGGTGAGGAACAGGGCCGCGATCGAGGCCGCGTTCTGCAGCGCCGAACGCGTGACCTTGGCCGGGTCGATGATCCCGGCCTTGATCAGGTCCTTGTACTCGCCGGTGGCCGCGTCAAGGCCCTCGCCTGCGCCGAGGCCGCGCACCTTCTCCGCGACGACACCGCCCTCGAGGCCCGCGTTGATCGCGATCTGCTTGAGGGGAGCCTCAAGCGCGACCCTGACGATGTTGGCGCCGGTCGCCTCGTCGCCGTCGAGGCCGAGACCCTCGAAGAGGCCTGCACCGGCCTGGATGAGGGCCACGCCGCCGCCGGCGACGATGCCCTCTTCGACGGCCGCCTTCGCGTTGCGAACGGCGTCCTCGATGCGGTGCTTGCGCTCCTTGAGCTCCACCTCGGTGGCGGCCCCTGCCTTGATCACCGCGACGCCGCCCGCGAGCTTGGCCAGCCGCTCCTGCAGCTTCTCGCGGTCGTAGTCGGAGTCGGTGTTCTCGATCTCGCGGCGGATCTGGCTGACCCGGCCCGCGATCTGGTCGGCGTCGCCTGAGCCGTCGACGATCGTGGTCTCGTCCTTGGTCACGACGACCTTGCGGGCGCTGCCGAGCAGCGTCAGGTCGGCGTTCTCCAGCTTGAGGCCCACCTTCTCGGAGATGACCTCGCCGCCGGTCAGGATCGCCATGTCGGCGAGCATGGCCTCACGGCGGTCACCGAAGCCCGGAGCCTTGACGGCGACGGACTTGAAGGTGCCACGGATCTTGTTGACGACCAGGGTGGCCAGCGCCTCGCCCTCGACGTCCTCGGCGATGATCGCGAGCGGCTTGCCGCCCTGCATGACCTTCTCCAGCAGCGGGAGCAGGTCCTTCACCGTCGAGATCTTGGAGCTGACCAGGAGGATGTAGGGGTCCTCCAGCTCGGCTTCCATGCGCTCGGCGTCGGTCACGAAGTAGGGCGAGATGTAGCCCTTGTCGAACCGCATGCCCTCGGTGAGCTCCAGCTCGAGCCCGAAGGTCTGCGACTCCTCGACCGTGATGACGCCTTCCTTGCCGACCTTGTCCATCGCCTCGGCGATGAGCTCGCCGATGGTGGTGTCGGCCGCGGAGATCGAGGCGGTGGCCGCGATCTGCTCCTTGGTCTCGACCTCCTTGGCGGTCTTCAGCAGCTGCTGGGAGACGGCCTCGACGGCCTTCTCGATGCCGCGCTTGAGCGCCATCGGGTTAGCACCCGCGGCCACGTTGCGCAGGCCCTCGCGGACCATCGCCTGGGCCAGGACCGTAGCGGTGGTGGTGCCGTCACCCGC
>DASWUV010000308.1:0-4367 GCA_036401495.1 Pseudonocardia sp. | reverse complement strand
GTCAGCCGCGGAAGGCGAACGCGGCGAGGCGCGGGGCCAGCTCGGGGTCCTCGTCGCTGCTCAACCCGCCCGTCGCTTCGGCGAGCCCGATGCACTGCGGGCCGTCGAACAGGCCACAGGCGTAGCGCACCGAGGTCGTGTCCAGGTCGAGGACGCCCACACGCAGCTGGTGGATCGAGGGATAGCGCACTTCGGTGAGGTAGTCGATGTGCAGCGAGCTGGGCGCGAGGCTGTCGAGTGGGCCGCCCGTGGGGTAGCCGAGCACGTCCAGGTGCAGCTCGGCGAGCGCGTCGAGATACCAGCCCGCGAGCGCGACGTTGTTGACGTGCCGGTTGGTGTCCAGGTCACCGAAGCGCGCGCGGACGTCGACGCGAAAGGGGTAGTTCTCGCGCACCAGCCGAACCGGATCGGTGGCCTCGCGCACGGGTTCCGGCGCGTCGACGCGCAGCCGCTCCAGCTCCGCGCGCACAGCGTCGGGCAGCGGCGCCGGACCCTTGTCATCGAGGTGCACGCTGGTGGAGGCGCCGGTCGCGACGCAGTCGTCCCCGTCGAAGACGGCGTAGTCGTAGCTGAACGAGGACGTGCCGATGCGCGTCACGCCCAGACCGACGCGGTAGGGGCGGCCCGCCACCTTCAGCGGCGCCAGCACGTCGACCCGCACCGACGCGAGCAGCCGCTTCACCTGCCACTGCTCCCGCGTGGTGAGGTCGGCGCCGAACGCGTCGCGCTCGACGGCCACCCGTGCGTCCTCGAACCAGCGCAGCAGGGCGTCGCGACCGAGCCGTCGGGAGGGGTCGAGGTCGCTGTAGCGGGGCGTGCGCGAGACGACGACCGGGAACCCGGTAGCCACGTTGGTGGACGTCACGGGCGCGATTATCGCCTACCCAGCAGAACGCGCAGCGTCCTCACCTGAGGCGGGCCCGCGCGCGGGAACGCCGCGCGGTCTGCGCGGTCGGCCCTGTCGGTGCTGCCGGGTAGCCTCGGCGCGTGCCCACCGCCCAGCTCCCCGGCGTCGCTGAGCTACTCGACGCCGCCGTCACCGCGGTGGGGGGCACCCGTCGCGACGGCCAGGACACCATGGCCGATGCCGTGCGCGCGGCGATCGCCACCGGCGAGCACGTGGCCGTCCAGGCGGGCACCGGCACGGGCAAGTCGCTGGCCTACCTCGTGCCCGCGATCCACCACGCGGTCGCGAAGGGCACGTGCGTCGTCGTCTCCACGGCCACGATCGCGCTGCAGCGCCAGCTCGTCGACCGCGACCTCCCCCGGCTCGCCAAGGCGCTGAAGCCGCTGCTGGGCAGGGCGCCCACGTTCGCGATCCTCAAGGGCCGCCGCAACTACCTGTGCCTCAACAAGTTGCACGGCGGCGAGGACGATCCAGAGGACGAGCTGTTCGACCCGTTCCAGATCTCCGCGATGGGCCGCGCGGTCAAGCGGATCCACGAGTGGGCCGACACGACCTCCACCGGCGACCGCGACGAGCTCGTGCCCGGCGTGCCGGACTCGACGTGGCGGCAGGTGTCGGTCACGGCCCGCGAGTGCCTCGGCGCGTCCAGGTGCCCGGTCGGCGAGGACTGCTTCGCGGAGCAGGCCCGTGCCGCGGCGGGCCGGGCCGACATCGTCGTCACCAACCACGCCCTGCTCGCCATCGACGCGCTCGACGGCCGGGCGGTGCTGCCCGAGCACGACGTCGTCGTCGTCGACGAGGCGCATGAGCTGGTCGACCGGGTCACCGGCGTCGCCACCGGCGAGCTCACCGCAGGGGCGATCGGCGCCGCCGCGCGCAGGCTCGGCAGGCTGGTCGACCAGGCCGTCGCCGACCGGCTCGCCGAGGCGGGCGACGGCCTTGGCCTCGTGCTCGAGGACCTCCGTCCCGCGCGCTGGGAGACGCTGCCCCAGGCGGCGTCGGGTGCGTTGACGGCCACCCTGAACGCGGCATCGGCGTGTCGCACGGCGCTGGGCAGCGAGCGCCGTGAGGAGCCCGACGCCGCCACCGGCCGCAAGATCGCCCAGGCCGCGCTGGACGACGTCATCGACACCACCGCACGCCTGCTCAAGGCGTTCGAGGAGCCGGATCCGGCGAAGCGCTACGACGTAGTCTGGCTGGGCGAGGCGGGCGCGGACCGACGCAAGGTGCTCTACGTCGCCCCGCTGTCGGTCGGCGGACTGCTCCGCGAGCGGCTGTTCGGCCGCTCCACGATCGTGCTGACCTCGGCCACGCTCGCCCTCGGCGGCAACTTCGACGCGCTCGCCCGCCAGTGGGGCCTGCCACCGGGGCAGAGCCACGGCGGAGCAGGCGGCGAGAGCGCGGCGGACCCGGTACCCGATCCCGACGCACCGAAATGGTCGGGCCTCGACGTCGGCTCACCGTTCGCGCACGCCCGCAGCGGCATCCTCTACGTCGCCCGCACGCTGCCTCCGCCCGGCCGCGACGGCCTGCCTCCCGCCTATCTCGACGAGATCGCCGGGTTGGTCGAGGCCGCAGGCGGGCGCACCCTGGGCCTGTTCTCGTCGATGCGCGCAGCGAAGCAGGCCACCGAGGCGCTGCGGGACCGGCTGTCCACCCCGCTGCTGTGCCAGGGCGACGACGCCACGATGCTGCTGGTCAAGCAGTTCGCCGAGCACGAGGAGACGTCGCTGTTCGGCACGCTGTCGCTGTGGCAGGGGGTCGACGTGCCGGGCCCCTCGCTCTCCTGCGTGATCATCGACCGGATCCCGTTCCCGCGCCCGGACGACCCCCTCGTCAGCGCCCGGCAGCGGGCGGCGGACTCGCGCGGCGGCAACGGGTTCCTGTCGGTGTCCGCCACCCACGCCGCGCTCCTGCTGGCTCAGGGGGCCGGGCGGCTGCTGCGCGGGATGGACGACCGCGGCGTCGTCGCGATCCTCGACCCGCGCCTGGCCACCGCCCGCTACGGCGGCTTCCTGCGCGCGAGCCTGCCCCCGTTCTGGCCGACCGACGACCGGGCCAAGGTTCACGCCGCCCTCCGACGGCTGCGCGGCGCCTGACCCCCGGCGCTCACACACACCCCGTGGGGTCGGCACACACTGCCCGCACTGTGTGCGAGCCCCACCCGCTGTGCGCGAGCCGTCGGCTACGCCTCCTCCAGCAGGGCGCTGACCAGAGGTGGGTCTGCCGCGCGATCGGCGGCCCACTCGAGCAGACCGATGCCGTCCCTGTCGCCGAGCAGCGCCATGACGTGTTGCTCGGTGCCGGGCTCCACAACGAACGGCACGCCGACGAACTGCAGGCCGGTCCCGTCCGGCACGGCACGCGCGCAGACCAGCTCCCCGACGGCGGCGTGCGCGGCGAAGGCACGATCGCGGACGTCGAGCCGGTCGCCCGTGCGCAGGTCACGCACCGCTACGCCGTGCCCTGCCTCGACGGCCGTCACCTCGTACACGGTGCGCTCGACGAGCAGCCACGCCTCCGCGAGCAGCAGCTCGTCCTCGGGCAGCAGCGGGCCCCGGTCGGCGACGAACCGCGCGAAGAGGCCACCCTCCACGAGCACGACGTCCATGACCAACGGATCGGGCGCAGCCACGTCGTCGAGATCAGGGTGGCGGGCGAGGAGATAAGGGGCGAGATCCGACGTCAGGCCACCGCGGCGGCTGACGTAGGCCACCGCCTTGCGCGTCAGCCAACCGACGCGCTCCGCCAACGGGGCCCGCTCGGACCGCCCTCGATGGCATTGCTTGAACTTTCGCCCAGATCCGCACCAGCACGGCTCGTTGCGGCCCAGCTGATGCTCCGCGGTGACGGCGAAGCGCCGCAGCTCGGCCACCTCCGGAACGTCGGGCGGAGCACCGATCGCCGCCCACAGCTCCAGCGCCGCAGCCGCGTCGCCGCGGTCGGACTCGTACCAGGCGAGCCGGTCCGCGGTGAACTCCCATTCGGGGGCGGTCCGCACGGCGCCCCGCAGATGGGACTCCGCGTCCAACGGGCGGCGATCCCGCTCGGCCGCGATGGCGGCGACCGCAGCCGCGACCGCCCCCCGGACCGACCGCCCCGCCACGGTGAGAAGCCGATCCGCCAACTCGACCAGGTCCCGAACCCGCTGCGGTTCCTCCCCGGCACCCAGTAGCTCGTCGACGACCACCGACAAGACCTCCGGATCCTCCATGAGGTCCAGCGCCTCCCGCAGCGCAGCGGGGTCGCGGGCGTCGTCGGTCAACAGCTCGAACGCCTCCATGGCTTGCTCGGCGTACGCGTCCAGCCTGCCCGCCATTCGGCTGCGTCGTTGAAAATCTTGTTCGCGCAGCCAGACCGAAGGGTCGTGCGCGAAGTCGCCGCCGCGCCGCTCCAGTCCCGCGGCCTCGGCCAGCTCGGACAGGGGCGGCCGCGGCTCAGCGAAGGCGGCGGCGTCTCG
>DASWUV010000307.1:0-8005 GCA_036401495.1 Pseudonocardia sp. | reverse complement strand
GTGTCGGGCGGCCCTTTCACCTGTCGGGGTGACCCCGATGGGCTGGCAGGTAGACGGCATGGGCCGTTGCAGCCGGTAGCGTGCGGCGGGCCGGGATAGGCCGGCTGGAGGAGGGATCAGGTATGCGCCTTGCGGTCATCCCGGGCGACGGCATCGGGCCGGAGGTCATCGACGAGGCGCTCAAGGTCCTTGCGGAGGTCGCGCCGGGAACGGAGACGACCACGTACGACCTCGGGGCCGCGCGCTGGCACTCCACCGGCGAGCTCCTACCCGAGACGGTGCTCACGGAGCTCCAACAGCACGACGCGATCCTGCTCGGCGCCGTCGGCGACCCTTCGGTGCCCAGCGGCATCCTCGAGCGCGGCCTGCTGCTGCGCCTGCGGTTCGAGCTCGACCACCACGTCAACCTGCGGCCCGCCCGGCTCTACCCGGGGGTGCGCGGGCCGCTCGCGGGCAACCCCGAGATCGACATGGTGGTGGTGCGCGAGGGCACCGAGGGCCCGTACGTGGGCACCGGCGGTCTGCTGCGCAAGGACACGCCCCACGAGATCGCCACCGAGGTCTCGACGAACACCGCCTACGGGGTCGAGCGGGTGGTGCGCGACGCGTTCGCCCGCGCCGAGCGCCGTCCCCGCAAGCACCTCACGCTGGTGCACAAGACCAACGTGCTGACGTTCTCGGGGCGGCTCTGGTCGCGGCTGGTCGAGGAGGTGTCGCTGGAGCACCCCGACGTGTCGGTGGCCTACCAACACATCGACGCCACCACGATCCACATGGTGCAGGACCCCGGCCGGTTCGACGTGATCGTCACCGACAACCTCTTCGGGGACATCCTCACGGATCTGGCGGGCGCGGTCACGGGGGGCATCGGGCTGGCCGCGAGCGGCAACCTCGACGTCAGCAGGCGCAACCCGAGCATGTTCGAGCCGGTGCACGGCTCGGCGCCGGACATCGCGGGGCAGGGCATCGCCGATCCGACGGCCGCGGTGCTGTCCGTGGCGCTGCTGCTCGACCACCTGGGCGAGCGGGACGAGGCCCGGCGCGTCGAGGCAGCGGTCGCGTTCGACCTGGCCACGCGCGACCACAGCGCGACCGGTCACACGCGCTCCATCGGCGACCGGCTGGCGGCGTTGGTGAGCGCGCACGCCCCCAGCGCCACGGCCTGAGCCGCGGGCGGAGCGGCGTCCGCCTGGCGGCTGCCCCACTCCGCAGACCATGTGGCGTCCTCGCATCGAGGCCGAACTCCTGCGAGGACGCCGAAAGCACTGCGGAGTCGAGGCGGCAGATCGCCGCGAGCGTGCCGTCAGCGCTCTGCCCGACACCCCGCGGCGATCGACGCAGTCAGACGACGGCGGTGGAGGGGCCGGACAGCATCGTCGCGCCCGCGCCCGCGAAGTTGGCCATGTCGGCTGCGGCCGCCTTGCCTTCTTCACTGCTCAGCCCCGCGCCGAAGGCCGCTTCGTCAGCAAACTCGAGCACCGCGATGACGTGGAATGCGGGCGGGTTGCCGTCGGGGCCGGGTCCCGGCCGGTTGACGGTCAGGTGCTGCAGCCCGGGGATCTTGGCCGCGATCGGCGTGTGGACGTCGTCGTAGTACTTGTCGAACGTCGCTGCGTCCGCTGGCTGGTTGTAGAGCACGGTGAGCTGGTACACGGGGCGCCTCCGAAAACTACGGCTGCGGCATCGTCGCCGCGGCTCCGAGCCATGCGTACCGGGCCGCGCCGTACCGGGGCCACCGGCCGTCCCACGATGTGGGAGGCGGTGTGACAGGCCGCGGGCTGCGTGCCATGCTCCGCGACGTGTTCCTCAGCGTGACCATTATCGAGCAGCGCGTCGGCTAACCGCACCACGGCCGACGCGCAGACCTCTCGCATCCGCGGGGGGTCTTTTTGTTTGCGCCCAACCTGCGAAAGGTGTGCCGATGTCCCGCACCGAGCCCGCCGCGACCCCCCTCGGCGACGCCTTCCACCTCTTCGACACGACGCTGCGCGACGGCGCCCAGCGCGAGGGGATCTCGTACTCGGTCGCGGACAAGCTCGCCGTCGCCCGCCATCTGGACGCGCTGGGCGTCGGGTTCATCGAGGGCGGCTGGCCCGGCGCTCTGCCCAAGGACACCGAGTTCTTCGCCAGGGCGGCCGCCGGGGAGTTGGAGCTGCGGCACGCCGCGCTCGTCGCCTTCGGCGCCACGCGCAAGGCCGGGGCCACAGCGTCCACGGATCCGCAGGTCAAAGCGCTGTTGGATAGTGCGGCGCCGGTCGTCACGCTCGTCGCAAAGTCTGACCGCCGCCACATCGAGCGCGCGTTGCGCACCGACGTGGCGGAGAACTGCGCGATGGTCGCGGACACCGTGGCTTTCTTGCGCAAAGAAGGACGAAGGGTGTTCCTCGACGCCGAGCACTTCTTCGACGGCTACGCCTTCGACCCCGACACCGCGCTGCGCGTGCTGGACGCCGCGGTGACCGCGGGCGCCGACGTCGCCGTCCTGTGCGACACCAACGGCGGGATGCTCCCGCTCGGCATCGCCGAGGTCGTGACGGAGGTGGCCGCCCGCACCGGCTTCCGGCTGGGCATCCACTGCCAGGACGACACCGGCTGCGCGGTCGGGAACTCCGTGGCTGCAGTACAGGCGGGCGCGACCCATGTGCAGTGCACCGCCAACGGCTACGGCGAGCGGGCGGGCAACGCCGACCTGTTCGCCGTCGTCGGCAACCTCGTGACCAAGCTGGGCATGCCCGTCCTACCGGACGGACGGCTCGGCGAGCTGACCCGCACCTCGCACGCGTTGGCGGAGATCGCCAACATCGCTCCCGACACCCACCAGGCCTATGTCGGGACGTCTGCGTTCGCCCACAAGGCGGGCCTGCACGCGAGTGCGATCAAGGTGGACCCCGAGCTGTACAACCACATGAACCCGGTGGATGTCGGCAACGGGCAGCGGGTGCTCGTCACGGAGATGGCGGGCCGGGCCAGCGTCGAGCTCAAGGGATCCGAGCTCGGCCTGGACCTGGCCGCCCATCCCGACGCGGTGTCGTCCGTCGTCGCGACCGTGAAGGAGCGCGAGGCGACGGGCTGGTCCTTCGAGGCCGCCGACGCGTCACTGGAGCTGCTGATGCGCTCGGCGCTCGGCGAGGCCGCTCCGCCGCCGTTCGTGCTCGACTCCTACCGGGTGATCACCGAGCACCGCGCTGACGGACAGGTGGTGGCCGAGGCGACCGTCAAGATCGTCGTCGCGGGGGAGCGGCTGATGGCGACGGCGGAGGGCAACGGCCCGGTCAACGCGCTCGACGCGGCGCTGCGGGCCGCGCTCACCCCGTCCTGCCCGTGGCTGGCCGACATCGCGCTCTCCGACTACAAGGTCCGCATCCTGACCAGGGGCACGGACGCGGTGACGCGCGTTCTCGTCGAGTCGACGGATCGGGCCGACGCCGTACCGGTCGGGGCCGAGTGGACGACGGTCGGCGTGCACGGCAACGTCGTCGAGGCCTCGTGGCTCGCGCTGGTCGACGCGCTGGCCTTTGCGGCGCTGCGGCGTGCCCCGCTGGCCGCCGGGGCCGCGACGGGCTGACAGCGACGGGCTGACAGCGACGGGCTGGCAGCGACGGGGTGGCGGCGACGGGGTGGCGGCGACGGGTGACGGCGCCCCGGCGTGTCGGCGGGGTGACGGCGGCGCGCGGCTGGCCGATGGGCGGACGCGCGGGCACGATGCCTGTATGGCGGACGACGGACGCACTCCGGTTCCTGGCAGGCATCCGTGGGGTGGCACCGGGGTGCTGACGCCGTGGTGACGTCGACCGCAGGCAAGGGGCCTGCCGACGGGCATCAGCTCCCTTCGCCGCGGACGGACGGCGCCCTGCTCACGCTGATCGACAACTTCTGCGACACGCTGCCCCGGCGCTGGGCCACGGTCATCGACGACGGGCCGCTGCGGCTGTTCCTGCGTGACGGCCCCGGCTGGCCCTTCTACGCGCGGCCGGTGCCCGGCGGCCCCGCGGTGCGGATCGCGGACGTCGAGCGGATGCGGGAGCGGCAGCGTGCGGCGGGCGTGGTCGAGGCGTTCGAGTGGATCTTGCCGACCGCGCCGGGCATGCTCGCCGCCGTCATGGGCACGGGGCTGCCTGCGCGGCGATGCCCGCTGCTGGTGCTTGACGGCGAGCCCGCGCCGGTCGCGCTCCCGCCGGGGTATGACGTGCTACTGCTCGGGCCCGCCGACGGCGACCTCGGGGCGACCGCGCACGCCGTCGCCGCCATCACGGCCGTCGCGTTCGGTGGGCCGGCACCACCACCGCCGACAACCGCCGACCTGCGGCTGCTGCAGGAGGACCTGGCCGCGGGGGCCATCGCCCGCGCGCTGATCACCGGCCCCGACGGCCCGGTGGCCGCAGGCTCGGCCCAGCGCTCGATGGGCGTGATCGAGCTGGTGGGCATCGCCACCGCGCGCGCGGCCCGGCGCCGCGGCTTCGGCGCCGCGGTCACCTCGGCCCTGGCGGCCGCCGCGCGGGCGGCGGGCGCCGACCTCGTGTTCCTCGCCGCGGGCGACGACTCCGCCGCGCGCGTCTACGAACGTGTCGGCTTCCGCCGGGTGGGCGAGTGCGGCATCTCCGAGCCCCCCACAAGGTGAGTCGTGCATCTGGGCACGCCGAGTTGGGCGTCCCGGCGCGGCGAGTCGGGCACCCGGCCAGGGTGAGTCGTGCGTCTGGGGCCGCCGAGTCGGGCGTCCCGGCACGGTGAGTCGCGCAACTCGGCATCGTGAGTTGGGCATCCAGGAGCGCGTCGGGCGGATCCGGCGTACCCCCCAGCCGCCGGACCCGCCACCCCCCCGGCCGGAACCCCCCGGCCGCGCACTACCCCCCGACGATCAGACGCTGGATGGAGAGCCGGGGCTCAGCGCGCGCGGGCCGGGCGCCGTCTCGGGCCTGCGCGCCCAGTCCGGGGCGTGCTCGGGCAACGGGCCGATCGCGACGACGCGAGCCGGGATCCCCTGGAGCCACGGAAAGCGGGCCAGTAGCCGCCCGGGACGACCGGCGAGGGCGGTCCCCGGCGTCAGGGCGTCCGTCATGCCGAGCACGGGCACCGTGCTCGCTCCGGCTGCCGGTGTGGCGGACCGGAGCGCCTCGCCTTTGGAGTTGGTGGCCAGCGCCCGGCCCAGCACGACCCGGTGGACGACGCGCTGCAGGCCCTGGATCAGCGCCGTCGGCGCCCACCGTCGCCGCTGCACCTGCCGCAGCACCGAACGCGGGACGATCCCGCCCGATCTCAGCGCGGGTCCAAGGATCCGCGCCGCCGCGACCGCGTCCTGTATCGCCAGGTTGATCCCGACCCCGCCCACCGGCGACATGGCGTGCGCCGCGTCCCCGATGAGCAGCAGCCCGTCGAGGTCCCATCGGCGCAGCCGGTCCAGTCGCACGTCGAGCAGGCTGACGTCGTCGAACGACTTCAGCTGGTCAACCCGGTCGGCCACCCACGGCAGGAGGCCTGCGAGGCGACGGCGAAGCTCCTCGATCCCGGCGGCCCGCAACGCCGTGTCGCTGCCCTTGCGGATGAGGTAGGCGCACTGCCAGTAGTCGCCGCGGTCGATCAGCACGCAGAAGTGGCCCTGCGAGATCCGACCGATGCCGCCGGGCGGGTCGTCCGCGTGCCGCGGGAGGCGGAACCACCAGACGTCCACCGGCACGCCGAACGACCGCGGCCGCAAGCCCGCCGCCGCGCGCACCGTCGAGCTCCGGCCGTCACAGGCGACGGTCACCGTCGCGCGCAGCTGGTGTTCAGCGCCTGTCTCCCGATCGACGTACCGGACGCCGACGACCCGGCCACCTTCGCGCAGCAGGCCGTGGACCTCGGCGTTGCGCCGGAGCGTGAACGTCGGCTCCTCCTCCGCGGCGTCCGCGAGCATGTCGAGGAAGTCCCACTGGGGGACCAGCGCGATGCTCTTGTGCGCCCCCGGCAGCCGTCGCAGATCGGCCAGCGGCAAAGAGCCGTTGTCGAACTGCGCCTGCATGCGCTCCAGCAGGCGATGGGGCACCTTCGCGAAGCGCTCCGCAAGACCGAGCTCGTCGAGCAGCGTGAGGGTGGACGCGTGAACGGTGTCACCGCGGAAGTCGCGCAGGAAGTCGGCGTGCTTCTCCAACACGGTGACCTCGACGCCCGCACGGGCCATGAGCAGGCCGAGGACCATCCCCGCCGGACCCCCACCGACGACGAGGCAGGTCGTGCGCTCGCTATTCAGCATGCGTTGAATAGTACTCCGGATCGCCCGTCTGGCAACCCCCGGTGGCGGGGTGGTGTGCAGGGGACGGCCGGGGCTCCGCTAGAGTTGGACCAGCAGGCGGCGAGCGATCGTGGCCGGTGGGGTATGGTGTAATTGGCAGCACGACTGATTCTGGTTCAGTTAGTCTAGGTTCGAGTCCTGGTACCCCAGCGAAACCGTTGAGCAGATCGTCGCGTATGGTTTGCGAAGACGATTTCCTAGGGCCCCGTCGTCTAGTGGCCTAGGACGCCGCCCTCTCAAGGCGGTAGCGCGGGTTCGAATCCCGTCGGGGCTACGTTTGTCGGCGCACTGGTCCAAGCACGTGGACCAGTGCGTGTGAACCGTTCATGGTGCGAGTGCCTTAACCTCGGACCGTAATGCGAGCGGTGGTCGTCACGACACCGGCATGGCGGCCCGAGCGCCCGACGTGGCCCGTTGTTCTGCACGGTCGGATCCGCGACGACGGCTTCCCGGCGCGGTTCCGCTACTCCTCATCGCCGGGTGGCCACTCGCCCTGACGCCGCGCCAACGCTCGACGGCCGATCACCACCCCGGCAGCCGCCACCAAGCCTGCCACCGCATAAGTTATGGCGGCATACCGCCCAAATAGCGGTGCGACGGCGATAACGGCACATGCCAGGTAGCCGAAGAATTTGCCCGACTTGGTTCTGTTCACTATCGTAACCACGCCCGCAAACATAAGGGCGCCAATAATGGAAGCGCACATGATGAGAGTAAAATTATCCATATCTTACCCTCCGACCTGCGATATCTTCCGCGGCGTTCTTGAGAACCCGTAGGGAGACTCTACCCTATGCTCCGGGAAACCGGTATGCGCCGGCGTGGCCGGAAATGGGAAAGGATGGTGCAAGCGCGTCAATATAAGGATCAGTTTGTGTCTCATCGAAGACGTTGGGCGCAGGCACCGGAGCGGGCCCGGGCACGGGGCAGGGCACAAGACTCACGCGTACCGGCGGAACGCCGAGGGTGGCCGTGATGGATAGACACTTCTCGCCGCTGTCGCCTGCTCCGATGATCGCAGCGGTGCCGGCCACGATGCCTGCGCAGAATTGCTTCAGATCTGCGGGAACCACCGCTTGACACACGATGACGGCTAAAGTCGTACCCCCGGCGGTCAGAGCTCCCAGTATCCGTTTGGTTGCCTTCGGTCCCAGAACGACCGTGCGAGGTTGAAATGCCGTCAGCTGAACCGCTACTGCGTACGAACTCGCCGACGATCCGCTTGCGGCTATCGCAGGCGCCGATACGCCGCGGGGCGCCGCGAACGGCGATGATGCTGCGAGCAATGCAGTGGATGCCGTGGATGCAGTGGCCGTGGCGCCACCGGCAAGCGTTGCGACGACGATGACTGTGAGACCGATGCGGACGCAATGGCGCCACGTGGGCGAATCAGAATACTTGGTCATGCGAGCATGAGTAGAGGTTCGGTCAGGGCTACGTGAGCCGATTGCCGTCCACGTCGCCCAGTCGGAGTAACTGCTCTTTGCACTAGTGAACGATCCTGGAGTTCTTCAGCGGCGCGCATTCGAAAACGCGATCGCCGGACCTCAGTGCGGGGTCGGCGTAGTCGTCGATGCGGCGGTCGTCGTCGGCGCCGTCGTGGACGTGGGTGTGACGCTCGACGTGGGTGTCGCTGTGGTCGTCTTCACGACAGTGGTCGTCGGGGGCGGCGCAGGCGTGGTCGTCGCCACCCGCTCCGTCGTGATGACGAGCGGCGGAAGGATCTTGATCGGGGTGTGC
>DASWUV010000306.1:0-7515 GCA_036401495.1 Pseudonocardia sp. | reverse complement strand
CGGCCTCCGCTGTTGCGTGCCCGGCCAGCGCCTGGTGCGCCGCGCGCAGCCAGGCGCGCGCCGCCGCGGTCAGGTCGCCCGCCGCCCGGTGGTGCCGCGCGGTCTCGGAAGGGTCGGCGTCCTCGGCCTCCAACGCGCGGGCCAGCAGGCAGTGCAACCTGCCGCGCTCGCCGTCGGGCAGTACGGCGGTGACCGTCTCCGCGACCAGGTCGTGCGCCGTGGCCCAGCCCTCCTCCCCCAGGCGCGCGAGGCCCGCCGCTGCCAGCGCCGCCAGCGCCTCGAGCACCGCCCCGGTCTCCGAGCCCGACGCGGCGGCGACGGTTCGCGCGGGTACCTCCCTGGCCAGCAACGCGAGTAGCGCCAGTACCTGCGCAGGCAGGCCGGACTGCCGTGCCGCCCGCCGCCCGATCGCCTCCCGTTGCCCCGCCCGACCGAGCGCGGCGGCCTGCTCGGCGGCCGAGGCCACGCGCGCTGTCCACCTCCCGTCGGGTCCCGGGGCCACCACGCCGCGGACGGCCAGCTCACGGAGCACCTCCGCGATGGCGAACGGGGTGCCGTCGGTGGACGCCAGCACGGCGCGGGCCAGCTCGGGGTCGGCCACCAGAGCGTCCACCGCCGCGGCCGACAGCGGGTCGAGCCCGATCTCGACGGCACCGCGCGCGCCGCGCAGCCCGTCGAGCGTGTCCTGCGACAGCTCCTCGGGCCGGTAGGCGAGCACCGCCGCGAGCCGCGGCAGCCGGGCGAGGGCGGAGCCGATCAGCGCAAGGCTGCTGGGGTCGGCCCACTGCAGGTCGTCGACCACCAGCAGCACCCCGTCAGCCACCGCGGCCTCGAGCAGCCCCAGGCCGCCTGCGTGCTGCAGCGCGCGGCGGCTCTCCGCGTCCAGCGTTGAGGTCGGCGCACCACCGAGCTCCGGCAGCAGGACCGACAGCGCGTCGCGGGCGTTCGCGGGCAGCGCATCGGCGACCGCCGCGTCCACCGCCAACGCCTCGCGCAGCACAGAGCGCGCGAGCCCCCACGCCTCGGCCCGCTCGGGCAGGAACGCGCGGACGGCGAGCACCGGCAGCGCGGCGTTGCGCGCCAGCTCCTCGACCAACCGGGACTTGCCCGAACCGGCGACGCCCCCGAGCAGGACGAGCCCGCCAGCGGCCACGGCCGACCGCAACCTGCCCAGCTCATCATCGCGGCCGACGAACGCCAGTTCGGCAAAGGGCCGTGGCGCGGCAGGCGCGGGCACGGAGATCCTGCGGGCCGGTCGGACCTCGCCCCGCAGCAACGCCATCTGCAAGTGCTCGACCTCGGCGGACGGGTCGACGCCCAACTGATCGGCGAGGAGCCTTCGCAGGTCGGCGATCCGGGCCAGCGCACCCGCGGGGTCGCCCGCGGCCGTCAGTGCCTCGGCGAGCACGAGGACAGCCGACTCGTCGAGCGGATCACCCGCGACGACGTCGGCGGCGTGGGCGGCCGCGGCCCGCGGGTCACCCAGACTTAGCGCGGCCCGGGCCGCCCGCACCGCCACCTCCGCCCGTGCCCGGCGCAGGCGCTCCCTGGCGGCGCGGGCCCAGTCGGCGTAGGTGTCCTCCGGGAGGGGTTCACCCCACATCGCCAAGGCCGTGGCGCAGGCCCGCGCCGCGGTCGCGGGGTCGGCGGCCGCGCGGGCCCGGTTCAGCGCAGCCAGGAACTCCTCGACGTCGACGCCGCACCGGCCGAGCGCGTACCCACCGCTACCGGTGACGATCGTCGCCGGGTCGCCCAGCGCCCGACGGGCGCGGTTGACCAGCACGCCGAGGTTCGTCGCGGGGTCGGCGGGCAACCGGTCGGGCCACAGCACGTCGGCCAGCGCGTCGTGCGGAACCAGGTCGGGGCGGCGGACGGCGAGCACCCGCAGCAGCGTGCGCACCTTGCGTCCGCCGAAGGCGGCAGGCGGCACCTCCTCGCCGCCGCGGCGCGCCTGGAAGCGGCCCAGCAGCTGCAGGTGCACGTCCACAGTGGTCATCGTCCCGCACCGCTAACCATCCGCAAGGTGCGCTTCCTACGTTCGTCGCATCGGATTCCGACCGCCGAGAAAACAGAGGAGAAACCGTGTACGAGCAGCTGGATTTCGCCACCCCCACCGAGACCCGCGAGTTCCCGAACGGCCGCGTCGACCTGTTGCAGATCGGTGGCGCCGAGATCGGCAGGTTGACCCTCCAGCCGGGTTGGCGCTGGTCGAACGACGTCAAGCCGCTCGCGGGCACCGACCTGTGCGAGGCGCCGCACTTCCAGTACCACGTGGCCGGGACGCTGCGGGTGCGCACGGCCGAGGGCGTCGAGTTCGACGCCACGCCGGGCCAGGTCACCGCGCTGCCGTCCGGGCACGACGCGTGGGTGGTCGGCGACGAGCCCGTCGTCGTCGTGGACTGGTGGGGCGCGTCGAACTACGCGAAGGACGACGCACCCAGCGACGCCAGGCACAGCGGGGCCGCGGGAAGCGCGTCGTGACCGCACTCGCCGTCGCGGATCTCTACGCCCGCTGCGACGCGGCGTTCGCTGGCCGCCTGGAGGCCGTGGACGGGCGCTGGGCCGCCCCGACAGCCTTGCCCGGCTGGGACGTCCGCGCGCTGGTGCACCACATCGTCGTCGAGGAGCGGTGGACGCCGCCGCTGTTCTCGGGCCTGACCATCACTGAGGTCAGCGACCTCGACGGCGACCTGCTCGGGTCCGACCCGATGGCGGCAGCCCGTGACGCGGCGAAAGCCGCACTGGCCGCGGCCACCGCGGACGGCGTGCGGGCGACCACCGTGCACCTGTCGTTCGGGGCTGTCGCAGGCGCGGAGTACGCCCGTCAGCTCGCCGCCGACCACCTCGTGCACGCGTGGGACCTCGCGCGCGCACTGGGCGTCGACGACCGGCTCGACGCAGGCGCCGTACACGATGTGCTTACGTGGTTCACCGCCAACGAGGACGCCTACCGGGGCGTAGGCCTGATCGGGCCGCGGGTGACCGTTCCGGAAGGCGCGGACGAGCAGTCGCAGCTCCTCGCGCGGTTCGGGCGCGTCTCCTGACGCTCTGAGGGACAAACCGAAGCGCAGCAGGATGCGGGCCGAGCGCGCCGCGGTGGCCGGGTGATCGCGGCGAGCCGGTCGTCTTCGTTGTTTGATCAACGGAGGTGTCGGTCTCGCTGCGATCAGGACACTAGCGCTCGGCCAGCTGCTCCAGCCGCCGGATGCGTTCCTCGATCGGCGGGTGGGTGGCGAACAGCTGGGCCAGCTGCTCCCCTGACCGGAACGGGCTGGCGATCATCAGATGCGACTGCGACACGAGCTGGGGCTCGGGGGGAAGCGGCGCGAGCTGGGTGCCGCGCTCCAGCTTTCGCAGCGCCGAGGCGAGGGCGAGCGGATCGCCGGTGAGCCGGGCGCCCCGCGCGTCGGCCTGGTACTCCCGCGACCGGCTCACGGCCATCTGCACCAACCCGGCCGCGATCGGGCCCAGCAGCCCGAGCAACAGGGCGGCGAACGGGTTCTCGCTCTCGTCGTCGCCGCCCAACAGGCCCGCGAACATCGCGATGCTTGCCAGGAAACTGATCATCGACGCGAGCGCGCCTGCCACGGAGGAGATCAGGATGTCGCGGCTGTAGACGTGGGAGAGCTCGTGGCCCAGTACGGCGCGCAGCTCACGCTCGTTCAGCATCGCCAGTAGCCCGGTCGTGGCGCACACCGCGGCGTGGCGGGGGCTGCGACCGGTGGCGAACGCGTTGGGCGCAGCCGTCGGGCTGACGTAGAGGCGCGGCATCGGCTGGCGTGCGGCCCGCGACAGCTCGCGGACGATACGGAACATCACAGGGTGCTCCGGCTCCGTGATCGGCCGGGCGTGCATGGCCCGCAGCGCGATCGTGTCAGACCGGAAGTAGGCCCAGCCGTTCATCGCGAGCGCGGCGACCAACGCGACCACCAGACCCGTGCGGCCGAACAGCGACCCTGCGAACAGCACCAACGCGCTCAGCGCGCCCAGCAGCACCGCCGTCTTCAGGCCGTTCAGGTGCCGATGCACCCCGTTCCTCCTGTTCTCCCCTTCCGGGAGAACGAGTGATCGGCCGGTGGTGTTCCGTTCACCAGCCGCGCAGATCGACCGTCCACGTGTCGAGCACCTTCTCGTCACGCACGATGTGCATGCGTTCATGCAGGGTGACCGTCGGGTCGACGTGGGCAGGCAGCACGTGCACCCGGTCGCCGACGGCCAGCGGCGCCGCCGGGGCGAACGTGAGGTGCTCGTCGGAGACGAACCACACCTGGCCGGTCGCAGCGCCCTGCAACGGGGAGTGCGCCTGCACCGTCGGGTTCCCGTGGTCCATGCCGAGCGCCTTCAGCCCGACGTCGGCCACGGCCCAGCCGGGCAGGCTGCCGACGTGGTCGGTCACCGAGATCACCGTGGCCAGCACGGACAACGCCTGCTGGAACGGCAGCCCGGCCGCCGTGTAGGCGGTGTCCATCAGCGCGTAGGAGCCCGCCTGGAGCTCGGTGACCCAGGTGTTCATCGCGTACGTGCCGGTGCCGCCGCCGGACACCACCTCGCCGCCGACGTCGCCGTGCGCGGCCGACAGCCTCGCCATGCACTCCTCGGTGAGCCGGGCCCGTTCGGCCGCGTCCGCGAGCATCATGAGGTGGCCCTCGTAGCCCATGACGCCGCGCACCGAGAGCCCGGCCGCGCGGGCGCGGTCGGCCAACCACCCGGCGCGTTCCGGGCTGATCCCGCAGCGCGGCAGGCCCACGTTGACGTCGACGAGCACCTCCCGCACCCCGCCCGCGACGGCGGCGGCGAGCGTCGCCGCGGAATCGACCGCGACCGTCACCCGCGCCCCGTCCTCGACGAGCACGCCCAGCCGTCGGGCGTCGAGCACCTCATTGGCCAGCAGGAGGTCCTCGCCCAGTCCGGCGGCGGCCATGCCCTCGACCTCGCGGATCGTCGCGCACGTGAATCCGGTGTGCCCCAGCGCCGCCTGCCGCCGCGCGAGCTCGGTGGTCTTATGCGCCTTGACGTGCGGGCGCAGGCGCGGCCCCGGGTGCGTCGCGGCCATCTCGGCGAGGTTGGCCTCCAGCGCGTCGGCGTCGACGAGCAAGGCGGGCGTCGGTAGATCGTGCACGTTCATCCGAGCACCCGCTCGAGGTAGGCGTTGCCGAAGGCGAAGCGGCGCGGCGCGCGCGGGAGACGTGGGGCATGACCACCGTCATCCACGAACGACCTCCCGACATTCCGGACAGGATGCGATACGTTTCGACAGCGAGTCAAGCGTCTGGGACGGCTGACCGACTCGACCACTCGCATCCAAGCAGGAGCTGCTCACCGAGCTGACCGAGCAGACCATGAGCGGGCTGATCGCCGCGCAACAGGCGACGCCGCCGCGCGGCACCGTCGAGGAGTCGCTGGTCGCCAGCCTGCGCCACTGCTGGGAGACCGTCGAGGACGACCCCAACCGCGGGTCGGTGCTCATGACGCTGACCCAGCACGCGCTGCGCGACGCCTCGCTCGACGGTGGCGCAACGAAGGCCTACCACGAGACGGCGTGGGCCACGTTGGCGGCGATCGCCACGAGCTGCGGGGTCAGGTGGTCGATGCCGGTGGAGCAGGTCGCGCGGATGCTCGTCGTGGTCACCGACGGCGTGACGCTCGCCTGGCTCGTCGATCGCGACTCCGCGGCCGCGCTGGACTCCTTCGCCCGCCAACTCGCGGGCGTGGCCGTCGCGGCGGCCTGACGGCGGGCGTGCGACGATCACCTCCCCGGCAACGGAGGAGGCCCCTTGACGCGCGGCAGTGTGGCCCGCAGCGCGACGCACCCCCGCGCGCTGCCCGCTTCGGTCGCGGCGCTGCTCGGCGCGGCGCTCGCGCTCTGCGCCTGCTCGGCGCCTGCCGCGCCCCCGGCGAGCCCGCCCACCGCCGCGGTCACGACCGGGTCTGCCGCGACCGCGCTCACCCTCGGCGCCGAGTGGCCGACCTACCACGGCGACGTCGCCCGCTCCGGCGCCGTGCCCGCCGGGCCGGATCCGTCATCGCCCGCGGTGGCCTGGCGGGCCACGCTGGACGGCGCGGTCTACGCGAGCCCGCTCATCGCCCGCGGCCTCGTCGTCGCGGCCACGGAGGGCGGCTCGCTGTACGGCCTCGACGCGGCGACCGGCGCCACGGTGTGGCGCACCCACCTCGCAGATCCCGTCCCGGCGAACGACCTGCCCTGCGGTGACATCACGCCTGCCGTCGGCATCACCGGCACGCCTGTGTACGACGCGGCCACGGGGCAGGTGTTCGCCGTCGCCACGACGCAGAGCCCGCTCACCCACGGCACCACCAGCGGCACGGCCACCCCCGGCGCGTCGGCGACCGCGACGGTGGCCCCGAGCGCCGCGGCGACGCCTGCCGGGGTGCGGCACGTGCTGTTCTCGGTCGACCTCCTCACCGGCCAGATCCGCAACAACCGGCTCGTCGACGCGCCGGGGAGCCGACCGGCCACGCATCTGCAGCGCGGGGCGCTCCTGCTCTCCGACGGCGTCGTCTACGTGCCCTACGGCGGCAACTACGGCGACTGCGGCGCGTACCTCGGACGCGTGGTGGGCGCACCGGTCACCGGTGACGATCCGCTGACGACGTTCAGCGTGCCCACTCCGCGCGAGGGCGGGATCTGGAGCTCGCCGGGGCCGGTCGGGCTGCCCGGCGGCGACCTGCTCGTCACGACGGGCAACGGCGCGGCCGTCGGCGGCGCGTGGGACCACAGCGACTCGGTCCTGCGCCTGTCGCCGACGCTGCAGCTCCGCGACGGGTTCGCGCCGTCCGGGTGGGCGGAGGAGAACTCGGACGACGCCGATCTGGGCTCCGCAGGCCCGGTGCTTCTCCCGGGCGGTCACCGGGTGATCACGGCGGGCAAGGGCGGAAACGTGTACCTGGCCGACGTCGACCGGCTCGGCGGCGTCGACGGCCAGCTCACGCAGCTCTCGGGCTGCCAGTCCTACGGCGGCAGCGCGGTCACGGCGGGTGCGGGCGGCGGTGCGGTCGCCTACCTGCCGTGCACCGAAGGCCTGACGCAGATCACGGTCGGCGGGAACGACCGGATGACCCAGGGCTGGCGCAGCGCTGACGTCAACAGCTCGCCGGTGCTCGTCGGACACACGGTCTGGGCCGTGGACACCGCGGGCACGCTGCACGGCCTGGACGCCGCGAGCGGCAGGGTCCGGGCCACCGTCCCGGTCGGCGCCGCGACCCGGTTCGCGACGCCCGCGGTGAGCGGCACCGCGCTCGTCGTGCCGACGCTGGCGGGCGTGACCGCGGTGGCGATCACCCCCTGACCGCCGCGCCCCGCCGTCGCGCCTCGCGTGGTCACGAGCGGCGGGCGGGCGGCGGGCGGGCGGCGGGCGCGGCCGCACCGGCGATCTCGTGCCCGCACCCGCGCCAGGACGCCGGTGCGACCTCCACAACACCGGTGCCGTGCCCGCGAACGGCGCCGAGTGGCCTCCGGCGTGGTCGCCCCCATCCGGCTCCTGATCGACGCGCTGG
>DASWUV010000305.1:0-2377 GCA_036401495.1 Pseudonocardia sp. | reverse complement strand
ACCACGACGGCGTCATCGACGCTGTCCAGAAACAATTCTGAGGAGGACGCATGTCGGTGGAACAGGAGACCGTGCGCTTACCGGTGATTCCGGCGTCCGGGAAGCCGCATCCGGTGCGCAGGCTCGGTGCGTGGATCGCGGGCGCGGCGCTGCTCGCGGTCGTCGCCGCGGCGCTGGCCGTCGCCGTCATTCCGGCCATCGCGGGCGCCACGCCGTTGACGGTGCTGAGCGGCAGCATGGAGCCGACGCTGCCGGTGGGGTCGACGGTCGTCGTGCGCCCGCAGCCGGTGGCGACCGTCCGCGCGGGCGACATCATCACGTTCACCGACCGGGAACCCGGCACGGGCGCGACCCGCACCGTCACCCACCGGGTCGTCGAGGTGCTCCCCGGGCCCACGTTCCGCACCCAGGGCGACGCGAACAACGGGCCCGACGTGCGCTCGGTTGCCGCGGCTGACGTGCACGGCGTGTACTGGTACGACGTGCCGGTCGTCGGGCTGCTCAAGGATCGCCTGATCAGCCCGTTCGGCGCGCTGCTCGCGCTGGGGGTGGTCCTGCTCGGGGTGGCGATGCACCTGCTCGTGCCCCAGTCCCGGCCTGCGCGCAAGCAGTAGCGGCCACGACAGCGCCCGGCGAGGCCGTCGCACCGGCGTTGCGGGGCTCGCACCCGTGCCCGGACGCCGGTGCGGGCACGACACCGCGGGTGCCGGGCATCGCGCGGCGCGGCGTGGCGGCCTGGCGGCCTGGCGGCCGCCACCGCGTGATCACCCGCCGTGGGGAGCGCCTGCGAAGGGCCACAGCCGCGGGTCGGTCCGATTGGGCACCAGCCTCCCCGTGCACCTCCGGCAGCACCCTGCTCATCCCACTCGACCGCTGTGACTCTCTGGGCATGACACGTGCCGTTCTGTAACAGGTGTCAGGCACATGCCGAACTGCCCGGTGGAGCTGCCCAGCTCCCGGTCCCACCCCGGCGACCGTTCCCGGTACGAAGAGGCGCACGTGATCGACAACTTGTCCGGCTGCCGCCCCGCGCTCGCCGCGGGAGCAACGCGCGGAGCGGCCCCCGTGCGCAACCTCCGTCGTGAGTTGGCCGTCACCCGTCGCCGTCTCGCCGAGGCCGAGGCGGCGCTCACCGCCGTTGCCGATCGGGACCACGAGCTGCGCAACCTGGTCGCGGGCCTCACCGGCGCGGCCAGCGTGTTGAGCGCCGCCCACCTCCACACGCCCGGCGAGCACCGGCTTCTGCTCGACGCCGCCCGCGGGGAGCTCGCCCGCCTGCAGGAGATGTTGAACGGCAGGCGCGCGGAGAGCGTGAAGCCGACCGCGGTCGCGTCGATCCTGCGTGATCTCGCCGCCGTGCACGGTGCCTCGGGGACCGAGGTGCACGTGGCGGTCGAGGGTGACCCGATCACCGCGGTCGACGGTTCGACGCTGGCCCAGGTGATCGCCAACCTGCTCGTGAACTGCGCACGCCACGCGCCCGGCGCGGCCGTCCGGATGCGTGCGCGACGAACCGGCGAGCGGGTGCGCATCGAGGTCGCCGACAACGGGCCCGGCCTGCCGGGGGGCGCCACCGACGCACTGCTGCTGCGAGGCGTGTGCGGGCCGCAGTCGGCAGGCTCAGGGCTCGGCCTGGCGATCACCGCTGACCTGCTGCGGGCCTGCGGCGGGTCGATCACCCTGCGCACGTCGGAGAAGGGTGTCACCGCGGTCGTGGAGCTGCCCGCGGCGGACCGGGTCGGGCGGCGCCTCGTCGGATGACCGTGCCCGTCGTCATCGTCGACGACCACGCGCTGATCGCGAGCGCGCTGTCCGTGGCGTTGCGCGCCGAGGGGGTGCGGGCCTCGGTCATGGCGCCGCACGAGATCGTCGGACGGCTCGACGAGCCCGCGCCGCCGGGCGGTCTCGTCTTGCTCGACCTGGATCTGGGCGACGGCCTGGACGGCGCCGCACTCGTGCCGCGCCTGCGGCGCGCCGGGTGGCGGGTGCTGCTGGTGACCGGCTCGGCCGACGAGATCCGGGTCGCGCTGGCCGTCGCGGCGGGCGCGGTCGGCCGGGTGGCCAAGTCGGCCCCGTTCGACCAGCTCGTGAACGCGGTCGTGCAGGTCGCGCAAGGCCGCACCTTGTTGGCCGACGACGAACGCGAGCGGCTGCGGGGTCTGGCGGGCTCGGCTGCCGGTGAACGCGCGGCCGTGCAGACCCGGTTCGCCCGCCTGACCCCGCGCGAGCGGCAGATCGCCGACCTGCTCGCCGAAGGGCGCCGCCCCGCCGCGATCGCCGCCGAGTTCGTGGTCTCGGTGGCCACGGTCCGCACCCAGGTCCGGTCGATCCTGGGCAAGCTGGAGGTCCGGTCACAGCTCGAGGCGGCCGCGCTGGC
>DASWUV010000304.1:0-17913 GCA_036401495.1 Pseudonocardia sp. | reverse complement strand
CGGCCGTCGCCGTCGCCGAGGACGACGACCTCGCCCTCGACGAGGAGGAGGACGACCTCGCCCTCGATGAGGACGCGGTTGACGAGGACGACGAGTCTGTCGTGGCCGACCCTGACGCCGCTGATCTGGACCTCCACATCGAGGTCGTCGACGACGAGCCGACCGAGCAGCCCGAAGCACTCGCGGCAGATACCGACGAAGCCGACGACGAGCCGGGGCAGGCGGCCCACGGCGGTCGGGACGCGGACGCCGAGACCACTGACGAGGAGCCGGATGGTCCCGACGCACCACATGCGGCGCCGCCGACCGACTCCGACTGGACTGCGCTGACCGACGTCTCGACCTCGGTTCAGGGCGGGGCGGCCGGTCGGTGACCGATCTCCTCGATCGGTACGACGTTCTGCTCGCCGACCTCGACGGCACCCTCTACCAGGGACCACACGTCGTGCCGGGCGCGGTTGAGGCCATACAAAGCGCGGCCGCGCGCGGCGTGCGCACCGCGTACGTCACGAACAATGCCTCCCGCAGGCCTTCCGACGTCGCCAGGCAACTCGCCGACCTCGGCTTTCCCGCGACCGAGGCCGACGTCGTCACCAGCTCGCAGGCGGCCGCGGACATGCTGGCTGAGCAGCTGTCGACCGGGGCGGCAGTGCTGGTCGTAGGCACCGACGCGCTGGCCGCCGAGATCACCAGGGTCGGGCTCACGGTCACCACGGAGGCTGCGGACGCCGCCGCCGTCGTCCAGGGCCACAGCCCCGACACCGGTTGGCGCGTCCTGGCCGACGCGTCCGTCGCGCTGCGCCGCGGCGCGGTGTGGGTCGCCTGCAATCTCGACCCCACCCTGCCGACCGAGCGCGGTCCGCTGCCGGGCAACGGCTCGATGGTCGCCGTCTTGCGCACGGCGACCGGCCTCGAGCCGCAGGTGGCGGGGAAGCCCGCGCCTGCGCTCGTGGATGCTTCCCTGCGGCGGACCGGAGCGCGGCGCCCGTTGATGATCGGCGACCGGTTGGACACCGACATCGAAGGTGGACGCGCCGCGGGCATCCCGGCCCTGCTCGTCCTCACCGGTGTCTCGGATGCCGCCGAGCTGCTCGCCGCTGCACCGCTCCGCCGTCCTGACTTCGTCGCCGCCGATCTCAGTGGGCTCATGCGCGATCCCCGCGATCTGACGCCGGGCGCACGGTCCGGCTGGACGGTTCAGGGCGGCGCAGGCCAGTGGACCCTCACCTCGGACGGCGGCGACGATCCGATCGACGCGCTGCTGTCGTTGTGCGGAGCACATTGGGCCGACGGCGGGGGAGCGGCCACCGTTCGCGGCGGAGACAGCCGAGCATCGAGGGCGCTGGACGCTCTCGGACTGTCGGACGTCTCGGCTACCGTGAAGTCATGAACGCTCCCCTCCCGGGGCCACCGCCCCCCGGGACCGCACACCAGCCCGTCGATACCGCTGTGCGAGTCGACGAGGCTATGGCCGGGCTCGAAGGGCTCCAAGGCCGCCCACTCGCCGAGCACGTTGCGGCGTACGAACGGGTGCACGCCGCGCTCGGTGAGGCGCTTGCCGCGGGCGACGGGTGACGATCGTGGTCACGAGGGCCCGGCTGGATGCCGAGCTCGTGCGCCGAGGGCTGGCCCGCTCGCGGGGGCAGGCGGCCGAGCTGATCGAGCAGGGCCGCGTCGCCGTGCGTGGAGTGCCTGCAGGCAAGCCTGCCACCGTGGTCGATCGCGACACCCCGGTAACGGTCCGCACCGCGCCCGAACGGGAATGGGCGTCGCGCGGGGCGCACAAGCTGATCGGCGCGCTCGACGGGTTGGGCATCGATCCCGCGGGCCTTCGCTGTCTGGACGCGGGCGCCTCAACCGGCGGCTTCACCGACGTGTTGCTCGAACGGGGCGCGGCGCACGTCGTCGCCGTCGATGTCGGCTACGGCCAGATGGTGTGGCGGCTCCGCAGCGACGAGCGGATCGACGTGCATGATCGCACCAACGTGCGCACGCTCACGCCGGAGGCGATCGGCGGCCTGGTGCAGTTGACCGTGGCCGACCTGTCGTTCATCTCTCTGCGGACGGTGCTGCCCGCGCTGGTGGCCTGCACGGTCGAGGAGGGTGTGCTGCTGCCGATGGTGAAGCCGCAGTTCGAGGTGGGTCGGGAGCGGTTGGGCGCGGGCGGCGTGGTCCGCGATCCGGCGTTGCGGCTCTCTGCCCTTCGCGACGTCACCGCCGCCGGTCGCGCGTCCGGGCTGTGTTTGGCCGGGGCGGTCGCGAGCCCGCTGCCGGGGCCGTCCGGCAACGTCGAGTTCTTCCTGCATCTGCGCAGGTCCGGCCAAGACGTCGGCGACGATGTGCTGGCCGCAGCAGTGGAGGCTGGTCCGCAGTGACGCGTGAGGTGCTGCTCGTCCTGCATGCGGGGCGTGAAACCAACCTGCGTACCGCAGCCGAGGTCACCCAGCGGCTGGCCGTGGGCGGGATCCGGTCGCGGGTGATCGCCGACGAGTGGGCGGAAGTGAGCGCCGCCGATCTCCCGGCGGGGCTGGAACCCCGAGTGGTCGAGGGCAGGCCCGGCTGCGCGGAGGGTGCGGAAGTCGTGCTGGTTCTCGGCGGGGACGGCACCGTCCTGCGCGCTGCCGAGCTGGCTCGTCCCACCGGCGTTCCGCTGCTGGGCGTCAACCTCGGCCACTACGGCTTTCTCGCGGAGGCGGAGCAGGAGTTCCTCGCGGGTGCGTTGGACGCGATCGTGTGTGAGCACTACGCGGTCGAGGAGCGCATGACGATCGACGCGGTGGCCCGGCGCAACGGCGACGTGCTCGCCCGCACCTGGGCGTTCAACGAGGCGGCGATCGAGAAGACGACGCGCGAGCGCATCCTCGAAGTGGTGTTGGAGGTCGACGGGCGGCCCGTGTCGGCTTTCGGTTGTGACGGGGTGCTCTGCGCCACTCCCACCGGCTCGACGGCATACGCGTTCTCCGCGGGGGGTCCGCTCGTCTGGCCGCAGGTCGAGGCCTTGTTGCTGGTGCCGAGCAACGCACACGCCCTCTTCGCGCGGCCGATGGTGATCTCGCCGGACAGCAAGGTTGCGGTGGAGGTCGCGTCGTCCGGTCCCCCCGCCGTGCTGGACTGCGACGGGCGGCGCACGTTCAAGCTTCCGGCGGGTGCGCGCGTCGAGGTCAGCAGGGGCAGCACTCCCGTACGCATGGTCCGGCTCGACGGGCGGCCGTTCGCCGACCGTCTGGTGCGCAAGTTCGACCTTCCCGTGCGCGGATGGCGCGGGGCGCCCTTGGACCCGGAGAAAGCGCCGTAGGCTGCCGCACATGCTGGCCGAGATGCGGATTCAGGGTCTCGGCGTCATCGACGACGCCACCCTCGACCTGGATCCAGGGCTGACGGTGCTCACCGGTGAGACGGGCGCGGGCAAGACGATGGTGGTCACCGGGTTGACGTTGCTGGGCGGGGGGCGCGCGGAGGCGTCGCGCGTGGCCGGAGGGGCGCAGCGCGCGGTCGTCGAGGGCCGGTTCAGCGCACTTCCCGCGGCGCTCGCGGTGGCCGATGAGGTCGGCGCCGAGCCCGACGAGGACGGCACGTTGATCGCCATCCGCACGGTGGGCGCCGATGGCCGCTCACGCGCGCACCTCGGCGGCCGGTCCGTTCCGATCGGTGTTCTCGGCAGGTTGGCGGAGGCAACTCTGGCCGTTCACGGTCAGAACGACCAGCTGCGGCTGCTCCGTCCCGCCGAACAGCGCGCGCTGCTCGACCGGTTCGCAGGAGACGCCGTCGGGCTGCCGTTGGCGCGTTACCGCGCTGTGCGGGCCGAGTGGCTGAGGCTCGCGACCGAGCTCGTCGAGCGCAGGGACGGCGCCCGACGACTTGCGCAGGAGGCGGATCTGCTGCGGCACGGGCTCATGGAGATCTCCGCCGTCAATCCGCTGCCGGGCGAGGACGTCGAGCTCGTCGCCCAGGCCCGGCGGCTCGCAGCCGCCGACGACCTCCGGGCCGTCGCCGCGGCCGCGCAGGC
This sequence comes from Pseudonocardia sp., assembly GCA_036401495.1. Lineage (GTDB taxonomy): Bacteria > Actinomycetota > Actinomycetes > Mycobacteriales > Pseudonocardiaceae > Pseudonocardia. Next base: position 13,907 of record DASWUV010000304.1, on the reverse strand, counting down.
CGCGCTCGTCGGCGTCGAGGACCTTCCGGATGCGCCTGCCGCGCTCGCCCTCGTCGGCGAGGCGCGGCACCGGCTCGCAGGCGCGGAGGACACCGAGCTGTCCGCCCTCGACGCGCGGTTGGCGGAGGCCTTGGCGCTCCTCGCGGATGTCGGCGCTGAGCTCACCGGCTATCTGGACCGCCTCGACGCCGACCCGGAGCAGCTTGCTGCCGTGCTGGCGCGCCAAGCCGAGCTGAAGGCGCTCACCCGCAAGTACGCCGCTGACGTCGACGGCGTCCTGGTGTGGGCCGAGGCCGCCCGCGAGCGGCTGGGCTCCCTCGACGTGTCCGACGAGGCTGTTGCCGCACTCACCGCCCGTCGCGATGGACTTGCCGTCGAGCTGGCCGACCACGCAGGCGCCGTCACCGTGGCGCGCACCGAAGCTGCCGCCCGCCTGGCCGCGGACACCACGGCCGAACTGTCCGGGCTCGCGATGGCCGACGCCCAGCTGCTCGTGTCCGTCAGCCAACGGGAGGCAGCGCCAGGGGCCGCCGACGCCGTGCGCGTCGGGCGGCGGGAGCTGGTGGCCGGGTCTGACGGCGTCGACGACGTCGAGCTGCGCCTCATCCCGCACGCAGGCGCTTCGCCGCAGCCGCTTCACAAGGGCGCGTCCGGCGGCGAGCTCTCCCGCGTGATGCTCGCTCTGGAGGTGGCGCTCGCGGGCGCCGATCCCGTGCCGACGATGGTGTTCGACGAGGTCGACGCCGGGGTGGGCGGCCGCGCCGCCGTCGAGATCGGACGGCGGCTCGCCCGGCTGGCCGCCCGTCACCAGGTGATCGTTGTAACGCATCTTGCACAGGTCGCCGCGTACGCCGACCGGCATCTCGTAGTCGACAAGTCGCGGTCCGGGGGCAAGGCGGCGCGCAGCCGCGTCCGCGCCCTTGACGAGGACGAGCGGATCGTCGAGCTCGCCCGCATGCTCGCCGGGCTGGACGACACCGACACCGGCCGCGCCCACGCCGAGGAGTTGCTGGAGTCGGCCCGCGCGCACCGCAGGGCCGACCGCGCCCGAGAAGGCGAGTCCAGCATCCCATCACGCTGAGTCGTGCATCTCGCCCCGCCGAGTCGGGCTTCCCCGCAAGGTGAGTCGTGCAATCCCGCACGGTGAGTCGTGCAATTCGGCACGGTGAGTCGGGCATCCCAGCCCGGTGGCTCGGGCGAGCCTGCACGCTCAGTCCGGCGATCCCGTCGGCACGCGATGCTGCGTTCACCGTGCCGAAACGCCGGCCTCGGCGGGGCGAGGTGCACGACTCACCGGGCCGGAGGCCCCCAATTCGGCGGGGCGAGGTGCACGACTCACCTAGGGGTGTGGGTGACGGGATCGGCGTGCCTTCCTGGAATCAGCGGCCTCAGGTGCCACAGTGCGCGCATGAAGTTGTCCGGCCTGTTGCAGCGCTCGCGGCCTGAGCTGCCGGGGCTTTCCGGAATCGCGCGAGTGGACCGTCGCACCGACCTGCTGGTCAAGCGGCTCAAAGCGGGTGAGATCGCGGTGATCGACCAAGTCGACCTCGACCGCGCCACCGCCGACGCGCTCGTCGCGGCCAGGGTCGCGGCGGTGGTCAACGCGTCTCCTTCGATCTCCGGCAGGTTCCCCAACCTCGGCCCGGAGATCCTCGTCGACGCCGGGATCACCCTCGTGGACACGGTCGGCGCCGACACCCTGCACACGATCAAAGACGGCAGCAAGATCCGCCTGCACGACGGCGTCGTCTACGCGGGGCAGCTCGAGCTCGGCCGCGGCGTCCACCAGGACGTCGAGTCCGTCGCCGACGCGCTGGTCGAGGCCAAGTCGGGCCTCACCCACCAGCTGGAGGCGTTCGCCGCCAACACCACCGAGTTCATGCGCCAGGAGCGGGCCATGCTGCTCGACGGCGTCGGCATCCCGCCGGTGGACGTCGAGTTCGCGGGCCGCCAGGTCGTCGTCGTCGCGGCCGGTTTCGATCACGCCGCCGAGCTCGGCAGGCTGAAGAGCTACATCCGGGAGTACCGCCCGGTGCTGGTCGGCGTCGGCGCGGGCGCGGACGCGCTCTTTGCGGCGGGCCATCGCCCCGTGTTGATCGTCGGCGACCCGGCCGACATCTCGACGCAGGCCCTGACCAGCGGCGCCGACATCGTCGTGCCCGCCTTCAACGACGGCCACGCCCCCGGCCTGCACCGCGTACAGGATCTCGGCGCGAGCGCGGTCACGTTCCCCAGCTCGGCCAATCCGGAGGACCTCGCGCTCCTGCTGGCGGCCCACCACGGCGCGTCGCTGGTCGTCACCGTCGGTCTGTCCGCGACGATGACCGAGTTCCTCGACCGCGGTCGCTCGGGCAGCAACGCCTCGACGTTCCTCACGCGACTGCAGGTCGGCGGCGCGATCGTGGACAGCCGGGTGATCGCCGCGCTCTACCGCAGCCGGGTCTCGACGGGCGCGATCGTGTTGATGATCATCGCGGCGCTGGTGGCGGTGACCGCGGCGCTGCTCGTGTCCTCGGCGGGCGGCGCGCTGCTCACGTGGCTCCTCCAGGAATGGAACGGGTTGTTCGAGACGATCAAAGGCTGGTTGGCTTGATCTCCTTGCGTTATCACGCGGTGTCGATCGCCGCGGTGTTCCTGGCGCTCGCGGTCGGCGTCGTGCTGGGCGCGAGCGGCGTGTCGGATCGGCTGCTCGGCGCCGTCACCGCGAAGGCGGACGACCTGACCGGTCAGGTGCAGCAGCTCTCAACTCAGCGGGATGCGCTCGCGACCGCGCAGCGGGCCGACGACGACTTCATCCGGCGCGTCGGGCCGTCCGCGGTGCGCGGCGTGCTGCAGGGCCAGAGCGTCGCGATCGTCTCCGCGGGCGCCGACGGGCCGACCAGGGACGGGCTCGTCGCGTTGCTCAAACAGGCAGGCGCGACCGTCAGCGGAGGAGTCGTCCTCACGTCGGCTGTGACGGACCCGGCCCGCGCCGACCAGCTGCGTCAGCTCACCGGCACGCTGCTGCCCGCGGGCGCGCAGCTGCCCGCCGCCGCCGACACCGGCAGCCTCCTCGGCGGCCTGCTCGGCGGGATCCTCACCGGTCCGGGCGGCAAGGCGCCGGTCGTCGGCCCGCAGGCCGCCGCGGTGCTGAGCGGTCTGACGACGGCAGGTTTCCTCGCGGCGGGCAACCCACCCGCTCCGGCGGCTCTCGTGCTCGTGCTCACCGGCGGTGCGTCCCCCGGCGTCGACGCGGGAGACGGGGCGGCGGTCGTGATGCGGATGGCCGCGCAGCTCGACGCGGCGGGCGGGGGCGCCGTGCTGGCGGGCGCGACCGGATCCAGCGACGCCACCGGCGCGGTCGGCGTCGCCAGGGCCGACCCCACCGTGACCGCCACTCTGTCCACCGTCGACGACGTGCAGACGGCCGCGGGCCAGGTCAGCACCGTGCTGGCGCTCCGCGAGGAGGCCGCAGGGCACGCGGGCCGGTACGGCACGGCGGCGTCGGCGGCCGACGGGGCCGCGCCGCGCACCTGACACGCGCAACCGTGCGCTGCATCGGCCATCGCCACGAGCATGTAAGCTGAAGTTCCGTGCAGCCTCGTGCCACGCGTCATCTGTTCGTCACCGGCGGGGTAGCGTCCTCGCTGGGCAAAGGTCTCACCGCATCAAGCCTGGGCCAACTTCTCACCGCCCGCGGTCTGCGGGTCACGATGCAGAAGCTCGATCCGTACCTCAACGTCGATCCCGGCACGATGAACCCGTTCCAGCACGGCGAGGTCTTCGTCACCGACGACGGCGCGGAGACCGATCTGGACATCGGCCATTACGAGCGCTTCCTCGACCGCGACCTGTTCGGTCGGGCCAACGTCACCACGGGCCAGGTCTACTCCACCGTGATCGCCAAGGAGCGGCGCGGCGAGTACCTCGGGGACACCGTGCAGGTCATCCCGCACATCACCAACGAGATCAAAGAACGCGTGCTCGCGATGTCCGCGCCCGACGATGACGGCGTCGTCCCGGACGTCGTGATCACCGAGGTCGGCGGGACGGTCGGGGACATCGAGTCGCTGCCGTTCCTGGAGGCCGCGCGCCAGGTCCGCCACGATGTCGGCCGTGACAACTGCTTCTTCCTGCACGTCTCGCTCGTGCCCTACCTCGCGCCCTCCGGGGAGCTGAAGACCAAGCCGACACAGCATTCCGTCGCGGCGCTGCGCAACATCGGCATCCAGCCCGACGCGCTCGTCCTGCGGGCCGACCGCGAGATCCCGGACGACATGAAGCGCAAGATCAGCTTGATGTGTGACGTCGAGGTCGACGGGGTCGTCGCCGCGCCCGATGCGCCGTCGATCTACGACATCCCCCGCGTCCTGCACCGCGAGGGGCTCGACGCCTATGTGGTGCGGCGGCTGTCGCTGCCGTTCCGCGACGTCGACTGGACGGTGTGGGGCGACCTGCTCGACCGTGTCCACCACCCGCACGAGACCGTGCGGATCGCGCTCGTCGGCAAGTACGTCGACCTGCCCGACGCCTACCTCTCGGTCACCGAGGCGCTGCGGGCGGGCGGGTTCGCCCACCACGCCCGCGTCGAGATCGACTGGGTGCCGTCGGACGCGTGCCGCACCCCGGCGGGAGCGGCGGCCGCGCTCGAGGGCGTCGACGGCGTGCTCATCCCCGGCGGGTTCGGCGTGCGCGGCATCGAGGGCAAGCTCGGCGCGGTCCGCCACGCCCGCACCCGTGGCATCCCCACGCTCGGGCTGTGCCTCGGGTTGCAGTGCATGGTGATCGAGGCCGCGCGCTCGCTGGCCGGGCTCGACGAGGCCAACTCCACCGAGTTCGACGAGCGGACGCCGCATCCGGTGATCTCGACGATGGCCGACCAGCGCGACGTCGTCGCGGGGGAGCGGGACATGGGCGGCACGATGCGGCTGGGCGCCTACCCGGCCGTGCTCGGGGCAGGCACGCTCGTCGCGGCGGCGTACGGCACCCGCGAGGTGTCCGAGCGGCACCGTCACCGGTACGAGGTCAACAACGGCTACCGAGCCCGGCTGGAGGAGGCCGGGCTGGTGTTCGGCGGCACATCGCCGGACGGCTCGCTCGTCGAGTTCGTCGAGCTGCCGCCCGCCACGCACCCCTTTTTCGTCGGCACCCAGGCCCATCCGGAGCTCAAGAGCAGGCCGACCCGGCCGCACCCGCTTTTCGCCGCGTTCGTGCGTGCCGCGCTGACCTACCGGGCGGCCGACCGGCTTCCCTTCGACCAGACCGCCCGCGAGCACGTGACCGCGGGCGTGAACGGAGCCGGAGCATGACGACCGCCCGCCATGACTTCCGCGTCGAGTCCAGCATCGACATCTACACGGGCAAGGTCTTCGCGCTCCGCGCCGACGAGGTGGTGATGCCAGACGGCAAGACGGCCCGGCGCGAGATCGTCGAGACCCCGGGCGCCGTGGCCATCGCGGCGCTGGACCCGGACGACCGCATCATGTTCATCTACCAGTACCGGCCCGCGGTGGGGCGGCGGCTGTGGGAGCTGCCCGCCGGGCTGCTCGACGTCGCGGGCGAGGACCCGGTCGAGGCCGCACGGCGCGAGCTGCGCGAGGAGGCGGGCCTCGAAGCGGCCGAGTGGTCGGTGCTGCTGGACCTCGCGCCCTCGCCGGGCTACTCCGACGAGTCGGTCCGCCTGTTCCTGGCGCGCGGGCTCAGCGAGGTGGGTCGCCCCGACCTCGGCGACGGCGACGAGGAGGCCGACCTGATCACCCGCTGGGTGACGCTGACGGTCGCGGTGCGGATGGTGCTCGCGGGCACGATCGTCAACTCGACCACCGTGGCTGCGGTGCTGGCCGCGCACGCACTAGCGGGCTCGCCGTCGGCCGCCCGCCCCGTAGACGCCCCCTGGACCGACCGCCCCATCCGGTTCGCGCAGCGGTAGCAGGCTCGTGCGCGGAAAACGTTGCTCCGGCAACGCTTTTCGCGCACGGTGCCAACCTCTCCTGATCCCGGGGCGTTTCTCCGCTGTGGCGGCCACGCGATGCGGGAGTATGCGGCATGCGCGTCGCCATCCACCGCCCCCACGCGTTCCGGACGCAGGTCGGCGCGGATCTCGTCGGCACGGTGCCGTGAGGGTCGCCGACGCGGTCGAGGCGTTCCTTCACCACCTCGCCGTCGAGCGGGGGAGCGCGACGAACACGTTGCGGTCCTACGCCGCCGACCTGCGCCGCTACGTCGAGCATGTCGGCGAGCGCGACCTCACCGAGGTCCGGGAGGCCGACGTCACCGCGTTCGTCGTCGCCCTCCGCGAGGCCGACCCGCCGCTCGCCGCGTCGTCGACCGCGCGGGCGCTGGCCGCTGTGCGGGGGCTTCACCGCTTCGCTGCCCGCGACGGACTCGTGGCCGTCGACGTGGCCCGCGACGTTCCCCCGCCCGCGCTGCCCTCCCGGCTCCCGCGCACGTTGAGCATCGACGACGTGGAACAGCTGCTGGCGGGCTGCGTCGGCGACGGGCCCGTCGCGCTTCGCGACCGCGCGCTGCTGGAGCTGCTGTACTCGACGGGCGCGCGGATCTCCGAGGCCGTCGGGCTCGACGTCGACGACCTGGACGCCGAACAGCGCATCGTCCGGCTGCACGGCAAGGGCGGGCGGGACCGCATCGTGCCCGTCGGGCGCCCCGCGCTCGCGGCCGTCGACGCCTACCGGGTGCGGGCCCGGCCCGAGCTGGCCCGCCGCGGGCGTGGCGGTGCCGCGCTGTTCGTGAACGCCAGGGGGGCGCGGTTGTCGCGCCAGAGCGCCTGGCACACCCTGCGCGCCGCCGCCGAGGCCGCGGGCCTGGTCTGCGACGTTTCGCCGCACACGTTGCGGCACTGCTTCGCCACGCATCTGCTCGCGGGCGGCGCCGACGTCCGCGTCGTCCAGGAGCTGCTGGGCCACGCCTCCGTCACCACGACGCAGATCTACACGCACGTGACCGTCGACACGCTCCGGGAGGTCTACGCGACTTCGCATCCCCGCGCCCGCCGCTGACGGGCCAGCCGCCCGACGGAGGCGGCGGACCCCGGTTCGTGAGGTGGCGGACACCCGGTCGACGGCCGATCGACAACACTCGGTAACCTCGCGCCAGAATTCGACGGCCATTCCACGGCGGGGCGCGTTGCCGGTCGTCGTCGGCTCCTCTTACTCTGCCCGGAACGTCCTCGCCAGGACGCCCGCGACAGACCGGAGCCCGGCATGCAGACCCCGCGGCCCTTCGCCCCCCGCTCGGAGCCGCTTGACGAGGAGGAGCCGACCACTGCGGTCGACTCCGTGGGGAGACACCGTTTGAAGGCGCCCGAACCGGCCCCGCTGGCCGAACACGGCCCGGCACGGGTGATCGCGGTCGCCAACCAGAAGGGTGGAGTCGGCAAGACCACGTCGACCATCAACCTCGGCGCGGCGCTTGCCGAGTACGGCCGCAAGGTTCTGCTGGTCGACTTCGACCCCCAAGGTGCGCTGTCGGTCGGCCTGGGCGTGCAGGCGCACGAGCTGGAGACCACGATCTACAACCTGCTCATGGAGCGTGGCGTCGAGATCGACGAGGTGATCCGTTCGACCTCGGTCGACGGGATGGACCTGCTGCCCTCCAACATCGACCTGTCGGCTGCAGAAGTGCAGCTGGTCACCGAGGTGGGCCGCGAGCAGGCGCTCGGCCGGGCCATCAAGCCCGTGCTCGACCGCTACGACGTGATCCTCATCGACTGCCAGCCGTCACTGGGCCTGCTGACGATCAACGCGCTGGCCTGCGCCGATGCCATCCTCATCCCGCTGGCATGCGAGTTCTTCTCGCTGCGTGGGGTCGCGCTGCTGATGGACACCGTCGACAAGGTGCAGGACCGGCTCAACCCCGATTTGAAGATCATCGGCATCCTGGCGACGATGTTCGACCCCCGCACGATGCACGCCCGCGAGGTGCGCCAGCGCGTCATCGAGGCGTTCGGTGACCTCGTGTTCGAGGCGGTGATCAACCGTACCGTCCGGTTCCCGGAGACCACCGTGGCGGGCGAGCCGATCACGACGTGGGCGCCCGCGTCCAACGGCGCGGCGGCCTACCGCATGCTGGCCCGCGAGGTTCTCGCCCGGTGACGGTCGTCGACGACTCGACCGCCTCCCCACCGCGGTTCACGGTCCGGCTGTACAACTTCGAGGGCCCGTTCGACCTGCTCCTGCAGCTGATCGGCAAGCACGAGCTGGACATCACCGAGATGGCGCTGCACCGCGTCACCGACGACTTCATCGCGCACCTCGCCGCGCTCGGGGACGACGCTGACCTCGACGAGACCACCGAGTTCCTCGTCATCGCGGCCACGCTCCTCGATCTCAAGGCCGCGCGGCTGCTGCCGGACGCCGAGGTCGAGGACGCCGAGGACCTCGCCCTGTTGGAGGCGCGCGACCTGCTTTTCGCGAGGCTGCTTCAGTACCGCGCCTACAAGCAGGTGGCGGGGCTGTTCGTGGAGCTGGAGGCGGGCGCCGCACGTCGGTTCCCGCGGTCGGTCGCCCTGGAGGAGCGCTTCGCGGCGCTGCTGCCGGAGGTGTTGCTCGGCGTCAACCCCGCTACGTTCGCCGACCTCGCCGCCGCCGTGTTCCGGCCCAAGCCGCCGCCGACGGTCGGCCTCGACCATCTGCACGCACCCCAGGTCTCGGTGGCCGAGCAGGCTGCGCTGCTGGCCGAGCGCCTCGCCGCACTCGGCTCGGCCACCTTCGCCGCGCTGACGGCCGACTGCGCGGGCCCGCTGGAGGTCGTCGCGCGCTTCCTCGCCGTGCTCGACCTCTACCGCAACGCAGCCGTCGAGCTGGAGCAGCCGGAGGCGTTCGGCGAGCTCACCGTACGCTGGACACCTGATGACCGCTCCTGACGAAGTGCTCGCGATCGACGCGGCAGGCGAGACGGCCGTCGACGTGGTCGACCCGCCCACGCTCGAGGGCACCGAGCTCGACGCCGCGCTCGAGGCGCTGCTGCTCGTCGTCGACGCGCCCACCGAGGAGGAGCAGCTCGCGCACGCCCTCGACCAGCCTGTGGCCAGAGTGCGCGAGGCGCTGCTGCGGCTCGCCGACGGCTACGCCGACGCTGGGCGCGGCATCGACCTGCGCCGCACCGGCAGCGGATGGCGGTTCTACACCCGCGACGTCTACGCGCCCTATGTCGAGCGCCTGCTGCTCGACGGCCAGCGCGCCCGACTCACCCGTGCGGCGCTGGAGACCCTCGCCGTGGTGGCCTACCGCCAGCCGGTGACCCGTGCGCGGGTGTCGGCGGTGCGCGGCGTCAACTGCGACGGCGTGCTGCGGACCCTGCTCACCCGCGGCCTCGTGGAGGAAGCGGGCATCGACCCGGCGACGCAGGGCACCCTGTTCGCCACCACCGAGATGTTCCTGGAGCGGCTGGGCCTGGCCTCCTTGACGGAGTTGCCGCCGTTGGCCCCGCTGCTGCCCGACATCGATGCCATCGACGAGTTGTGAGTTTGTGAGTGATGTGAGGATGACCGAGGCGCATCCGGACGGAGTCCGGCTGCAGAAGGTGCTCGCCCAGGCAGGCGTGGCGTCGCGGAGGGCCGCCGAGGAGCTGATCGCCGCCGGGCGGGTCACGGTCGACGGGAAGGTCGTCCGCGAGATGGGTCGGCGGGTGCATCCGGAGACGGCCGTCGTGCACGTCGACGGGCTGCGCATCGTGCTCGACGAGGAGCTGACCTACCTCGCGCTGAACAAGCCCCGCGGGGTGCTCTCGACGATGTCCGACGACCAGGGCCGCATGTCCGTCGGTGACCTGCTCGTCGAGCACGGTGTGATGGACGAGCACTTCGAGGGCGGCGCGCGTTCGCGGCTGTTCCACGTCGGACGGCTCGACGCCGAGACCGAGGGCCTGCTGTTGCTGATGAACGACGGCGAGCTGGGGCACCGTCTGATGCACCCGTCGTACGAGGTGGAGAAGACCTACCTCGCCGAGGTGCACGGCTCGATCCCGCGCGACCTCGGCAGGCGGCTGCGCGACGGCGTCGAGCTGGAGGACGGGGTCGTGGCGATTGACCGGTTCCGGCTGGTGGACGCGCACGCGGGCAAGTCGATGGTCGAGCTCGTGATCCACGAGGGCCGCAAGCACGTTGTCCGCAGGCTGCTCGAAGAGGTCGGGCACCCGGTGCTGCGGCTGGTGCGCACCGCCGTGGGCGACGTGCAGCTCGGCAACCAGCGCCCCGGCCGGTTCCGGCGCCTCACCCACACGGAGATCGGGTCGCTGTACCGCTCGGTGGGCCTGTGAGCGTTAGGGCGATCCGCGGGGCGATCCAGATCGACGCGGACACCCGCGACGCGGTGTTGGAAGGCTCGGCGGAGCTGGTCAGGACGGTGTTGACGCGCAATGCCCTGACCCCCGACGACATCATCTCGATCCTGTTCACCGCCACGCCCGACCTGACGTCGGAGTTCCCCGCCTACGCCGCGCGGCTCCTCGGGCTCACCGACGTGCCGCTGATGTGCGCGACCGAGATGGCGGTGCCCGGCGCGATGCCTCGCGTCCTGCGCCTGCTGGCGCACGTGGAGACCGGGCTCGCGCGGGCGGACGTGCGCCACGTCTACCTCCGCGGCGCGGCGGCCCTGCGCTCCGACCTCCCGCGCTGATCTTCCGCGCCGATTTCCCGCCCGGACCGTTCGACGCCCGGCCGCGACGTGTGAGGTCGCCGGGGCGCCCCGGCTGCGCGCCCGGCATGATGGTTCCGGTTCGCGCTCTGCGGGCCGGGGAGGGGCACCGGTGGCGGGCAGGTTGCATGGGGTCGTGGCGATGGACGGCCCGTCCGGCACGGGGAAGTCCACGGTGTCGCGGCGGCTGGCCGAGGCCAGCGGCGCGGCCTACCTCGACACCGGCGCGATGTACCGGGCCGTGACCCTCGCCGTCCTGCGCGCAGGTCTGGAGCCCGACAGCCCGGACGCCGAGCAGGTCGCGGTGGCGGCGGCGAAGACCGTCCGGCCGGTCACCGACCCGGCGCAGCCGCATGTGCTGCTCGACGGCGAGGACGTCGAGGCCGAGATCCGCGGCCCTGAGGTGACGCAGGCGGTGAGCGCGGTGTCGGCCCGGCCTCCGGTGCGCGCTGCGCTGGTCGAGCATCAGCGTGCCGTGATCGACGAAGCGGTCGTCGCGGGCGGCGGCGGCATCGTCGTGGAGGGACGCGACATCGGCAGCGTCGTCGTCCCGGATGCCCGGCTCAAGGTGTACCTCACAGCGTCGGAGGACGTGCGGGCCGCGCGTCGCAGCGCACAGGACCGCAAGGCCGGCCGCGACGCCAACCCGGCCACCGTCCTCGCCGACGTGCGTCGCCGCGATCGGCTCGACTCCACCCGCAAGACATCACCCTTGCACGCCGCCAAGGACGCACTCGTGCTCGACACCGACGAGATGCCGGTCGACGCCGTGCTCGGCGAGCTGCTGCGGCTGGTGGAGGAGCGGGGACTGTTGCGGTGAGGACGCGCGGGCCGTCCGTGGAGCGCGGGTACACTGGTGATCTGCCCGCTGGATCGTCACCGCGGATGCACGATCTCGCCCGCTGGATCGGCACCTGGTGCTTCCGTCCGATGTTCCGGCTGCGGGTGCACCATCGCGAACGTGTTCCGGCTCAGGGTCCCGTCGTCGTCGTCGCCAACCACAGCGCGTTCGTCGACGGTCCGCTGTTGTTCGGGCTGTTCGGGCGGCGCACGGTGTTCCTGGTCAAACAGGAGATGTTCCACGGGCTGTTCGCGTGGGTGCTGCCGCGCATCGGGCAGGTTGCGGTGCGGCGCGGCACCGCCGACCGGCGTCCGCTGACGTCGGCGCTGGACGTGCTTCGCGGTGGTGGGCTCGTCGCGGTGTTCCCGGAGGGCACGCGCACCGGCGGCGACGTCGCGGCGGCCCAGCACGGGGCGGCGTGGCTCGCGCGCACATCCGGGGCGCTGCTGCTGCCGGTCGTGTGCCGGGGCACGCGTCGTCCGGACGGGGCCGGTCGACGATTCCGCCCTCGGGTCGACGTACTGGTGGGGGAGCCGCTGACGCTGGCGGTGGGTGGCGGCCGTGCCGGACTGGCGGAGGCCACCGAGACCATCCGGGTCGCTTTGACCGGGCTGGTCGTGGATATCGACGATTTACGGAGACCGACGTGAGTACAGGACAGGACGACCTGGCTGCGATGGAGCAGCTCGGTTTGGACCCCGACGACTTCGCGGCCGAGGCGCCGCCACCCGCGCCGGTGTTGGCCGTTGTCGGGCGACCGAACGTGGGCAAGTCGACACTGGTCAACCGACTGATCGGCCGCCGCGAAGCGGTCGTGCAGGACGTCCCCGGCGTCACCCGCGACCGGGTCGCCTACGACGCGCTGTGGAACGGCCGCCGCTTCACCCTCGTCGACACCGGCGGTTGGGAGCCCGACGCCACCGGCCTGCGGGCCGCGGTCGCGGCACAGGCCGAGTACGCGATGCGGACCGCCGACGCGGTGCTGCTCGTCGTCGACGCGACGGTCGGTGCCACGACCACGGACGAGGCGGTCGCCCGAATTCTGCGCCGGTCCTCGGTGCCCGTTCTGCTCGCGGCCACGAAGGTCGATGACGAGCGGCTCGTCTCGGACACGGCGGCGCTGTGGCGTCTCGGCCTGGGGGAGCCCCGCCCGGTGTCCGGTCTGCACGGCCGCCGGACGGGCGACCTCCTGGACGCGATCCTGGAAGCGCTGCCCGAAACTCCGCGCGACGACTTCGGCGCGAGCGCGGGGACGGGCCCCCGGCGGGTGGCGTTGATCGGTAAGCCCAACGTCGGCAAGTCCAGCCTGCTCAACCGGGTCTCCGGCGAGGTGCGCTCGGTCGTCCACGAGGTGGCGGGCACGACCGTCGACCCCGTCGACTCGCTGGTCGAGCTGGACGACGAGGTGTGGCGCTTCGTCGACACGGCGGGCCTGCGCAAGCGCGTCAAGACGGCCAGCGGCATGGAGTACTACGCCAGCCTGCGCACCCAGGCCGCGATCGAGGCTGCCGAGGTGGCGCTCGTGCTCATCGACGCGAGCGAGCCGATCGCCGAACAGGACCAGCGCGTGATCACAATGGTCGAGGAGGCAGGCCGCGCCCTCGTCCTCGTGTTCAACAAGTGGGACCTGGTTGACGAGGACCGCAGGCTCGCGATGAAGCGCGAGCTCGAGCGCGACCTCGTCCGCGTGCCGTGGGCCGCGCGCGTCAACGTCTCGGCGCTCACCGGCCGGTCCACCGCCAAGATCGCTCCGGCGATGCGCACCGCCCTGGCATCCTGGGACCGCCGGATCTCCACGGGCCAGCTCAACTCCTGGCTCTCCGACATCGTCGCCGCCACCCCGCCGCCGGTGCGGAGCGGAAAGCAACCCAAGATCCTCTTCGCGACGCAGGCCTCCGCCCGCCCACCCACATTTGTGCTCTTCACCAGCGGATTCCTGGAGGCGGGCTACCGCCGCTTCCTCGAACGGCGCCTCCGCGAGGAGTTCGACTTCACGGGCAGCCCCGTGCGGATCTCGGTGCGGGTCCGGGAAAAGCGGGGCCGCAAGCCCTGACCCCGTGCCGTCGCCCCGCACTGCCGGTGCGGTAGGCTCGTTGGGCCCGAGAGGGTGCCGGGACGTGGCGCAGTTTGGTAGCGCACTTGACTGGGGGTCAAGGGGTCGCAGGTTCAAATCCTGTCGTCCCGACGGCGGAATCGGGCGGCGTTCCTCTTTGAGGACGTCGCCCGATCTGCGTTCTGACCAGCGGGAACGCCGCCATTGCCTGATCTCTTGTTGATCATTAGTCGATCTTGTTTTGGATCACCGACCGCGCTCATATGTGCAGATCTGGAGCGAATCTGGAGCGCGCCGCCGCGGCCGACGAAATGGGGTCACGATCCGCTCCAGACTTCTGGGCAGGTTGGCGATGGTTGGTGACCGTTCGGCGCAGTTCGCG
>DASWUV010000303.1:0-5356 GCA_036401495.1 Pseudonocardia sp. | reverse complement strand
AGCGGCTCGGCGACGTTGGCCACCCGCGCGCCCGCGACGAGCATCTTGGCCCAGAGCAGGTAGTCCTCCATCAGGGCGAAGTCGGTGTAACCGCCGACGGCGCGCACCAACTCGCGTCGATAGACCACGGTCGGATGGTTGAACGGGTCGGCGAAGCGGGCGCGGGTGCGGATGGCGACGGGGTCGGTCGGGGGCGTGCGGGTGCCGACGATGTCCTCCGCGTTCGCCCCGAACTCCTCCAGACCGGAGCCGACGAGATCGTTCCCCGCCTCGATGATCGGCATCTGGACGGCGAAACGGTGGGGCAGCGAGAGGTCGTCGGCATCCATGCGCGCCACGACGTCATGCGTGCACGCGGCGAGCCCGGCGTCGAGCGCGGGACCGAGGCCGACGTTGCGGGCAAGCTCGACGACCTCGACGGGAACGGGGCTCGTCGCCGCCAGATCGGCAATGGTCGCAGCGAGCGCTGGGCCAACCGGCCCGTCACGGACGATGACGACCTGGTCGGGCGGACGCGTCTGCTCCTGCACGCTCGACGTGAACGCCGCCAGGAGGTAGTCGGGCCGGTCACCAGCCCAAACGGGCAACAGCAGCGACAGCTTCTCCGGCACCGACGACGCCTCCCGTTGCTCACTGACCGTCACGCCCGCGCCGCCGCCAAAGGTCACCCGCGACACGCGCACGCAACAGCCGGGCAGGCGGCGCCCGGTGATGCACCCTAGACGCCGGGCCGGGGCTGATCGGAGGTGGAGCAGTGGACACCGCACGTCCGACGTTCGGCACGCGGACGCCGCGCGACGGCAGGGCCGAGACACCCGGCGTCGCCCGCACCTCCGGCGGGACCCGAACGACCGGCGCGGCCTGGCCAGCAAGCGGGGCCCAGACAGCCGACTCAGGCCGGACCGCCGACACGGGCCGAACCCCGGACACAGGCCGAACCCCGGACACAGGCCGGACCTTCGACACGGGCCGGACCCCGGACACAGGCCGGACCTTCGACACAGGCCGAACCCCGAGCACAGGCCGGACAGCAGGGACGAGCAGGCCCGCAGGCGGCGCCCGACCACCTTCGGCGGCGTCGGCTGCCGGCGCGGCCCGAGCGGGAGCCCGAACACCCGGCAGCCGCGGCCTCGACCGCCGTCCGCCGCGGCAAGCGACGCCGTGGCGGCCCGGGGGCAGCGTCTCGTGGCCGATCGTCACCCGGCGGCTGCGCATTGCGGCGGCCGTGGCGTCCGCGCTGGTTCTGGTCTCCAGCGCCGCGGCGTGGGGGCTCTACCGCAACGTCACGGCGGGCATCACGACCACCGACGTCATCGCGGGCGGCAGCGGCGGGGGCGACCAGAACATCCTCCTGGTCGGCGTCGACAGCCGGGAGGACGCGCAGGGGAACCCACTGCCCCAGTCCGTGCTCGACGAGCTGCACGGCGGCCCGGACACCGGCGTCCTCAACTCCGACACGATCATCGTGCTGCACGTGCCCGCGAACGGCGGCTCCGCCGTGGCCTTCTCCATCCCGCGCGACTCCTATGTGGACATTCCTGGCTACCGCCGCGACAAGATCAACGCCGCCTACCCCGCGACGAAGGCGATCGTCGAGCAGGAGCTGGTGACGGGCGGCGCACGGGACCGCAAGGAGATCGAAGCGGAGGCTTCGGCGAAGGGGCGCACCGCGCTGATCGACACGGTCGAGGACCTCACCGGCCTCACCATCGACCACTACGCCGAGATCAACCTGGTCGGCTTCGCCACGCTGACGAAGGCGATCGGCGGTGTCGACGTCTGTCTGAAGGCCCCCGTGAACGATCTCCTGTCCGGCGCGCACCTGCCTGCGGGCCCGCAGACGCTCTCCGGCGCCGACGCGCTCGCCTTCGTCCGCCAGCGCCACGGCCTTCCCCAGGGCGACCTGTCCCGAATCCGCCGCCAGCAGGTGTTCCTCGCCGCGACGGCCGACAAGATCCTCTCCGCGGGCACGCTGACCAGCCCGACCGCGCTGGCGTCACTGATCGCGGTCGCGCAGCAGTCCGTGGTGATCGACTCCGGGTGGGACCTGCTCGCGTTCGCCCGGCAGGCGGCCGACATAGCGAAAGGCAACCTGGCGTTCGTCACGATCCCGACCAGCGGAGCGGAGACCAACAGCCGCGGTGACGTCGTGCTGGTGGACCCTTCGGCGGTGCACGACTTCGTCGACCAGCGCGTCCAGGCGCAGGACCACTCGGCCCGCGCGGCGGTGGCGACGGCGAAGCCCGCACCGGACCCCTACGACATCGTCCCGTCGCGCTACGTCGTCGATCTCCGCAACGGGTCGGGGACGAACGGCCTGGCGAGCCAGGTCATGGCCTGGCTGCGGGGCCAGGGGTTCCTGCGCGGGACGCTCGACAACACCGACACGACCGCCGCGTCCGTGGTCCGCTACACCGGCTCGGACGGGACGGCGGCAGGCGAGCTGGCCGCGCACCTCGGCGGGATTGCCACCGAAAGCGTCGACGAGGGCGTCTCGCCGGGGCACCTGACGGTGGTGCTCGGCCAGGACTTCGACCGCAGCCTGGTGCCCGCAGGCGCGACAGCAGCCCCGACGACCACCACGCCGCCGCCCGCCCCCAGCCTCAACGCCCCGATCACGGCGGACGGCGTGCGCTGCGTGGACTGAACGCCCGTCAACGCACGAGCGACCTCGCCATCACCACACGCTGGATCTGGTTGGTGCCCTCGTAGATCTGGGTGATCTTCGCGTCCCGCATCATGCGCTCCACCGGGAAGTCCTTGGTGTACCCGGCGCCGCCGAGCAGCTGCACCGCGTCCGTCGTGACCGCCATGGCCGTGTCCGAGGCGAAGCACTTGGCCGCCGAGGAGATGAAGCCGAGGTTGGGCTCGCCGCGCTCGGCCCTGGCCGTCGCGACGTAGACGAGCTGGCGCGCCGCCTCCACCTTCATCGCCATGTCCGCGAGCATGAACTGCAGACCCTGGAACTCCGCGATGCGCTTGCCGAACTGCTTGCGCTCCTTGACGTAGGCCACCGCGACGTCCAGCGCGCCCTGCGCGATGCCGACGGCCTGGGCCCCGATCGTCGGCCGGGTGTGGTCGAGCGTGGCCAGCGCGGTCTTGAAGCCGGTGCCCTCCGCGCCGATGATCCGGTCGGCGGGGATCACGCAGTTCTGGAAGTAGATCTCCCGCGTCGGCGAGCCGTTGATGCCGAGCTTGCGCTCCTTGGGGCCGACGTCGAAGCCGGGGTCGTCGCGGTGGACCACGAACGCCGAGATCCCGTTCGCCTTCTTCTCCGGGTCGGTGACGGCCATGACCGTGTACCAGCTCGACTCACCCGCGTTCGTGATCCACGCCTTCGTGCCGTTGAGCACCCAGGTGTCGCCGTCGCGGCGCGCGCGGGTCTTCATCGACGCCGCGTCCGAGCCCGCCTCACGCTCGCTCAGCGCGTAGCTGATCATCTCGTCGCCCGCCGCGATCGAGGGCAGCACCTGCTTCTTCAGCTCGTGGGACGCCGAGAGCAGGATCGGGGTCAGCCCCAGCCCGTTGACCGCGGGAATCAGCGACGACGCCGCGCAGACCCGGGCGACCTCCTCGATGACGATGCAGCCCGCGAGCTCGTCGGCGCCCTCCCCGCCGTACTCCTCGGGGATCACGATGGCGTGGAAGCCCGCCTTGACCAGCGCGTCGCGCGCCTCGACCGGATAGCGACCCTGCTCGTCGACCTCCGCCGCGTACGGGGCGATCTCCTTCTCCGCGAGGGCGCGCACGGCCTCGCGGAGCGCCTCGTGCTCGTCGCTGAGCCGGTAGGTGTCGAAATCAGGGTCCATAGCTTCCACTTTAACGGCACTGCGTGCCGCAAGACAAGGGTGCTGCTACCCTGCGTGCCATGACAGCCGCACGGAGGGGCCGTTCGGTCGAGGGGCGCGCCGAGGTCCGCCGTGAGCTGGTCGCCGCCGCCGTGGACCTGTTCACCGACCGCGGCTACGACGAGACCACGATCGACGACATCGCGACGTCGGCGGGCGTCGGCCGTCGCACGTTCTTCCGCTATTTCCGGTCCAAAGAGGACGGCATCTCGCCCGACCACGAGGCCGGGCTGGCGCGGGTTGCCGAGGTCTTCGCGACCGCGCATGCCGGCGAGCCGACGATGAGCCTCGTGCTGCGCGCGGGCGAGACCGTGTTCGAGCTGTACACCGACGATCCGCAGCTCTCGGTGCGCCGTTTCGCGCTCACCCACCGGGTGCCCGCGCTGCGCGACCGCGAGTCGGCGGGCGTCGACCACTACCGGCGCCTGTTCACGCGCCACCTGCGTGCGCGCCTCGGCCGGGCGGACGGGGACCTGCGCGCAGCCGTGATCGGGGCGAGCGTGGTGGCGGCGCACAACGTCGCGCTGCGGGAGTGGCTCGCGGCGGGCGCGCCTGCAGCCGGGGTCGCGAGCCTGATCGCCCGGTTCCGCGGGGTGGCCGAACTGCTGCCGGGCGACCCGGGCCTGACGACGGTCGCGGACCGGCTGGAGGCCGCCGTCGGCCGCCTGGAGCGGACGGCGACGCCGTAGAGCGTCCCCTCGGGCGCTCACCCCGCGGGGTCCGCACACAGCGCGGGAAGTGTGCGTGAGCTACGCGCGGTGTGTGGGCGGCGGCGGCCGAACCTCAACCGATCGGTTGACATTGGCGGCGGCGCACCTCTACGGTCATCGTCAACCGACGAGTTGAGGATCCGCTGTGACCGATCACCTGACCCGCGTCTTCGCGGCGCTGGCCGACCCCACCCGGCGCGACCTGGTGGCCCGGCTATCACGCGGGGACGCGACCGTCGGAGAGCTCGCCGCCCCGCACGACATCACCGTCCAGGCCGTGTCCAAGCACCTCAAGGTGCTACAGGAGGCGGGCCTGGTCAGCCGCGAAGGAGCGGGCCACCGCCGCCCGGTCCACCTCGAAGCCGAGGTCTTCGACCTGATGACGAAGTGGATCGAGCGCTACCGCCGCCAGGCCGAGGAGCGCTACCGCAGGCTCGACGCCGTCTTGGCCGCCATGAACGAAAGCGACACACCGACAGAAGGGACCGCGTCATGACCACGTCCACCCCCAGCACCACCATCGAGGCCGACCCGACCCTGCCGATCATCCGGATGACCCGCGACTTCGCTGCGACACCCGCGCAGGTGTTCCGCGCCCATACCGACCCCGACCTGTTCGTCCAGTGGGTCGGACCCGACTCGCACACCACGCGGATCGAGCACTGGGATGCCCGCACCGGCGGCAGTTGGCGGTTCGTCAGCGCCCGCGACGGCGTCGAGTTCGGCTTCCACGGCACGTTCCACGACGTTCGCCCGGACCGGATCGTGCAGACGTTCACCTTCGACGGCGAGCCTGAC
>DASWUV010000302.1:0-13681 GCA_036401495.1 Pseudonocardia sp. | reverse complement strand
GCCGCCGCCTCCAACGCGGCACCGTGGATGTCGGCCAACCCCGCGCCGGGGTCGAGTCCCAGTCGGACCGCTGGTGCGCCCCCGTCGCCCCCGACCAGCCGCTCCGCCTCCGTCAGCGCCTCCGGCGGCAGCTTCACCACCCCGGCCCGGATCGTCGAGAGCAGACGCAGCTCGGCGAACTCGTGCGCGCCCGCGAGGATGCGCTCCACCTCGGCGGCCAGCGGAGCGCCCGCCGGGCGCGGCTCCCTGTTCAGGACGAGGTCGATGGCCAGCAGCGCAGAACGCGCCTTCAGCAGCTCGCGGCGTTCGGCGAACTGGGTGGCGAGCACGGAGCGCAGCTCGTCAAGACCGCTGCGGCGCACCAGCTCCGCCGACAGCGCGGTCGGATCGGTGACCCCCTGCCGGATCAGCGTCGAACCCAGCCGCACCCCGAACAGGCCGAAGCGCTCGACCAGCCGGGCCCGGGTGTCGGAGTCCAGCGCGGCCATCTCGATGCGCGCGAACCGGTCGACCGACAGCAGCATCGCGTCCAGCTCGGCCCGCGGCAGCGCGGCCAGCGTCGTCAGCGCGGCGAACTCGGGCTGGCGCATGGTGCGCCCGGTCTCGGCCAGCAGCCCCGCGACGGCGACGACGGTCTGGCACAGGCTGCGGATCTTGTCGTCGGCCCGGTAGCGGCGGGCGATGCGCCGGGCGGAGTTCAGCGCGTCCAGCCGCCCGACGCCGATCTCGTCGGCCCGCGACAGCACGGCGATCGTGTTGATCGGTGTGGCCCGCGCCACCCCCTGGTCGTAGAACGACTCGAGGAACCCCACGTCGCTGGCGTGCAGGTGGCGCATCAGGTAGATGACGGCGTCGGCGTGGCTCGGCGCGTCCTCCGGCGCGAGGAAGGCGCCCGCCCGCGCTGAGGTGTCGGTCGACAGCGAGGCAATGCCGGGTGTGTCGATCAACGTCTGGGTGCGCAGGCTCTGCGAAGGCCACTGCACCTCCAGCTTGTCGATCTGCTCGACGGGCAGGCCTGCGAGGTCGAAGCGCAGCGCGCCGTGGTTGCGGTGCAGGGTCAGTGGTCGCGCGGGGGCGCCGCGGGGAAACATCGTCACCTTGGGCGCGGGCGCGTCGAGGTACCAGGTGACGACGCGGGTGCACTCGCCTGCGTCCGTGGGCGCGATCTCTTCGCCGACCAGTGCGTTGAGCAGCGTCGACTTGCCCGCCTTGACCTTGCCCGCGATCGCGACGCGCAGGGGCTCGTCGAAGCGGTGCAGGTTGTGCTGCAGCCAGCCCGCGGCCTGCGGGCTGTCGCGGTAGACCTCGATCGTGCGGCGCAGCAGCAACCGAACAGCCGAGCCCAGCTGCGGTGGCGGCCCGCTCACGTCCCGACTGCCAGCGGAACCTGGTCGGGCAGGTTCGCGACCAGTGCCTTCGCGCTGGTCCTCAGCGCGTCGATGCGGGCCAGCTCGGCCCGCAGATCGCGGATCCGGTTCTCCCGCTCCGACGTCGTCGTGTTCACCGCGTTCTGCGCGGCCAGCACCGAGCTCGCGATCGACCGGCTGACCTCCTCGGCGAGCGAGCTGTAGTGGTCGCGCAGCTGGCGCTGGGTGTGGCGCAGCATGTCGCGGGAGTCCTTGCCGACCTGGAACGTCACCTCGTCGATGTGGCGGCGCATCGCCTGCTTGGCCTCGGCCTGGCGCCGCTGCAGCATCCGCTTGCGCTCGTCGCGGACGGTCTTGGTGCCGAACATCACCCCTGCGCTGATCGAGATCGGGTTGAGCAGCGCGAGGCCTGCCAACGTGGTCGCCATGCCGATCATCAGCATGCCGCCGTAGCCGCCGCGCATGCCCGTGATGACCTTCTGGCCGACGCCGAAGCTCTCGCTGACCGGCTGGACCAGCGCGTCGACCTTCGCCGCCATGTTCTGCGACTGGTCGAAGCGCAGCTCGGGCAGCACGATCTCGGCCGCTTCCGCGAAGTGGTCGGCGACCTGCACCGAGAGGTAGCGGGCG
Source organism: Pseudonocardia sp. (assembly GCA_036401495.1). GTDB lineage: Bacteria > Actinomycetota > Actinomycetes > Mycobacteriales > Pseudonocardiaceae > Pseudonocardia. The sequence continues at coordinate 11,684 of DASWUV010000302.1, read as the reverse complement.
CGCTCGGCGGCCCACACGAAGTTCGCCGAAGCGGCGGAGGCCACCTGCTGGTGGAACCATTCGGCGAACTGGTCCCAGATCTTGGCCGGGTCGGCGTCGTCGAGCAGCTGCTCGGCTTCGCGGGTGATCGTGCGCAACCGGTCGCGCAGGTCGTAGTCGATGTCGGACGAGAGGTCGCCGACGCCGTCATTGAGCGTGATCTGCCACCGCGCCGTGCGCTGCTTGAGCTCGTCGGCGCGCGCCTTGGCCCTGGTCAGCTCGGCCACCAGCGGCTCGAGCTGCTCGGGGTTCTGCTGGACGGCGAGCTCCGCGCGCATGCCCGAGCCGAGCTGTTCGGCGATGGCGAGCACGTCCTGGCAGGTGGAGCGGCGATCCAGGTCGTCGGAGGCGGCGACGACCCGGCGCAGGAGGAACTCCACCAGGGGGCGGAACCCCGACTCGTCCATCAGCGCGGCGTCCTGCGTCTTCGCCGCGTGCAGCCGCAGCGTCGACGAGACGGGGAACGTGTCGGCGCGGATGCCCGCGGTGTCGAGGTGGGTGCGGTCCAGGTCCATGATCTGGCGCCAGTGCGGGTAGAGGTCGGTCTTCGTGACCACGCACGCGACGTTCGGGCACAGCTTCATCGCCGCGCTCAAGAACTCCAGCTCAGGGCCGGTGTACTCCTGCGCCGCGTCGGACACGAGCAGCACGGCGTCCGCGCTGGGCAGCGCCGACATCGTCGCCGCGCCGTGCGCGGAGCCCAGCCCGCCCACCCCCGGTGTGTCGACGAGCACGAGCCCGCCTTCGAGGATCTTGCGCGGCAGCCCGATCTCGGCGTAGGAGAGCATCGCCTTGTTGCCGGGGTTGCCTGCTTCGGACACGTACTCCGCCAGCTTGTCCACCGGCACCTCTTTGCGCTCCGGCGGCGCGTCGGGCGTCGAGCCTGCGCGCACGAGCACGACTTCGGTCGCGGCGGCGTACCGGACGACCGTCGGCACGGCCGTCGCGATGTCGTCGTCCACCGGGCAGACCGGCGCGTTGACCAGCGCGTTCACCAGCTGGCTCTTGCCCTGCTTGAACTCGCCCACCACGAGCACGCGCACGTTCGGGTCGACGAGCCGCTTGCGCGTCTGGGCCAGCCGGGCGCCGAGATCAGGCCGCTGGTAAGCGGTGGTGGCCTTCAGCGCCAAGTCGACCAGCTCGATCGCAGCCGGTACTGCCACGTCGGATGTCCGCCTCTCTCCTCAACACCACACGCGCGCAGGCCCCGCCGCCCGGGTGTCCCGGTGGATGGCGGGGCCTGCTGACCGTCACCGGAAGATTACTCCCGGCAATCCTTCGGATCAGACGGGGTGCACGTCGACCGTGTTGTGGCTGAACGCGTCGTCGTGGGTCGTGTTGTGGGAGTCGGTGTCGTTGGTGGTGTCGGTGGAGTTGTGCGAGGCGAGCGTGTCGTCGGCGTGCGTGTTGAACGAGTGGTCGACGTCGGTGCTCGTCGAGTCGCTCGTGTTGTTCACGTTGTGCGAGTCGTCGGTGTTCTGCGTTCCCGTCGCCGCGGCGCCGACCGACAGCGCTCCGCCGTTGCTGACGGCGGCGTGGTCGATGTCGGCGCTGTTCGCCGCTCCCGTCCCGAAGGCGGTGGTGTTGTGGTCGCCTGCAGCCACCTGGTTGCCCGCGCCCTGGATGTTGCCGTCGCCCTTGATGTTGTGGTCGCCGACCTGGTTGTTGTTCCCGGTGGTGACCGTGGAGCCGTCGATGGCGCCGCCCGCGGCCACCGACCCGTCGCCCGAGGCGGTGACGCTCGAGGTGTGGATGTTCTGGTCGAGGTCGCCGCCGCCGGTGTCGATCTGCTGGTTCACCGAGTCGTCGATGTTCGTGTCCCGGTCATCGACGTAGTTGTTGGTGACGTAGCTGTTGATGTAGCGGATCGCGGCGTCGTGCTCGCTCTCGCCGTGGTGGGGGTGCGGTGGCGGCGGCGGAGACGAGTGGTGGTGGTGGTCGTCGTCGTGGTCGGTGAGGACGAGCGCATCGTGCACGTCGTCGGGGCTGATGTCCGACGCGCCGCACGACGCGAGCACCGCGTCGGGGTTCGCCTTGAACTCGGCCAGCGCTTCGGGGTCGTTGAGCAGCCTGAGGATCATGTCGATCAAGTTGGTGGCAGCAGCCATCGGGGGTCACTCCTGATGAGATCGGTAAGGGTGGCGACGAGGGCGGGCCCCGCCCGCGGTCGCAGGCGGGGCCCCGTTCCCTGGATCAGGTGACCGGCAGGTCGACGTGGTTGTGGCTGTCGATGTCGGTGTGCGTGTGGTCGTGCGAGTCGGTCGACGTGGACTGGCGCAGGTCGTTGTCGGAGTCCGTGGTGGTGTCGGCGTGCAGGTTGCCGGAGTCCTCGATGTGCGTGGTGTCCGTCGTCGTCGTGGTCGTCTGGTTGTGCGAGTCGGTCGTGTCCTGGAAGCCGTTCGCCGGGCCCGCGACCGACAGCGCGCCGCCGTTGCTCACGCTCACGTCGTGCAGGTCCGCGCTGTTCGCCGCACCCGCCCCGAAGGCCGTGGTGTTGTGGTCGCCGTGCACGACCTGGTCGTTGTTGCCCTGCACGTTGTTGTCGCCCTTGATGTTGCCGTCGCCGACCTGGTTGCCGTCCCCGGTGGTGAGCGTGGAGCCGGTGATGTCGCCGTGCGCGGCCACCGCGCCGTCGCCGGACGCGGTCGTGCTGTCCGTGCGGATGAACTGGTCGACGTCGCCGCCGTGGGTGTGGATCTGCTGGTTCACCGAGTCGTCGACGTTCGTGTCGCGGTCGTCGACGAAGTTGTTGGTGACGTAGCGGGACAGGTGCTCGATCGCCTCCTGGTGGCCCGAGCTGTGCCCCGCGTAGTGGTGCTCGTTGTTGCCCGAGGTGTGGTGGTCGCTGCCGTGCGACAGCGAGCCGCGGAAGCCGGTGTCGTAGCTGCGGCTGAAGTCCGCGGTCTGGCTGTCGTCGGCCAGGACGATGGCGTCGCGGACGTCCTCGGGGGAGACGTCCTTGAGGTCGTAGTGCGCGAGCGCACCCTGCGGGTCCCTGGCGAACCAGTCGCGGAGGCTGGTGTTGTCGATCATCTTCTGGAGGAACTCGAGGATGGAGAGGCTCTCGGCCATGTGGGTCAGCTCCTGATTGTTGCGGGTACCGGCCCCGACGGGCTCGGTGTTGGCGGCAACGTTAGGAAGCGAGACGGCCCGGGCCATCGGGGATCGGCCAGGGTTTGCTGAGAGGCCGTTGGGGGATCTGCCGCTGCTGCTTTGGGGGATCAGGGCCCGAAGTGCAGGTCAGGGGCGTCGTAGAGGGCGTCGTGGACGACGTCGGGGGCGGCGTGGTGCACCGGTTGGACGTCTTCGGTCGCGACCGGCTCCGGCTCGTCGGACCACCACCACTCGGACGTGGCGGGCGCGTCGGCGGTCTGGGTGTGCGCCGTGTGCGCAGCGCTCGCACCCGCGCCGAAGGCCTGGGACCAGTCGACGGTCAGCGTGTCCTGCACCAGCAGCACGGCGTCGTGGACGTCGGCGGGGCTGAGCTCGGAGAGCCCGTGGTGAGCCAGCGTGGCGTCCGGGTCGGCGGCGAAGCGGGCACGCTCGCCGTCGTTCTGTAGGAGGAGTTTGACGAACTCCATCAGCGAGACCGGCTGACTCACCAGATCAGGGTAGGTCAGCGGCGGCGGCCACGGTGCGTCATCGGCCGCGACCATTGGGGTGTACCAACTCGATCGTGGCTAACGGCCTAACGGAATACTCCGATAGGCGCGTCGGGGGCCGAACCCGGTGAAGACGCCGGTTTCGCGGCGGGTGAGGAGGCGGTTGTGGGCTACCAGCTCGGGATCGACGTTGGCACGACCTACACGGCGGCGGCGGTGTGCCGATCCTCGGACCACCGCTGGGTGGAGCCGGAGACCGTCACGCTCGGGACGCGCAGCGCCACCGTCCCCTCGGTCATCTTCGTCGCGCCGGACGGCAGCGTCGTCGTCGGCGAGGCGGCGGAGCGCCGCGCGCTGACCGACCCCGACCGCGTGGTCAGGGAGTTCAAGCGCCGCATCGGCGACCCCACGCCGATCATCGTCGGCGGCCGGGCGTGGGCGCCGGAGGAGCTGTCGGCACGGCTGGTCCGGTGGGTCGTCGACCAGGTGGCCGAGCGCGAGGGCGGGCCCGCGACGCGGATCGCGCTCACCCACCCCGCGTCGTGGGGCGGCCACAAGAAGGAGCTGCTCGTCGCCGCACTGGCCGGGCAGGGCCTGACCGTCTCCTTCCTCGCCGAACCCCAGGCCGCGGCGCTGCACTACGCGACGGAGGAGCGGGTTGCTCCGGGGTCCACCATCGCCGTGTACGACCTGGGCGGCGGCACGTTCGACGCGGCGGTCGTGCGCAAGGCCGACCAGTCCGACGCCGCGTTCGGCGCCGCGGGGTTCGGGCTGCTGGGCAGGCCCGAGGGCCTGGACCACCTAGGCGGCGTCGACTTCGACGAGGTCGTGTTCGACCACGTCCGCGAAGGGCTGCCCGACGCCTTCGCCGACCTCGACGAGGCCGACCCGGGCGTGCTGTCGGCCGTCGCGCGGGTGCGCCGGGAGTGCACCGAGGCCAAGGAGGCGCTGTCGGCCGACACCGAAGTCTCGATCCCGGTGCTGCTGCCCGCGGCCCGCGGCTCGGTGCGGCTGCACCGCAGCGAGTTCGAGGGGCTCATCCGCGAGCAGGTAGAGGAGACGGTCGAGGCGCTTCGCAGGGCGGTCCTCTCCGCAGGCTGTGCGCCCGAGGCGTTGACGGCCGTGCTGCTCGTCGGCGGGTCGTCGCGGATCCCGATGGTGGCGCAGCTGGTGTCGGAGCGCCTCGGCCGCCCGGTCGCCGTGGACACCGACCCGAAGAACGCGATCGCGAAGGGCGCCGCACTGGCGATCTCGCCCAAGCCGACGGCGTCCTGGCCGGAGGTGGCGATCCCGCTGGTGCCCGCCGCGGTGGCGGCCTCGGCCGGATCGGCGATCGCCGCCGGAGCTGTGCGGGATCGACCGGCCGCCGCCGGAGCTGTGGCGGGTCGACCGGCGGCCTCCGCAGCCGCCCCTGCCCGCCCGGGGGGGCCCGTCGGCGTCGCCGGGGGCATGGCCGCCGCGATGGGCGCCGCCCCGGTTGCGGCCTCGGCGGGTCGCGCAGACCTCGGCCGGGCGCCGAACCCACCCCGTGAGCCTGCCCGTGCGCCGTTCTCCGGCGCGGTCGCCGCCCCGCCGCAGCGGCCGGACGTGCACTCCGGGCCCAGCTTCGACGAAGGGGACCCCGGCGCCGCCGCACCCGCGCGGCGACCGGTCGCGTTGCTCGTCGGCATCGGCGGCCTGCTGGCGGTCGCCGCGATCGTCCTCGCCGCGATGTTGATCCCCAAGCTGGCGGCGAGCTCGTCCCCCGGCATCGTCACCGAGTCGGGTACGAGCTCCGCCACGGCGACGACGGGCCCGGCTGCCGCCCCTGCTCCGGCGCCCAACGCGGCGCCCGACGGCGCAGGCGGCAACCCGGACGCCGGCCGGGCAGGCGCGCCGACGCGTCCGCGGTCCTCGGGCGGTGGCGGCGGCGGCACACAGGGCGCACCGAGCAACAACAACCCGGGTGCTCCGGCACCGGTCACCCTCGCCCCTGCCCCACCGGCCCCGACCACCGTCCCGGTCCCGGCGCCTGCTCCGGCGCCTGCTCCGACGTCCGCAGCGCCCGCCCCGACCGCAGGCCCGACCACGGCCGCGGCGGGCACCAGCCCGACGACGCAGGCGCCAGGTGCGGCGACGCCCGTCAGCACAGGAGCGGGCGGCGGTAGCGCCGCCGGTGGCGGCACGCCTGCGGGCACGGGCTCCGGCGGTGACGTCACCCCCGTCGGCACGGGCTCCGGTGGCGGCGTCACGCCGGTGAGCACGGGCGTCGGCGGCGGCACGACTCCCGCAGGCGCGGGCTCGGGCTCGGGCGGCAAGGTCACCCCGGTCGGCACCGGCTCGGGCACCGGCTCGGCTCCGACCGAGCCGACGGCAGCGGCGCCGACAGTGTCAGCCTGAGCGGCCGGTCGACCGACGCTGCGGGCCCCGTCCGGGGAAGAGCCGTCGGAACAGGCATGCTGGAGCTGTGCTGATCGGGCTGGTCGTCGCGCTCGTCGCGATGTCGCTCAATAGCGTGGGCGCGCTGCTGCAGGGATCCGGCGCCCAGCGGGCCACCCGCAATCGGCCTGTCGTGTTGCAGCCGCGCTATCTCGGCGGCATCGGCATCGACTTCTTCGCCTGGCTCTGCCAAGTCGTTGCGCTGCGGGTGCTGCCGGTCTTCGCCGTGCAGGCGGTCATCGGTCTGTCGATCGCGGTGACGGCGGTGGCGGGCGCCCGGATCAAGAACACCGTCCTCGACGGCCCGACGCGGGTCGCCGTCGGCGTCTGCGTCGCGGGTCTCGTGCTGGTGGCGGCGAGCGCGGGCGAGGGGCATCCGCCGGTCACGTCGACGCTGGTCAACTACGTCTTGATCGGAACGCTGCTGGTGCTCGGCGTGCTGGTGCTGGTGCTTCGGCAGTACCGGTGGGCGTGGCCGTTGGCGCTCCTCGCGGGCATGGGGTTCGGCGGCACAGCGCTCGCGGTCAGGGCGGCGCACATCGAGATCGGCGACGGCTTCTCGATCGTGGCGCTGCTCGCCCAGCCCGCGATGTACCTCCTCGCCGGGTACTGGGTGGTGGGCATGTACAGCTATTCGGCCGCGCTCAGCCGAGGCGAGGTCGGGACCGTCACCGCGGTGTTCATCGTCACCGAGGTCGTGCTGCCCGGCGTCATCGGCATCCTGCTGCTGGGCGACCCCATTCGCGCGGGGTGGACCTGGGTCTTCGTCATCGGGCTTGTGGTGTCGGTGATCGGCGTGGTCGTGCTGACCCGGCGTCCCCCACCCAAACCTCGACGACGAAGGGTGCGCTGACGACGCACCTGCGCTCGGCCGGTCAGTCCGCCAGCCCGATCGAGGAGTCGATCTCGTCGGGCCGCAGGTGCAGCGGGGCGCTGCCGCCGCGCGGCCGCCGGTGCAGGTCGAGGGTCTTGGCGCGGCGGGAGAGGGTCAGCCGGTGGCGAGGGGCGGCGACCGCGCGCCGGTAGGCCCGCCGCAACAGCACCCCCAGCGCCACGGCGACCGGCACGGTGACGATGACCTGCCACCACGCCGTCGCCCAGTAGTGGATGATGCCGACGACCACCGCGGTGAGCACGAAGCCCGCGGTCTTGATGAACAGAACGCGCACGCGGGTGTGCCGGTCGCGCGTGCCTTTGCGGAGCTGGGGCGCCGTTGCGGCCACCACCCACAGCCAGTACGCCAAGAGCGCCGCGTGCGCGATGTAGCCCGTGACCGCCCGCAGTCCCATGCCTGTACCTCTTCCGTGGACACTGCACGTTACCAAACGTTCACGAACAGCAAACTCGGCCAGTTGGCGGTCACTCGCAGGCCACCTCCGGGTCAGCCCAGGTCGGCCAGGTCCAGCACGAAGCGATAGCGGACGTCGCCCCTCTCCAGCCGGGTGAGCGCCTCGTTGACCCGCGCGGAGGGGAGCAGCTCGATCTCCGCGGAGACGCCCTGCTCGGCGGAGAACGCGAGCATCTTGGCCGTGCCCGCTCGGCCGCCAGTGCCCGCGGACGTCAGCTTCTTCCGGCCGTAGGTCAGGTCCATGATCTGCACCGGCACCTCGCTCGGGAAGCCGAGCACGCTGAGCGTGCCGTCCAGGCCCAGCAGGCGCAGCAGCGGCGAGAGGGCATGGGGGGCGGAGATGGTGTCCAGAATGAGGTCGAACCGGCCGCGGGCCTGGTCCAGCTGCTTGTCGTCGGTCGTAAGCAGCAGGTCGGTGGCGCCGAGCTTGACGGCGTCGTCAGACTTGTCCAGCGACCGGCTCAGCACCGTGACCTCGGAGCCCAAGGCGGCGGCGAACTTCACCGCGAGGTGCCCGAGGCCGCCCAGACCGGCCACGGCGACGCGGCTGCCGGGGCCGACCCCGGCTGCGCGCATCGGTTCCCAGACGGTGATGCCTGCGCACATCAGCGGCGCTGCGGCGGCCGGATCGAGCGCGTCGGGCAGCCGGTAGGCGAACTTCTCGCGCAGCACGTACTCGCGGCTGTAGCCGCCCTTCGTCGGTGTGCCGTCGACGCGGTCGACTCCGCCGTATGTGCTGGTGGCGCCCTCGTAGCAGTAGTTCTCCTGGCCCGCCCGGCACATCGGGCAGACCCCGCAGGAGTCGACGAGGGTCCCGACCGCGACCCGGTCACCCGGCGCGAAGCCGGTCACGGCGGGGCCAACGGTGGTCACCGTGCCGGTGAACTCGTGGCCGGGCACCAGCTCGCTCCCTTCCCCGAGAATGCCGCTGAGCCTGTGCAGGTCGCTGTGGCAGACGCCGCAGTAGTCGATGCGCAGCGCGATGTCGTCGTCGCGCAGTTCCCTGCGCTCGATCGCAACGCGCTGCAGCGTGGTGGTGCCGCTTGTGCTCTGCCAGCCGGTCGTGCCGCGCATGGGGCCTCCTAGACAGACGATTCGGTCTGTTTCAAGCTAACTCCGTCGTCCTGAGAACGCAAACCAACTGGTCTGTCCGTTAGAGTGAGACCATGCGTGAGCTGCCGACGACGACGCGGGGTGCCGCGACGAGCAGGCGAATCCTCGACGCGGCCACCGAGGAGTTCGTCGAACGCGGCATCGCAGGCGCCAGGGTCGACCGCATCATCACGGCGGCGCGCACGAACAAGGCGCAGCTCTACGGCTACTTCGGCAGCAAGGACGGCCTGTTCGACGCCGTTGTCGCCGACTGCCTCGACCGCGCCGCGAACGAGATCCCCTTCGACGGGGCGGACCTGGCCGGCTGGGCCGTGGGCCTGTACGACGAGAACCTGCGCCATCCCGACCTGGTCCGCCTCATGGGCTGGATCCGTCTTGAGCGGCGCCCAGGCGGCGTCGTTCTCCACAACCTCGACCTCGAGCCGAAGCTCAAGGCCGTCGCGCACGCCCAAGCCGCAGGCCTGGTGCGGCCAGGCGAGCCCTTCGACCTGCTGGCTCTGGTCGTCGGCATGGCGTGCGCCTGGTCACCGACCAGCGGTGTCTACGCCGCCTCCCGCGACGAACCCGCCGCCGACCACGACCGCCGCCGCACGTTGCTCCACGAGTTCGTCGAGCGCGCCGTGAGCACAGGAGGAGCGAAAGGCATTCCGCTCAGCTGAAGCGGGCGGTGGAGGGCGGGGATTGACCGCTGACGGCGACGACCAGTGCGACCGCGATGTCACGGAGCTTGACGTTGCGGTTCTGCGACGTCGCGCGCAGGATCTCGAACGCCTCGTCGGCGGTGCACCGGTTCTGGCTCATGATGATCCCCAAGGCCTGGTCGATCACCGCCCGGGACTCGAGTGCGTTCTGCAGGTTCTGCGACATCTCCGCCCGTTCGGCCAGGCGCACCGCCAAGGTGAGGGCACGGGACGCCTCGTCGGCGAAGCCGGCCGCGACGGTCTCTTCCCTGGGGCCGAACGCCCGCGGCCGGGTCGCGTACAGGTTCAGCGCGCCGATCACCTTCTGCTCGGCATGCAGCGGCTGGGACAGCGACGAGCGGACTCCGTGGGCGAGCGCAGGGGTCTGGTAGTCGGGCCACCGGTCGTCGGCGGCGAGGTCTTCGATCCGCACCACTTGGCCGTTGGCCAGGGACGTGAGGCAGGGTCCGCGGTCGTGGCTGTACTGGATCTCGTCGACCTGAGAAGCCCGTTCGTCGCTGCTGGCCACGGTGATCGGGCGGCGGTCACGGCGTACGGTGATGCCGCAGGACAGTTCGCCCGGCAGCATGGCGGCGGCGAGGTGGGCCAGCTGCTGCAGGAAGTCGTCGATGCCGTCGGTGGCCAACAGCAACTGCTGGAGCTCAGCGGTGGCCGCAGCGGACGTGGCGAGGTCGGGGACCTTGTCGGGCAACGAACACGGCCGATCGGAGCGGTGCTCCCGTCGTTGCGCATCAAAGACGGCTCGTCACGGGACCTGGCGGGCTCGGAATGCCTCCGACCGAGCCCACTATGCCACCATCCATATCGTCGGACGCGTAGAGTCTCGCTCGGTCCGGCAGTGCGGCCGTAGCCTTCTCATGCGCTGAGGTGTAAACGGTGCCCGCGTTGACCTTTCACATTCGTACCGACCCAGCTCCGACACTGGTCAAAGTGGCAGGCGAGATCGACCTGCTGACCGCCCCGCAGCTGTGCGACTGTTTCCTGGCGCTGCCCGACGGCGACCTGGTCCTCGACATCTCCGACGTCAGGCTGCTCGCCGCCGCGGGCCTGCGGGTGATGTTGGAGCTCCAGAGCCGCCGAGCGGAGGCGGGCGCGCAGTTGGTGCTGGCCGCGCCGTCGCCCCCGGTACGCCGGGTCCTCTGCGCCACCCGACTCGACCAAACCCTGCGGACCGCGGCCACCGTCCAGGACGCCGTTGCCCTCGTCCAGGTCGCCGCGCACTGACCGGCGGCGTGCGGAAGATCGGCGCGAACCGCACCACACGTGCCTCTTCGACCCCCTGGTGTGCCTCTCGCGCCGATCACGGGTGTGGCGCCCCCAGTCGTGATCAAAGTCTGGCCCACGGGTCCGCCGCGTGCAGTGATCGCCAAGATGGGGACATGAGCGCCATATGCGGCGCCCATGTCCCAACTTCGGCGATCATGATGGTTCCGGGCGTGGGTCTCGCCAGGCCGGGCAGCGCACAAGGCCGACCGAATGTTGGCCACCGCGGTGAGGCCCTGCGCCGGGCGTGGTTCTGCCGCGGCGCGGGAGGTCGGAACCGCCGTGCCCAGCCCCCGGGTTCGCCGTGCCGGAAAGCCGGACTCGCCGTGCCGAGGTGCACGACTCACCTTGTGGGGTGTGCGCCGACACCTTTGCCGCCTCGATCGACTGAGGGACCGCACGGAGTGGGGAGTCAGGCGCCCACTGCACGTTCGACGGCATCGATGGCCTCTGCCGCAACGTCCGAGGGCATTCTCGGCGGCGCAGGCCGCAGGCCCTGCAGGACCCGTGCGTAGAACGCGTCGACCGCGTCGGTGATGCTCGGTATGAAGGCTTTGGTCAGCCCGTTGCGTTTGGTGCCCATCGGGGCGCACGCGGTCAGCCGGAATGCGCGCACCTCGGCATTCGTGTCAGGCAGCAGCGTCGCCGGGTTGGTGCGGGCATCTTTGAGCTGTTCGCAGCTGGTCTGTTCACGGCGAGCGAAGAGCACCTCGACGGCCAGGGAGCCCGGTGCGTCGGTCAACTGGCGCACGATCCAGTTGATCCGCCGTACCCCACCACCGTCGGGCGGCGCCTCCACCTGCACAGAAGTGCGAATCTGCGCCATCCGAAGGTCCGCGACCACGGTGACCGGCCCGGCCGCGTCCGGGATCCGTAGGACCGCCGACAACGTGCCTGCCCCCGCCAATTCCGCGGCCGCGGCCTGTGTTCGCGCTAGCGGGTCGCGGGCCAGCTTCCGCGCGACAACGGGTGTGACACTCACTCCGAGTTGGCTGGTCATTTGCAGGCACAAGAAGCGGATGAGCTTCTCCCACGACGCGGTGACCGTTGCGACCTTGCTGTCGCTGGCCCGCAGCGTGTTAGCCGCTACAGACTCCCGCACCGGGACCCAGGCCGCGCCCATGTCGTCGAACCCGGCAGCGCCCGAGCGAGGATGCTCCAGGTAGCGGATCAGCTCGGCCAGCAACCAGGCCTGGCCGC
>DASWUV010000301.1:0-14257 GCA_036401495.1 Pseudonocardia sp. | reverse complement strand
ACCAAGGGCGGCGTCATGACGAAGCTCATCGAGCGCAACACCACCATCCCCACCAAGCGCTCGGAGATCTTCACGACGGCCGACGACAACCAGCCGTCCGTGCAGATCCAGGTCTTCCAGGGCGAGCGCGAGATCGCGGCCTACAACAAGAAGCTCGGCATGTTCGAGCTGACCGGCCTGCCGCCCGCACCCCGCGGTGTCCCGCAGATCGAGGTCTCCTTCGACATCGACGCCAACGGCATCGTCAACGTGTCCGCGAAGGACATGGGCACCGGCAAGAGCCAGGCCATGACGATCACCGGCGGCTCGGCGCTCGGCAAGGACGAGATCGACCGCATGATGCGCGAGGCCGAGCAGCACGCCGAGGAGGACCGCAAGCGCCGCGAGGACGCGGAGGTCCGCAACCAGGCCGAGTCGTTGGTCTACCAGACGGAGAAGTTCGTCAAGGAGAACGACGAGAAGCTGCCCGCCGACGTCAAGAACGACGTCAACACCGCTCTCGGCGAGGCGCAGGAGGCGCTCAAGGGCACCAACTCCGACGCCATCAAGTCGGCGATGGAGAAGCTCGCCACCGAGTCGCAGAAGATGGGCTCCGCGCTCTACCAGCAGCAGCCGACCGCCGACGGCGCGCCGACGGCCGACGCAGGCCAGAGCCAGGCCGACGACGACGTCGTCGACGCTGAGATCGTGGACGAGGAGAAGGACCAGAAGTGATGACCGACGCAAACCTTCCCGCGGGGTGGCGTCATGGGTGATCACAACCGGCGCTCTCGCGAGGAGCAGGAGCAGGAGCCGGTCGTGATCAGGGACCGGCGCCGGATCGACCCGGAGACCGGCGAGGCGCGGACGCCGGAGGCTGAGGCCTCCGGCGCCCCCGGGGCGGAGGAGTCCGCACCCGCGGACCCCGCCACCGCCCTGGCCGCCGCCGAGCTGGCCGCCCAGGTGGCCGAGCGGACCGCCGACCTGCAGCGGATCACCGCTGAGTACGCCAACTACCGGCGTCGCGTCGACCGCGACCGGGAGACCGTGCTCGTCAACGCCCGCACCCAGTTCGTCGGCGAGTTGCTCACCGTGCTCGACGACATCGACCGCGCCGAGAGCCACGGCGATCTCACCGGCCCGTTCAAGGCGGTCGGCGACAAGATCACCTCGGTGGTCCAGAAGCTCGGCCTCGAGTCGTTCGGGCTGGTGGGCGAGCCGTTCGACCCGATGGTGCATGAGGCCGTCCAGCACGACACCGCGCAGGGCGAAGGCCCGACCGTGCCCGTGCTGTCGGCCGTGCTCCGCCCCGGCTATCGCATGGCCGACCGCGTTCTGCGGCCTGCCATGGTCACGGTGGTCGACCGGCAGGACGACGGCACCAACGGCGAGCCCACGACACACTGACCAGCAGGAAGGAGGCGGGATGACCCAGCGCGACTGGATCGAGAAGGACTTCTACCGTGAGCTGGGCGTCGCCTCCGGCGCGTCCAACGACGAGATCAAGAAGGCGTACCGGAAGCTCGCCCGCGAGCTGCACCCGGACGCCAACCCCGGCGACGCCAAGGCCGAGGCCCGGTTCAAGTCGGTGTCCGAGGCCTACGGCGTGCTGTCGGACGAGAAGAAGCGCAAGGAGTACGACGAGACCCGCGCGCTCTTCGCGGGCGGGGGCGGCGGCCTCGGCGGCGCCGGTTTCCCCGGCGGCTTCGGCACCGGCGCGTCCGGACAGAACGTCGACTTCGGTGACCTCTTCGGCCGCACGGGCGGCGCGGGCGCCGGTCAAGGCGCAGGCGGGCTGGGCGACCTCTTCGGCGGCCTCTTCGGCGCAGGCGGTCGTGGCAGCACCACCGCGACGCCCCGCAGTCGCAGGGGTGCCGACGTCGAGTCCGAGCTGACGATCGACTTCACCGACGCCGTGCGCGGCGCCGAGGTGCCGATCAGGTTGTCGTCACCCGGCCGCTGCGAGGTCTGCGGCGGCTCGGGTGCCCGGCCGGGCACGAGCCCGCACGTCTGCCCGACGTGCTCAGGCTCGGGTTTTGTCAGCACCAGCCAGGGCGCGTTCGCGTTCTCCGAGCCGTGCCGCGACTGCCGCGGTACGGGCCGCATCGTCGACGACCCGTGCCCCGAGTGCGGCGGCGACGGCGTGAGCACCCGTACCCGTTCGCTGACCGTCCGCGTTCCCGCGGGCGTCGCGGACGGCAACAAGGTGCGGCTGAAGGGCCAGGGCCAGCCCGGCATGGGCGGCGCTCCGGCCGGTGACCTCTACGTCACCGTGCACGTCACGCCGCACAAGGTGTTCGGCCGGTCGGCGACCAACCCCGACGACCTGACGATCACCGTCCCGGTCACGTTCCCCGAGTTGGCTCTGGGGTCCACGCTGACCGTGCCCACGCTCGACTCGGGCACGGTGTCGCTGCGGATCCCGCCGGGCACCCGCAGCGGGCGCACCTTGCGGGTCCGCGGACGCGGGGTGCAGAAGCGGACGTCGACTGGCGACCTGCTCGTCACCGTCGAGGTGGCGGTGCCTGCCCGGCTCTCCGACGCCGCGACCACCGCCCTGCAGTCCTACGCCGAGGCGACGAAGGGTGATGACCCCCGCGCGGACCTGCTCGGAGGCAGGCGATGACCGGTCCGTCGATGCCGCAGGGCGCGAGCATGGACAGCCCCGTGTTCGTGATCTCGGTGGCGGCGGAGCTGGCGGGCCTGCACGCGCAGACGCTGCGTAGCTACGACCGGCTGGGGCTGGTAAGCCCCGGCCGGTCGGCGGGCGGCGGGCGGCGGTACTCCGCCCGCGACATCGCGCTGCTGCGCGAGGTGCAGCGGCTCTCCCAGGAGGAGGGCGTCAACCTCGCGGGCATCAAGCGGATCATCGAGCTGGAACAGCTGGTCGACGAGCTGCGCGCCCGGCTGGAGCAAGCGGCTCAGGAGCTGCTGGCCGCGCGCGCCGCAGCCGACGAGGCCGCCGCCTCGGTGCACGCGTCCTACCGGCGCGATCTCGTGCCGGTGGACCGCAGCCAGGCCGTCGTCATCTGGCGGCCGAAGAAGCGCGACTGACCTAGTCCATCGTGAACGGGTCGTAGCGGATCCGGTCCAATGGTGTGCCCGCCACCAGCATGCGGCTTACCGTCGCCCGGATCATCGCGGGCGAGCCGCACACCAGCGTGTTGTGGTCGGCCCACGCCCCGTACCGCGTGACGACGTCGGCGAGGGTGCCCCGTTCCGCGCCGCCGCGCTCGTCCTCGCGCTCGACCACCGGCACGACGTTCAGCCAGTCGTTGTCGTAGGACATCTTGCGCAGCGCGTCGAAGTCGTAGAGGTCGTCCCAGGTCCGGCCGCCGACGAAGAGCTGGGTGGGGGGCACGCGGGTGGGGCGCTGCGCGAAGTCCTCCAGCAGCGACTTGATCGGCGCCATGCCGGTGCCGCCCGCCACCATGAGCATCGGGGTGCGCGCGTCCTGCTCGACGCTCATCCGGCCCATCGGCGGGCCGATCCGCCACGTGTCGCCCACCCGCGAGTGCGCGACGAGCGCCCGGCTGACCCATCCGTTGCCCACCGCGCGCACGTGGAACTCCAGCGTGCCGTCGCGGCGAGGCGCGTTCGCGGGGGAGAGGTAGCGCCACAGCCGCGGGCGCTGGGGCGTCTCGACGCTGACGTACTGGCCTGCCCGGTACGGGATCGCCTCGCTCGTCTGCACGGTGATGCGCGCGAGGTCCCAGCCGAGCCGTTGGTGGTCGAGCACGCGGCCGAGCCACGAGGCAGGCCCGCGCTCCGCGGCGGCCGCGGTGCGCATCGCCCCCGCCACGATGCCGTACGCCTCCGTCCACGCTGCCTTGACCTTCGGCGTGAACGCGTCGCCCGCGAAGTGCTCGATCGCGCCGAGCAGCGCGCCGCCGACCGCGTCGTAGTGCTGGGTGAGGACCCCGAACTTGCGGTGGTCGCGGCCCAACTGCTGCAGGAACGGGACGAGCTCGTCCGGCTCGTCCACCATCTGGACGACGTGCACGAGCGCCCGCAGCAGCCTGCTGCGCTGCACTTCCATGTTCACCGGGAACAGGTCGCGCGTCTCGGGGGCGGCGCTGAACAACAGGGCGTAGAAGTGCCTGCCCAGAGCTTCGGCCTGCGGCGCGATCAGCTCGAAGCTCGACCGGATGATCTCGACCATGCCGGGCTCGCTGGGTTTCTCGCGGTCGTTGCGATCGACGGCGAGCAACTGTTCTGCGGTCATCGGGGGTGGATCTCTCTAGTCGTCGAGCTGGGGAGCGCGGGTTCACACGATCGGAGTACATATTTAGCAGCGGCTCAGAGTAGCGCGCACGAACCGGGTTGTGGCACGAGCGTTGCCACAATCGCACGGAACGTGACGACGGACCCGTCTCTGCTCACGATCGGGCGCGAGGAGGACGATGACCAGGACTGCCTGTCAGGCTCCCAGATTGAGCGGAACAGACTCAACTTATCTGACGTTGAACGTGACGAGAGAAGGAACTTCAGCAGGAGGACGTGAGGGATGGATTCCTTCAACCCCACCACCAAGGCGCAGCAGGCGATCTCGGCGGCCGTGCAGGCCGCGGCACTGGCGGGCAACCCCGATGTCGGGCCGACGCACCTGCTCGGCGCGCTGTTGGCCCAGGGCGACGGCATCGCCGCGCCGCTGCTGGCCGCGGTCGGCGCCGACGTTTCCGTGTTGCGGGGCGAACTGACGCAACTGTCCAACCGCCTGCCGTCGGCTTCGGGTTCGACGGTCAGCGCGCCGCAGTTGTCGCGTGAGGCGCTCGCCGCGGTCACCGCCGCCCAGCAGCTGGCCACCGAGATGGGCGACGAGTACGTCTCGACCGAGCATCTGCTCGTCGGACTGGCGTCCGCGGGCGGACCGGTGGCGCAGCTCCTGCGCCGCCACGGCGCCACGCCTGACGCGTTGCGCGAGGCGTTTGCCAAGGTCCGCGGTTCGTCGCGGGTCACGAGCCCCGATCCGGAGAGCACCTACCAGGCGCTCGAGAAGTACGGCGTGGACCTGACCGAGCGGGCCCGCAAGGGGGAGCTCGACCCCGTCATCGGACGCGACACCGAGATCCGCCGCGTCGTGCAGGTGCTGTCGCGGCGCACGAAGAACAACCCTGTGCTGATCGGCGAGCCCGGCGTCGGCAAGACCGCCATCGTCGAAGGCCTCGCTCAGCGCGTCGTCGCCGGTGATGTGCCGGAGTCGCTGCGCGGCAAACGGGTGATCGCGCTCGACCTCGGCGCGATGGTCGCGGGCGCCAAGTACCGCGGCGAGTTCGAGGAGCGGCTCAAGGCCGTCCTCAAGGAGATCACCGACTCCGCGGGCGAGGTCATCACGTTCATCGACGAGCTGCACACGATCGTCGGTGCGGGCAACGCCGAAGGCGCGATGGACGCGGGCAACATGATCAAGCCGATGCTGGCCCGCGGGGAGCTTCGCCTGGTCGGCGCCACCACGCTCGACGAGTACCGGCAGCGCATCGAGAAGGACCCCGCGCTGGAGCGGCGCTTCCAGCAGGTGCTGGTCGGCGAGCCTTCGGTCGAGGACACCGTCGGCATCCTGCGCGGGCTCAAGGAGCGCTACGAGGTCCACCACGGCGTACGGATCACCGATGCCGCCCTGGTTGCCGCCGCCACGCTCTCCGATCGCTACATCACCGCGCGCTTCCTGCCCGACAAGGCCATCGACCTGGTCGACGAGGCCGCGTCCCGGCTGCGCATGGAGATCGACTCGCGACCGGTGGAGATCGACACCGTCGAGCGCGCCGTCCGTCGGCTGGAGATCGAGGAGATGGCGCTGGAGAAGGAGTCCGACGCCCCCTCCGTCGAGCGGCTCGCCGCGCTGCGCGCCGAGCTGGCCGAGAAGCGCGAGGAGCTGTCCGCGCTCACCGCGCGCTGGCAGAACGAGCGCGGCGCGATCGAGAGCGTGCGCGAGCTGAAGGAGCAGCTGGAGGCGCTGCGCGGGGAGTCCGATCGGGCTGAACGCGACGGCGACCTCGGCAAGGCCGCCGAGCTGCGCTACGGCCGCATCCCGGCGATCGAGAAGAAGCTCGCCGAGGCGACGGCCGTCACCGCGCCGGGGGCCGACCTCATGTTGAAGGAGGAGGTCGGGCCCGACGACGTCGCCGACGTCGTCTCCGCGTGGACCGGCATCCCCGCCGGGCGCATGCTCGAAGGGGAGACGGCCAAGCTCCTGCGCATGGAGGACGAGCTCGGCAAGCGCGTGGTCGGGCAGGCTGAGGCGGTGCGCGCCGTGTCGGACGCGGTCCGGCGCGCGCGTTCGGGCATCGCCGACGAGAACCGGCCCACCGGCTCGTTCCTGTTCCTCGGCCCCACCGGCGTCGGCAAGACCGAGCTGGCGAAGGCGTTGGCGGAGTTCCTGTTCGACGACGAGCGGGCGATGGTCCGCATCGACATGAGCGAGTACTCCGAGAAGCACGCCGTCGCCCGACTGGTCGGCGCGCCCCCCGGCTACGTCGGCTACGACCAGGGCGGACAGCTCACCGAGGCCGTCCGGCGGCGCCCGTACACCGTCGTGCTGTTTGACGAGGTCGAGAAGGCGCACCAGGACGTGTTCGACATCCTGCTTCAGGTGCTCGACGACGGGCGGCTCACCGACGGCCAGGGCCGCACGGTGGACTTCCGCAACACGATCCTGATCCTGACGTCGAACCTCGGTTCGACGGGTGGCCAGGTGCTCGACGACGCCGCGCGCAAGGAGGTCGTCATGGCGGCCGTGCAGCGGCACTTCAAGCCCGAGTTCCTCAACCGGCTCGACGACGTCGTGGTCTTCCACGCGCTGTCCACGGAGGAGCTGACGCACATCGTCGACATCCAGCTCGACGTCCTGCGGAAGCGGTTGGCCAAGCGGCGCCTCTCGCTCGAGGTGTCCGAGGCCGGGCGGGAGTGGCTCGCGCTCAACGGGTTCGACCCCGTCTACGGCGCTCGGCCGCTGCGGCGGCTGGTGCAGTCGGCCATCGGCGACCAGCTCGCGAAGCAGCTGCTCAGCGGAGACGTCCGGGAGGGCGACACCGTGCGCGTCGACCTCGACCCGACGGCGGGCGGCGGCACGGGCGGCCTGATCGTCGGCCGCGCCCTGCCCCTGACCAAGGTCTGACCCCACCGGGGTGAGTCGTGCACCTCGCCCCGGTGAGTTGGGCATTCCGCCCAGGTGAGTCGTGCATCTCGCCGCGGTGAGTTGGGCGTTCCGCCCAGGTGAGTCGTGCATCTCGCCCAGGTGAGTCGTGCATCTCGCCTCGGCGAGTTCGGCGTTCCGCCTCGGTGTGCCGTGATCCTGGGCGTTCGCCGTGGCGAGTTGGCGTACCGCGTTGTGACGACATCGCCGATTTGCCGTGTCGAGACGCCGGACTCACCCTGGATGCGGGGCGTCCCTGCCCGGTGAGTCGTGCTTGTCGCTGCGGTGAGTCCGGCGTTTCGACCCGAGTCCGCCGCCCCCCGTCGCGACGTCGGCATCATCCGCGAAGCTCGTTGTGCGATTGGCGACGGCGGCGGGATGAGACGCCGGACTCGGCGTGCCGAGCTGCACGACTCACCTGGGCGGAACGCCCGACTCGGTGTGCCGAGGTGCCCGACTCGGCGTGCCGAGCTGCACGACTCACCCTGGGTGGCGTGCCGAGGCGCCCGACTTGCCGGGGCCGAACCCCGGACTCACCCTGCGGGGCGAGGGGCGGTACGGGCGCGTCGCCGGACTTCAGCAGCGTGCGGGGCTACGCTCACACGCCGTGGGCTTCTCGTCGACGACCTGGTTCGTCATCGCGGTGATCGTCATCCTGCTTGGTGTGGCGCTGCTGTTCGTCGAGAGCAAGCAGCGAAACGCGAGCGGGAGCGTCAAGGACCGGCGACGGTGGGCCGCGCTGCGCGGCTGGGAGTACCTCGACAACGACCCCGTCCTGCCCAGTCGGTGGCGCTACGGCACCATCCACCAGGGCGGCCCCGGCGTGGCCCGCAACCTGATCAGCGGCGAGGTCCCCACCCCCGACGGCTCCCGCCAGGCCTACATCTTCGATCACGAGCAGGCCGGGCGCATCACCTCAGTGCTCGCCGCGATCCAGTCCCAGACCAACCTCACGGCGGCCGTCGAGCTGCGCCTGCCCACCGCGCCCGTCCCCGACGACGTGGCGTTGGAGTACCTCGAGCCGGTCGGCGAGCGCTACGCCTTCGTCTCGGACGCCGACGCTGTGCGGCCGCTGCTCAGCAGGCGGCTCGCACGCGCAGCCGACGCCGTGGGCGACGACGTCGAGCTGCTGTGGGCCGAGGAGTCCTGGGTGCTCGCCACCGCTCCGGTCGACTCCAGCGCCGACCGCCTCCAGGATCTGCTCGCCGACCTCGCCGAGGTGGCGATCGCGCTCGAGCAGGGGCAGAACGCACACACCTGAGCACGCCGCGCATCGGAAAGGGTCAGTCGCATGCGGACCCGATCCGTGGCGTCACCCTCATTCGCCCGACCCGCAGGCCGACCGTAGGGTCTGAAGGCGTGCCCACCGCATTAATCACCGGCGCCACCTCGGGCATCGGCGCCGCGTTCGTCGCGCGCCTCGCCGCCGACGGGCGCGACTTGGTGATCGTCGCCCGTGACGAGAAGCGGTTGGCGACCACCGCCACGGCCGCCAGAGCCCAGGGCGTGGCGGTCGACGTGCTCCCGGCCGACCTCGCCACCGACGAGGGTCGGGACGGCGTCGCCGCCCGGCTCGCCGACCTCGACGCGGAACCCGTCGACCTGTTGGTCAACAACGCGGGCTTCACGCTGCCCGTCGAGTTCGTCGAGGCTGATTCGGTCGATCTCCGACGCCAGCTCGACGTCAACGTGACGAGCGTCATGCAGCTCACCCGTGCAGCTCTTCCCGGCATGCTCAGCCGGGGACGGGGCGGTGTGGTGAACGTGTCCAGCGTCGCCGGGCTGCTGCCCGGTCGCGCAGGCACCTACGGCGCGGACAAGGCGTGGGTCACGTCCTTCAGCGAGGCGATCGCCGCCACTCTCGTCGGGACGGGCGTGCGGATGATGGCGCTGTGTCCCGGCTTCGTCCGCACCGAGTTCCACGAGCGGGCCGGGCTGGACATGGGACGACGCAGTGGCCCGCTGTGGCTGGAGGCGGCCCGCGTCGTCGACGAAGGCCTGGCCGACCTCGCAAGGGGAAAGGTGGTGTCCGTGCCGAGCAGGCAGTACAAGACGATCGTCGCGCTGACGGATCTGCTGCCGCGGGGGCTGGTCCGCGAAGTCGTCGCGCGCTTCGAGCGCCGGTGACCGGCATCGAGGACGAGCGCGGCAGGCTGGCAACGCTCGTCCGCGAGTTGGGTGTGGTGCACGGCCACTTCACACTGTCGTCAGGTAAGGAAGCCGACTATTACATCGACCTGCGGAGGGTCACCCTCGACCACCGCGCGGCCCCATTGATCGGACGGCTTATGCGCGTGCTCACGGCCGACTGGACGTACTCGGCCGTCGGCGGACTGACGCTCGGCGCCGACCCCGTCGCCGACGCGATGCTGCACGCCGCGGCCGCCGAAGCCGACACTGCGCGGGTCGACGCGTTCATCGTGCGCAAGGCGGTCAAGGAACACGGCATGCAGCGCCAGATCGAGGGTCCGGACGTCGCGGAGCGCAATGTCCTCGTCGTGGAGGACACGTCGACGACCGGGTCGTCCGTGCTGACGGCGGTCCACGCGGCGCGGGCCGCAGGCGCGACCGTCGTCGGCGTGGCGACCGTCGTCGACCGGGCGACCGGGGCCCAGCAGGCCATTGAAGCCGAGGGGGTGCCTTACCGTGCGCTGCTCGGATTGGCCGATCTCGGACTGGGCTGAGCGTCCGAAGGTGGGCCCGGCCGGTCAGGCGAAACCTGCTCGCAACCAATTCGGCCCAACCACGGTCCTGCGCCGTGGCGCATACTCGGCAGTCACAGACAGATCACGGCGGGGAGGGCAAATGGCGGACCGGCGGAGGTCGTGGCGTCGGCGCGCCTCCTTGTGGGCTGGAGTGTTGGCCGTCGTGCTGCTCGCGGGGTGCGCGGGGCCGCAGTACACCTACGTCACCAACTCGAGCGATCACACGTATCTCAAGGTCCCCGTCGCGTGGCGGCCGATCGACCAGAAGGCGATCGACGACGCACTCGGCCTCGACACCACCGTCCAGGACTCCCAACGAGGCCTCTGGCTGGCGGGCTACGACGCGGACTCGTCCCCGTCGCCCACCCACCTGTTCGGCGCGGCGGCCACCGCCCCGGCCACCCTCGTCGGCGTGCAGACGGTGCCGGAGACCGCGCGGGGCTCCTACTCGCTGGACAAGCTGCGCGACCTCTTCTATCCCGTCTCACCTGCGGGTCAGCAGCAGGCGGCGGCCAACCCTACCTCCGCGGTCAGCGACATCACCGTGCTCAGCGACAACGTCCTCACCCCCGGCAACGGCGTGCGCGGCGTCCACACCGTGTTCCGCTATCGCGTGGCAGGCGGCCCCTTGCAGGTCATGGACCAGACGCTCTACCTCAATGACGACGCGAGCAAGCTCTACCTGTTCTTCGTCAGGTGCTCCACGGAGTGCTACCAGCAGCGCCAGAAGGAGATCACCAGCGTGGTGTCATCGTTCACCGTCAGGGAGAAGCCATGACCGCGCCGGTCACCGACGCCCCTCCGCCCGAGTCGCCGCCGCCCCCCGCGGCCGTGGCGCAGCAGCCGAAGCGTGAGACGCGCAAGAAGATGACGCTGTGGGACCGCTCACGGCTGCTGCTGCTCTTCGTCTTCGCCTGGTTCGTGATCGTGTGGGCGTCGATGGCGGACAACCCGCTGCTGCCGTTCTCCGACGCCGCGCTGATCCAGCTCGGCGACTCCCAGTGGCTGCTGTGGCTCGCAGGCCTCGAACTGCTGCGCCAGATCCACTTCTTCATCTGCGAGCGCTCGCCCGGCTACTACCGCTTCTGGTCGAAGACCGTCTTCGGTGGCACCAACAAGCTGATCCACCGTAAGTTCTCGGACTGGACCCGCTTCCGGATCGCCCGGCTGATCAAGATCGTGCTGTTCCTGGTGCTGGCCGCGGTGGTGGCAGGCCAGATCCTGCAGACCTCGCCGGTCCTCGCGATCTTCCAGGCCCCTGCGCTGCTGTACCAGGCGCTGCCGCTGATCCTGCAGTTGCTGTTCGCGTTCTTCTTCATCGCGTTCCAGTTCATCGGGCTGTTCTGGCTGCTCTCGCGCGGCGGTGTGGACACCTACTTCCCCGACGACATCACGACCCGCTTCCGTGACGTCTGGGGCCAGGACCACGTGGTCGACCGGGTCAAGGAGAACATCGTCTTCCTGGAGAACCCCGACGCCATCGAGGAGAAGGGCGGCTACGTCCCCTCCGGAATGCTGCTGTGGGGGCCGCCCGGCACCGGCAAGACGCTGATGGCCGAGGCCGTCGCGGGCGAGACCGGCAGGCCGTACGTCTTCGTCGACCCCGGCGCGTTCAACAACATGTTCATGGGCGTTGGCATCCTCAAGGTCAAGTCGCTCTTCCGTAAGCTGCGCAGGCTCGCGCTCCGCTACGGCGGCGTGATCGTGTTCTTCGACGAGGCCGACGCACTCGGCAGCCGCGGCGCGCTCGCGCAGGGCGGCCCCGGTCCTGGCCGTGCAGGCCAGCGCCCGCCGTTCCAGAACGCGGGCTGCCACGGCATGTCCTACCTGTCCGACGACACGCGCTGGATGCTCGCCCGCGACGCCATGGGCGAGTCACCCGAACCCGCGCCGAGCCGCAACCGCTTCGTGGCGGGCGGCATGAACGGCATGATGGGCGGCGGCGGCGGTCAGGGCACCCTGCAGGCGCTGCTCACGGAGCTGTCGGGGCTGAAGAAGCCGCGTGGCCTGCTCAACCGCTGGGGCAGGCGCGCGCTGGGCATGCGGCCCAAGCCGCCGCCCAAGTACCGCATCCTGGTCATGATGGCCACGAACATGCCCGAGGCCCTCGACGAGGCACTGTTGCGCCCCGGCCGCATCGACCGCATCTACCGCGTGGGCTACCCGAGCAAGGCGGGCCGCGTCCGCACTTATGAGGGCTACCTGTCGAAGGTCGCCCACCAGCTCACCCCCGAGCAGGTCGACAAGCTCGCCACGATCACCCCCTACGCCACCGGAGCCACGATCAAGGACCTCGTGAACGAGGCGTTGATCATCACGATCCGGGACGGTCGGGAGATCATCACGTGGAAGGACGTGATCCGGGCCAAGCAGCTCAAGGACCTGGGTCCGCCCGAGGACGTCGAGTACATCGAGCGCGAGCGGCACGCCGTCGCCGTGCACGAGGCGTGTCACGCCGTGGTCGCGTTCCGCACGCGGCAGCACATGGAGATCGACATCGCGACGATCGAGAAGGGCAGCGACTACCTCGGCATGGTCGCGAGCATCCCGCCGGAGGACCAGTTCACGCGGTGGCGCTCGGAGTATGAGAGCGACATCCTCGTCTCGCTGGCTTCGCTCGCGGGCGAGCGCAT
The DNA here is from genome assembly GCA_036401495.1 of Pseudonocardia sp. Taxonomy (GTDB): domain Bacteria; phylum Actinomycetota; class Actinomycetes; order Mycobacteriales; family Pseudonocardiaceae; genus Pseudonocardia. The sequence continues at coordinate 1,808 of DASWUV010000301.1, read as the reverse complement.
GTTCTTCGAAGGCGACTCATCATCCGGGGTCTCGGGTGACCTCGAGTCGGCCACCGCGGTGGCCTCGTTCATGGAGGGCTACTGGGGGATGGGCTCCACCGTCTCCTCGTACTCCACGGCGCGGCGGCTGGAGGTCGGCAGCCCCGGCGGCGGCCGCGGCGGCCCGCCGAAGGGTGAGAGCAGCGAGAAGGTGCTGCGCGCCGCACTGGCCGACCGCATCGAGGACCAGCTCGGCGAACTGCTCGCCAAGGCCGAGGAGATCCTGCGGGACAACCGCGTCGGGGTGCTTTCCGTCGCCCACGCGCTGGAGACCCACAAGACCCTCTCGGGCGAGGACATCGAGGCGGTGCTGGACAACCGCGAGGGCCTCACGGTGGACGGCGCCGCGTACGCCGACCCCGAGTTCATCGCCCAGCTGGAGGAGTACCACGCTTCGGCCGCCGGGGCGCACCGCGGACACACCCACGTGAAGCTGTCGCTGCCCGAGGGCGGGCGGCTGGTGGAGCCGGTGCCCGTCGACATCGCCGCCGACACCCAGGCGCCTCCTGAGCAGGCCTACGCGCCGGTGCCGGGCTACGGCCAGCCGGTGCCCGGCCAGGGCTACGGCCAGGGCCAGGGCTACGGCGGCCAGCCGCAGCCTGGCCCGTGGTACGGCCCCGGACCGGGCGGGCCGGGCTATGGCTACCCGCCGCCGCCTGCGCAGGGCAACGGTCAGGGCCAGCCCGGTGCTTGGTACGGCCCGGGCTATGGCCAGCCCGGGGGCAACGGGAACCCGGTGCCCGGCAACGGCGTCGGCAATGGCAACGGGAACGGGAACGGCAACCCCGGTCCCCGGTACCCCGGCCAGGGGTACCAGCAGCCGGTGCCCGGTCAGGCCCAGCCCGGTCAGGCCCAGCCCGGCCCGATCCAGCCCGGCCCAGCGCCCCAGCCGGGCCAGGCCCAGCAGCCCGGCCAGTTCGAGGCAGGCCAGTTCGAGGCAGGGCCGACCGAGCCCGGGATCGGGCACGCCATCCCGCCCGAGCAGGGCAACGGTCATGCCGAGCAGAGTCCGTGGTCGCAGGGCTACACCGAGCCCATCGACGGGCTCACGGACGACATTCCGCAGTCCGAAGCGGCGCCGGAGGCCGACCAGGGTCGCCACGAGGCCAAGACCGACCCGAAGAACGACGAGTCCGGCCAGGGCTGAGACCAGCCCCCGCCCGCTCGACAGCCCGCACCCCCGGCGACCCCCGTGGTCGCCGGGGGTGAGCTGTCTCCACCTCACCAGCGCCGCGATGCAGTGACCGACGGGCTTGATCAGTACTTGGCCGCCGTCGACGCCTATGTCTCACTCTTGGCGAGCAAGGAGCCGAAAGCGGGTCTTCGGGCGCGATCTCCCCGTCAGCGCAACGACATTGCGGAGCGGCACGACACTGCGCGAGCGGCACGACACTGCGCGAGCGGCACGACACTGCGCGAGCGGCACGACACTGCGCGAGCGGCACGACACTGCGCGAGCGGCACGACACTGCGCGAGCGACACGACCGGGACCGACGCTGGCCGGACTGACGCCCGCAGACGGAGGCGGGTGCGGGTGCGGGGCCTATCGTGACGGTCGTGGCACGGCGCGAAGGCGAGGCGGGGGATGGCCGAGGACGCGCCGCCTGACGCCGTCGGCGACGAGGCGGGGCCGACCGAGTGGGCCGTCCCCGGGCAGGTAGGCGTCGGACCGTGGCCGGGCGGCCCGCAGGCCTGGCCCGACGACCGCCGTCTCGATCCCGAACTGCTCGCAACCGGCGATGCGCGCAACGTCGTGGACGCCTACCGC
>DASWUV010000300.1:0-12823 GCA_036401495.1 Pseudonocardia sp. | reverse complement strand
CGGCCGCTGCCGCGGTCGGTGTCGTGGTCCTGATCGAGGGACCCGCCGCCGCAGTCCCTTCCGGACAGGAGCACGCGCCTGATGGCAGCACCTGAGCTGGACCCGTCGACCGTTCCGGCGACGGGCGGGGGCCGCACAGAGGGCTACGCCGAGCTGCGGTCCTACGCGCCCATCGGCGACACCCGGACGATGGCGCTGGTGGCGCGCGACGGTGCGGTCGACTGGTGGCCGATTCCGCACCTCTACTCGACGGCGCCCTTCGCCCGGATCCTCGACGCGCCCAACGGGGGGCGACTGGAGCTCACCCCCGTCGAGCCCGCGCAGACCACCCGCCGGTACCTGCCGGGCACCCCCGTCCTCGAGACCACGCACACCACCGCGTCCGGGGTCGTCCGCGTCACCGACTCCCTCAACACCGGGATCGCAGGCCCGCTGCCGTGGACGGAGCTCGCCCGGCGCGTCGACGGCGTCCGCGGACACGTCCCCATGCGCTGGTCGGTCGCCCCCGGGACCTGCTTCAACACGGCCGCGCCCTGGACACACGAGACGGCCCACGGGCCCGTCCTGCGCGTCGACGGCATCACGATGGGCGTCGTGCTGAGCAACGCGGACCGCGACGAGGTCACCGACCAGGCCATGGCCGGGACGCTGGCGACCGCTCCCGGGTCCCGGCACCTGGTCGGGGTGGCCGCCACGTCGGGCCAGCCCCTGCACCTGCCCGACGCGCACGACGTCGACGCGGGCATCGACCGCACGATCGCCAACTGGGAGCGGTGGTCGGGCCAGTTCGACTGCACGGGCCCGTGGGACGAGGAGGTCCGACGCAGCGCGATCATCCTGAAGCTGCTCATCCACGGGCCGAGCGGGGCCGTCGCGGCCGCCGCCACCACGTCGCTGCCCGAAAGCCGCGTCGGGGGCAAGAGCTGGGACTACCGGTTCGCCTGGGTCCGCGACACCGCTTACACCCTCAAGGCGCTGTTCCGGTTCGGTCTGCGCGAGGAGACCCAGTCGGCGGTGAGCTGGCTGCTCGACACCATCGAGCAGCACGGCCCCCGCATGCACGTCTTCTACGGCCTGGACGGGAGCCTGCCCGCGACCGAGCCCGTGCACCCCGAAGTCCCGGGGTGGCGCGGGATCGGGCGGGTCGTGCTGGGCAATGCGGCGGCGAGCCAGGTGCAGCTGTCGGTGTACGGGGACCTGTTCGACACCATGACGCTCTACGTCGACAACGGGCACGTCCTCAGCTCCGCCATCGGCCGCCAGCTCGCCGAGATCGCCGACATGGCCTGTGACGCGTGGCGACGCCGCGATGCCGGGCTGTGGGAGCTCGACCGCCGGGAGCACTACACCTCCTCCAAGCTCAGCTGCTGGCAGGCGCTGCGGGCCGCCACCCACCTCGCCGAGATGGGGCAGATCCCCGGGTCCTCGAGGTGGGCGAGCGAAGCCGACCGCATCAGCGACTGGGTGCACGACAACTGCTGGTCGCAGGAGCGGCAGAGCTACGTCTGGTACCCGGGCACGTCCGACCTCGACGCCTCCGTCCTGCTGCACGCCGGAAGCGGGTTCGACACCGGACCGCGCATGTCGGCCACGATCGACGCGCTGCGCGCTGAGCTCGGCGCGGGGCCGCTGCTCTACCGGTACACCGGCGCCGACAAGGAGGAGGGGACGTTCGTCGCGTGTGCGTTCTGGATGGTCTCGGCCCTGCAGGTGGTCGGGCGGCACGCCGAAGCGCGGGCCCTGATGGACGAACTCGTGCCGCTGACCAACGACGTCGGCAGCCTCGCCGAGATGATCGATCCGGACGACCGGTCCTTCCTCGGCAACCTCCCGCAGGGACTGAGCCACCTCGCCCTGATCGGCGCGGCCCTCGACCTGGCCGACTGACGGGCGCTACCAGCGGTCCTGCACGTGCGGTGCGATCAGCTCGGCGTAGACCGCCCGCACCTGCGCGTGGACCGCGTCCCCCAACGGCGCGAGATCGGCCACCGCCGCGTTCCCCCGCGCCTGCTCCGCGTTGCGGGCGCCCGGGATCACCACCGACACCTGCGGCTGGTCGATCACCCACCGCAGCGCGAACTGCGCCATCGTCGTCCCCGGCGGCACCGACGGCCGCAGCCGCTCGACCGCCTCCAGCCCCACCTCGAACGGCACCCCGGAGAACGTCTCGCCCACGTCGAACGCCTCGCCGTTGCGGTTGTAGCTGCGGTGGTCGTCCGCGGCGAACGTGGTGGCGGCCGTGTAGCGGCCCGCGAGCAGCCCCGAGGCCAGCGGCACCCGCGCGATGATCGCGACGCCCGCCGCCGCCGCGCTGGGCAGCACCTTCTCCAGCGGCTTGAGGCGCAGCGCGTTGAGAATGATCTGCACACTCGCCGTACCGGGCCTGGCGATCGCCGCGAGCGCCTCCGCCACCGTCTCGACGCTCACGCCGTACGCCGCGATCCGCTTCTCCGCGACCAGCTCGTCGAGCGCGTCGAACACCTCGTCCCGGTCGTAGACGGCGGTGGGCGGGCAGTGCAGCTGCACCAGGTCGAGGGTGTCGCGGCCGAGGTTCGCGCGCGAGCGGTCGTTCCACGCCCGGAAGTTCGCGCGCGTGAAGTTCTCCGGCACCTGCTCGGCGCGACGCCCCATCTTCGTGGCGACGGTGACGCCTGCCCCGCCGTGCTCGCGCAGGAACCGGCCGATGAGCGACTCGCTGCGGCCGTCGCCGTAGACGTCCGCGGTGTCGAAGAACGTCACGCCCGAGTCGGCGGCAGCGGTCAGGACCGCGAGGGCGTCGTCCTCGTCGACGTCGCCCCAGTCGGCGCCGAGCTGCCAGCACCCCAGCCCGACGACCCCGAGGTTGCGGCCGAGCCGTCGCGTTTCGCGCATCTCCATGGGCGGATCGTGCCACGGCGGCGTTCGACGGACAGGCTCTACGCGTTCTCAGCGGGCTTTGCGTAGCCAGTTCTCGACGCCCGCCACGTGCCCCACCATCGCCGCGTGCGCGACGTCGGGTGCGTGGGCGGCGAGCGCGTCGAGGATCGCCTGGTGCTCGCGCACGGTGCGCTCCTGGGCCCCCACCTCCGTGCGTCCCCGCCAGATCCGTGCGCGGTTCGTCGGGCCGGAGAGACCCTCGATGAGCGAGGCCAGCACGGAGTTGCCGGACGCGACACCGACCAGCCGGTGGAACTCCGCGTCGAGGGCGAAGAGCTCCTCGGGCTCCGCGTCCGGCGAGGAGGCGTCCACCACCCGCTGCAGCGCCGCGACGGCGGTCTCGTCGATGTCCTGCGCGGCCATCTGGGCCGCGGCGGGCTCCAGGATCCGCCGCACGCGCAGGAACTCCAGCACGCTGTCGTCGCGGTGGAAGTCGACCACGAAGGTCAGGGTGTCGAGCAGGACCTGCGGTTCGAGACTCGTCACGTAGGTGCCGTCGCCCTGCTTGACGTCCAGGATGTTGATCATCGAGAGCGCCCTGACGGCCTCGCGCAGGGAGTTGCGCGACAGGCCGAGCTGGCTCGCGAGATCGGCCTCGCGCGGCAGCCTGGCGCCGGGCGCGAGCCTGCCGGTCACGATCATCTCCTTGATCCGCAGGATCGCCTCGTCCGCTAGCACCACAGCCGGTTCTCCTTCTCGTCGCCCCGCGCGCCGTCGAGGCCGTAGACGGCCTCCGCAGTACGGATCATGATGCGGTCGCGGTCGGCGGCGGTCAGATCGGCCACCGCCTCTCGGACCGTGGCGAGCCATCCGTCGTAGGTCGTCGTCAGGGCGGCGACCGGCCAGTCGCTGCCGAACATGCACCGCGCAGGCCCGAACACCGCGATGGCGTGGCGCAGGTAGGAGCGTAGATCCGCGGGTGTGCTCGTGGCGCCGTCGGCCTCGCTGGTCAGCCCGGACAGCTTGCATGCGACGTTGGGCAACGCGGCGAGGCGGCCCACGGCGTGCGCCCAGTCCCGCAACGGTGTGCGGCCGACCGCAGGCTTGCCGAGGTGGTCGAGCACGAAGGTGACCTCCGGGCAGCGGCGCGCCAGCTCCGTCACCTCGGCCAGCTGGTGCTCGCGCACGCACAGGTCCAGTGCGAAGCGGTGCGCGGCCAACTGTCGGACGCCGGTCACGAAGTCCGGCCTCAGCGCGAAGCCGACCGGCTGGTCCTGCAACAGCCTGCGGACGCCGACGACGAGTGGCCGGGCGGCCAGTTCGGCCAGGGTCGCGCGGCACGCGAGCCCCCGCTCCAGCGGGACGTGGGCCACGACGCCGCGCACCGGCGCTCCGGCGCGGGCCAGCCCGGTCAGCCAGTCGACCTCGGCCACGGCCTCCTGCGGCACCCGGTCGGCCTCGACGACCAGGACCCCGCCGCCCTCCGACCTCCGGGCCGCGGCGAGGTCGGCGGGTACGAAGGTCCGGTTGAGCGCGGGCTCGGCGGCCAGCCAGGGGTAGTGCAGCCGGTGCGGATCCCAGAAGTGCACGTGACTGTCGAGAACGTCCGAGAGCTCCGACCTCTCCATTTTCCCTCCCCCGGCCGGGACCCCCGCGCGGACCTGCCCCCGAGCATTGCCCGTTACCGAAAAGTGATCCTATGTCTGCGGCCTGCCACGCGGATATTAGCCAAGACATCCCGTCAAGGACATCTAGACATGGGATGTCTCCTCCTCTAACCTGCCCTCCGAGCAGGGGAGGACGCGACGATGCACCGAACCGAACGCGGCGACACCAAGGACGAAGCTTCCACTGTCGCCACCCGCACACCGGCCGAGAGGTCGGATGACCGAGCCCGCCCACCCGTCGCCGCCACCGCAGGGCCGGGCCCGCACACCCCGGGCCGGCCCGCACACATCGTGCGGGGCCCACACACACCTCCCGCACTGTGTGCGACCCCCAGACGGTGTGTGCGAGCGCGGATCCCCCGCACGCCACTGACGAAGTGAGGTTCCGTGTCCGTGATCGTCGAGTTCGAGACCCAAGACGTGCGCTTCCCGACCTCGGCGCGGCGCGACGGGTCGGACGCCATGAACCCGTTCCCGGACTACTCGGCCGCCTACCTCGTCGTGCGGACCGACGCGGGCGAGGAGGGACATGCACTGGTCTTCACGGTCGGGCGCGGCAACGACGTGCAGACCTCGGCCATCAAGGCGCTGGAACCGCTGGTGGTGGGCCGCGACGTCGACGAGGTCCTCGCCGACATCGGCGCGTTCGGCCGCAGCCTGTCCGGCGACAGCCAGCTGCGGTGGCTGGGCCCGGAGAAGGGCGTCATCCACATGGCGGTGGGCGCGGTCGTCAACGCGGTGTGGGACCTGCGCGCCGTTCGGGAAGGCAAGCCGCTGTGGCAGGTGCTGGCGGACCTGACCCCCGAGGAGACGGTCGGCCTCGTCGACTTCCGGTACCTGCGCGACGCGCTGACCCCGCAGGAAGCGCTGGACATCCTGCACCGGGCGCGGGCGGGCCGTGCGGAGCGCGAGGCGGGGCTGCTCGCCCGCGGGTACCCGGCGTACACGACCACGCCCGGCTGGTTGGGCTATGACGACGAGAAGCTGGCCAGGTTGTCGAAGGAGGCCGCCGCCGAGGGCTTCTCGATGATCAAACTGAAGGTCGGGGGCAACCTGGCCGACGACATCCGACGGCTGCAGGTGGCCAGGGAGGCGGTCGGCGCCGAGGTGCCGATCGCCCTGGACGCCAACCAGATCTGGGGCGTGCCCGACGCCATCGAGTGGATGGGCCACCTGGCGCCGTTCGACCCGTACTGGATCGAGGAGCCCACCTCACCGGACGAGATCCTGGGGCACGCCCGCATCCGGGCGGCGATCGCCCCGATCCGGGTGGCCAGCGGCGAGCACGTGCAGAACCCCGTGGTCTTCAAGCAGATGTTGCAGGCGGGCGCGCTCGACGTGGTGCAGATCGACGCCTGCCGGGTCGCCGGGGTGAACGACAACGTGGCGATCCTGCTGCTGGCCGCGAAGTTCGGCGTGCCCGTCTGTCCGCACGCGGGCGGCGTCGGCCTGTGCGAGATGGTCCAGCACCTTGCGATGTTCGACCTGCTCGCGGTCAGCGGCCGCGCCGACCACCGCATGATCGAGTACGTCGACCACCTGCACGAGCACTTCGCCGACCCGGTGGTCATCCGCGAAGGCCGCTACGTCGCACCCCGACGAGCCGGCGCGGGCGCGCGGATGCTGCCGTCCGCGATCGAGCGCTTCCGGTTCCCCGACGGTCCCGCATGGGCGGGCCACGTCCAACCACACGCAGTGCCCGCCCCATCGACCCCGTGAGCGATCGACGAAGGAGAAACGCCATGCGCAAGATCGTGTTGACGGCCTGTGCCGTGACGGCCGTGACGGCTCTGGCCGCCTGCGGAGGTGGGAGCGGCGGTGGCGGGCAGGCCGCCGGTGGTGGCGCGGACAACTCGCCGCTGATCGGCTCGGACTACCCGCGCTCCGACACCGACTTCTGGAACGCCTACATCCGCTACACCCCGGACGAGGCGAAGTCGCTGGGCATCGCCAACCTGAAGACGACCAACTCCGAGAACGACGTCGCCAAGCTGACGGCCAACGTGCAGACCCTGCTCAGCGAAGGCGTCAAGGGCGTCGTGATGGCGCCACAGGACACCGCGGCGATCGCCCCGACCCTGTCTCAGCTCGAGGCGAAGAAGATCCCGGTGGTCACCATCGACACGCGGCCGGACACGGGCAACGTGGCGATGGTCGTGCGGGCGGACAACCGGGCCTACGGCGAGAAGGCCTGCCAGTTCCTCGGCACGAAGCTCAGCGGCCAGGGCAAGGTCGTGATGCTGCAGGGCGACGTCTCCTCGATCAACGGCCGCGACCGCACCGACTCGTTCAACGAGTGCATGCAGAAGAGCTTCCCCGGGGTGCAGGTCTTCGGTGAGCCGTCGAAGTGGGACGGTGCGCTCGCCGCGTCCCAGCTGCAGACGGCGCTCGCCGCGAACCCGGACGTGCGCGGCGTCTACATGCAGTCAAGCTTCGCGCTGGCGGGCACCCTGCAGGTGCTGAAGCAGAAGGGGCTCCTGCTGCCGCCGAGCGACCCCAAGCACGTCTTCGTGGTCTCCAACGACGGCATCCCCGAGGAGCTGAAGGACATCGGCGCCGGGCAGATCGACGCGACCGTGTCCCAGCCCGCCGACCTCTACGCCAAGTACGGCCTCTTCTACGTGCAGCAGGCGCTCGCGGGCAAGACCTTCAGCCCCGGCAAGACCGACCACGACAGCACGATCATCCAGGTGCGCCCCGGCGTGCTGGAAGACCAGCTCAGCGCGCCGCTGGTGACGATCGACGGCGGCGCCATCGGCGGGGCGGCGACGTTGAAGTACGACGACAAGTCCCTGTGGGGCAACAACATCAGCTGACGCGGACGAGCGATTCGAGAGGACGGCGATGACTGCAGCTCCGCAGCAGACGGGTAGGCCGCGCCCGCTCGTGCTGGCGCAGGACGTGGACAAGCGCTACGGCACGACCGTCGCGCTCGACCACGCCGGGATCAGCATCACCGCGGGCCGCACGCACGCCCTCGTCGGCCGCAACGGGGCCGGGAAGTCCACGCTGGTCGCCATCCTCACCGGTCTGCAGGCGCCCGACTCGGGCACGGTCACCTTCGACGGCGAGCCCGCCCCGCCGTTGTCCGACCGGGACGCGTGGCGGTCCCGCGTCGCCTGCGTGTACCAGCGCTCGACCATCCTCCCGTTCCTGACGGTGGCCGAGAACGTCTACCTCAACCGGCACGCCCTGCGCGGCCGCGGCGTGGGTCGCGGGCTGGTCAGCTGGTCGGCGCTGCGCCGCCAGGCCCGTGATCTGCTGCAGACGTGGGAGGTCGACGTCGACGTCAACGCCCTGGCGGGCTCGTTGAGCGTGGAGCAGCGGCAGCTGGTGGAGATCGCCAGGGCGCTGTCGTTCGACGCCAGGTTCGTCATCCTCGACGAACCCACCGCGCAGTTGGACGCCCCGGCGATCACCCGGCTGTTCGAGCGGATGCGCGGCCTGCAGGACCGCGGCGTCACGTTCCTCTACATCAGCCACCACCTCGAGGAGATCTACCGGATCTGCGACGACGTCACGGTCTTCCGCGACGCGCGCAGGGTCGCCACCGGCGTTGTCGACGAGATGCCTGCGCAGGAGGTCGTCGCCGCGATGACCGGCGACGCGGTGGCGCTGATCCAGCGCTCGCCGCGCCCGCCGGTCGCGACCTCCGCGCCGGTCGTGCTGGCCGTCGAGGATCTGGAGGTGACGGCCGCGGAGGGCACGTTCGCCGACGCGCAGCCGATCTCGTTCGCGGTGCGGGCCGGTGAGGTGGTCGGGCTCGCGGGCGGCGGCGGCAGCGGCAAGCGGGAGGTCGCGGAAGCCGTGGTCGGGCTGCGGGCCCACGCGGGCGGCACCGTCAGCGTGGACGGGCGGGCGCTGCCCCCCGGCAGCGTGCAGGCGTCGCTGGCCGCGGGCGTCGGGCTGGTGCCGCAGGACCGGCACCGCGAGGGTTTCGTGGCGGGCCTCTCCATCGCGGAGAACATCACGATGACCGTCCCCCGTCGCCTCGGTCCCTACGGGCTGATCCGCCGGAGCACCCGGGACGCGCTGGCGCGCACCCTGATCCGCGACCTCGACGTGAAGGCCCCCGGCCCCGAGCTCGCCGTCGCGGCGTTGTCGGGCGGGAACCAGCAGAAGGTCGTCATGGGCCGCGCGCTGGCCAACGACCCGCGCCTGCTCGTGCTGATCCAGCCGACGGCGGGGGTCGACGTCCGCTCGAAGGAGACCCTGTTGAACGTCGTTGACCGGGTGCGGGAGAGCGGGTCGGCGGTGCTCGTCGCCTCCGACGAGCTCGACGACCTGCGCACCTGCGACCGCGTCCTGGCGATGTTCGGCGGCCGCGTGGTCGGCGAGTTCGCCGCGGGCTGGAGCGATCGCGAGCTGATCGCCGCAATGGAAGGGATCGAGGAATGAGCGGCACGCAGGTACGCCCGGAGGTCCGCGCAGGCGCGGCGGCGCCCCGTCCGGGTTCACGGGCCGTGGTGCTCGCCCGGTTGCGCGACCTGGCCCTGGTTCCCGCGATCATCGCGATCGCTGTCGTCGGCTACGCGGTCAACCCCGTGTTCCTCAACAGCGACAACCTGATCAACATCCTGCAGACGATGTCCGAGATCGGCCTGCTCGTGCTGGCACAGACGCTCGTGCTGGTCGCAGGCAAGATGGATCTCTCGCTGGAGTCCACGTTCGGGCTCGCCCCCGGCGTCGCCGCGTGGCTGATCGTCCCCGCGGGCGTCACCCACGGGCTGGGCGTGCTGCCGGGCTGGACGGGCGTGCCGATCACCCTCGCGGTCGGGGTGGTCGTCGGCCTGGTCAACGGCGCGCTGATCGTGCGGTTCGGGCTCAACGGGTTCGTCGTCACCCTCGGCATGCTGATCGTGCTGCGCGGCCTGCTGACCGGCATCTCCGGCGGCCAGACGTTCTTCGACCTGCCCGACTCCATGCTCTACCTCGGCACGACCCTGTGGCTCGGCGTGCCCGTGTCGATCTACCTGTGCCTGGCGCTGTTCGCCGTCGGCATCCTGGTGCTCGGCTACACCCGGCTCGGTCGCGCGCTGTACGCCATCGGCGGCAACGTGGACGCGGCCCGCGCGGCGGGCATCCGCGCCGACCGCGTGCTGTGGGGCGCCCTCGTCGTCGCGAGCATGCTGGCCGCCCTGGGCGGGCTGATGCTGTCCGGGCGGCTGGCCTCCGTGGCGGCCGCGCAGGGCAACGGCGCGATCTTCACCGTGTTCGCCGCCGCGGTCATCGGCGGCGTCAGCCTGAACGGCGGCCGCGGGACGGTCTTCGGCGCCTTCACCGGCATCCTGCTGCTCTACATGATCCAGAACGTGTTGACGCTGGCGGGCGTGCCCGCGCAGTGGATCGCCGCACTGAACGGCGCGATCATCCTGGTCGCGCTGATCGTCTCCAGGGTCACCAGCGGCAAGGCGCAGGAGTAGGCGGTGCCCGCCCCCGAGCGTCCGACGCACCTGGCCCCATCCGAGGAGGTACGCATGCGCGCTGCGGTCTACACCGGCGCGAGGACGATCGCCGTGCAGGAGCGCGACGCCCCGCCGCCCGGCCCCGGCCAGGTCCAGCTCGCCGTCGCCTACACCGGCATCTGCGGGACCGACCTGCACATCTTCCACGGCGACATGGACGCGCGGGTCGGCGACCACGCCGTGATCGGGCACGAGATGTCCGGCCGGGTCGCCGCGCTCGGGGCCGGCGTCAGCGGTTGGCAGGTGGGGCAGCCCGTCACCGTGATGCCGCTGGCGTGGTGCGGGGCGTGTCCGGCGTGCCGGGCGGGCCACGAGCACATCTGCCACAACCTCGACTTCCTCGGGATCGACTCCGCGGGCGCGCTGCAGGGGCGGTGGAACGTGCCCGCGTCCACGCTGGTCGCGCTCCCGTCGACGCTGCCGCTGCGCCAGGCCGCGATGATCGAGCCGGTCGCGGTGGCCGTGCACGACGTGCGCCGGTCGCAGGTGCGGGCGGGCGAGCAGGTCGTGGTCGTCGGCGGCGGCCCGGTCGGCCTGTTGATCGCCACCGTGGCTGCGTCGGAGGGGGCGCAGGTGCTGCTGGTCGAGCCGAACGGCTACCGGCGCGACGTCGCCGCCGGGCTCGGGCTCCGCGCGGTGGACCCGGCCGCGGTCGACGTGGCGGCCGCGGTGGGCGACTGGACCGACGGCGCGGGCGCCGCCGTGGCCTTCGAGGTCTCCGGGGCGCAGGCGGGCGTCGACACGGCGGTCGAGGTGTTGGCGGTGCGCGGCAGGCTGGTCATGGTGGCCATCCATCCCATGCCGCGCCAGGTGAACCTGCACCGCTTCTTCTGGCGCGAGCTGACGCTGATCGGGGCCCGGCTCTACCGGCGGGAGGACTTCGAACGGGCCGTCGAGCTCGTCGCGGGCGGTCAGGTTCCCGTCGAGCGCCTGATCTCGCGGGTGGTGCCGCTCGACGACGTCGCCGACGCGTTCGCCGCGCTGGAGAGCGGCGGGGCGATGAAGGTGCTGGTCGACCTCGGCGCAGCGGCCGGAGGGGGGTCCAGCGGTGAACCGGTTTGACCTCACGGGCAAGACCGCCGTGGTGACCGGGAGCAGGCGCGGCATCGGGCGGGCGATGGCGGTGGCGCTCGCCGAGGCGGGGGCCGACATCATCGGCTGCAGCGCGAACATGGAGCCCGACGGCGGCGAGGCGGGCTGCGCGGTGCGGGCGACGGGCCGGACGTTCACCGGGCTCCAGGTCGACTTCGCCGAGCGTTCGGAGGTCGCCGCGCTGGCCGCCGACCTGGGCCGCGACGGCCGTTCCGTCGACATCCTGGTGAACAACGCGGGCGACATCGCCCGCGCGCCGGCCACGGAGCACACCGACGAGGACTGGGACCGCATCATCACCGTCGACCTGTCCAGCCAGTTCGTGCTGACCAGGGAGGTCGGGCGCGGGATGCTCCGGCGCGGCCGCGGCAAGGTCATCTTCACCGCGTCGCTGCTGAGCTTCCAGGGCGGCATCAACGTGCCCGGCTACACGGCCGCCAAGTCCGGCATCGCGGGCCTGACCAGGGCGCTGTCGAACGAGTGGGCCGGGCGGGGGGTGCAGGTCAACGCGATCGCGCCGGGCTACATCGCCACCGACAACACCCTGGCCTTGCGCTCGGACGCCGCCCGCAGCCAGGCCATCCTGGAGCGCATCCCGGCCGGGCGGTGGGGCCATCCCGAGGATCTCGCGGGCGTCGCGGTGTTCCTGGCCTCGGCGGCCTCGGACTACGTCAGCGGCGCCATCCTCCCCGTCGACGGCGGGTGGCTGGGGCGATGACACCGCCGCCCCCGCGGGCGCAGGCGGGCGCGGGCAGCGACGAGGGGCGTGGGCAGGCCCTGCCCTGCAGGCGCCTGGCCCGCTGCGGGCTGGGCTTCACCGAGGTGGGCTTCGGCGGCGCCGTGATCGGGAACCTGGGCGTCGAGACCACGGAGCACGAGGCCGCCGAAACCCTGTCGGCCGCGTGGGCAGGGGGCGTCCGGTACCTCGACACCGCGCCGCACTACGGGCTGGGGCTGTCCGAACGGCGGATCGGGGCCTGGTTGGCGGCCGCCGGGCTCGGGCGTCCGCGGCCCCTGCTGTCGACCAAGGTCGGGCGGCTGCTCGAACCCGTCGCGGGCACGCCCATCGGGCGCGACGAGGAGGGCTTCGCGGTGCCCGCCGCCTACCGGCGGGTCCGTGACTACAGCGCGGACGGCGTCCGGCGCAGCCTCGAGGCCAGCCTGGCGCGGCTCGGCGTGGACCGGGTCGACGTCGTACTGGTCCACGACCCGGACGACTTCTGGGACGCCGCCAGCACGCAGGCGGTGCCCGCGCTGATCCGGCTGCGCGAGGAGGGCGTCGTCGGCGCGGTCGGCGTCGGGATGAACCAGACCGCCATGCTGACCCGGTTCGTCCGCGAGACCGACATCGACGTGGTCATGCCCGCGGGCCGCTTCACCCTGCTCGACGACACCGCCCTGCGCGAGCTCCTCCCGGCCGCGCTGCGCCGCGGGGTCGGGGTGCTCGCCGCCGGGGTGTTCAACTCCGGCTTGCTCGCCTGCGACGAACCGCGGCCCGACGCCCACTTCGACTACCGTCCCGCACCCGCGCATCTGCTGCGCCGGGCCCGTCGGCTGGCCGCCGTGTGCCGGGAGCACGGCAGCACACTGCCCGCGGCCGCCCTGCACTACGTGCTGCGGCACCCGGCGGTGCTGACCGCCGTCCTCGGGATGCGGACCCCGTCCGAGGCGCGGCGCAACGCGGCCCTGCACGCCGCTGCGCCACCGCCGTCGCTGTGGGAAGCGCTGCACGCCGAGGGCGTG
>DASWUV010000299.1:0-23420 GCA_036401495.1 Pseudonocardia sp. | reverse complement strand
ATGCTGTCGCCCCGCTGCGCACGGAGCAGGCGGTCCGTGAGCACGTCGACGAGCTCAACCGGCAGATCAGGCGGGCCCGCCTGGTGTCGTCCGGCCCCGCCGGTGGTGCTTCGGCTGACCGTCGCCGACGCCGTGGTCGAGCGATGGCGCGCGCGCCTGCCTGCCCGCCGACGACAGGGCCGCCGCCCGAGCAACCTCGGGTCGCCCGGCGGCGACGGTGGTTCCGGCGGGGCTGAACAGTCGGCCGAACGCCGAGCCTTTCCAGCGCCGGATCTTCATCCCTTGGCTATCTGGTGTTCACCTGCGGACTCCGGTAATCAAGAGGCATGGCCCAGAGCGTGATGGAAACCGAGCGCAAGTACGACGTGGACGAGAACGCCTCGCTTCCGTCCTGGTCGCGGCTCGCAGGCGTCGGGGACACCGTCGGCCCGCAGGAGGAGCTGCTGGAGGCGACCTACTTCGACACACCAGATCTCCGTCTTGCCGCTGTCGGTGTCACGCTGCGCCGTCGCCGGGGCGGGTCCGACGGCGGCTGGCACCTCAAGCTCCCGGTCGCCGCGGGCACGCGCGAGGAGGTCAGGGTCGGCTTCGCCCCCGGCGAGTCACGACGCCGCAACCCGCAGCCACCGGACGAGCTGACCGGCCTCATCCGGTCCCTCACCCACGCGCAGCCGGTGGCGCCGGTGGCCGAGCTGAGCACGGTGCGGCGGATGTGGCGGCTGACCGACAGCGAGGGTCACGATCTCGTTGCGATCGTCGACGACCACGTCACCGGCCGGACCTTCGGCGACGCGACCGAGACCCGCACCTGGCGGGAGATCGAGGTCGAGCTCGGCGACCGCGGCGACACCACCCTGCTCGACCGCCTGGAACGGCGCCTGGACAAGGCAGGCATCCGGCGCTCGGACGCGCCCTCAAAGCTCGCCCGACTGCTCGGGCCCCGACTGCTCGAACGCGGCGTCCCTCACCCCTCGACGCTGCACCGCCGGTCCACGCTCGCCTCCGTGCTACTGGCGTACCTGCGCACGCAGGCCGACGCGATCCGGGTCCTCGATCCCGCCGTGCGCAGGCAGCGGCCCGAGTCCGTCCACCAGATGCGGGTCGCCATCCGCCGGATGCGCAGCGCCTTGCAGGCCTATCGCATGGTCATCCCGCGCGCGGCGACGCGCGACCTCACCACGGAGCTGGCCTGGCTCGCGTCGGTCCTCGGGACCGCGCGCGACCTCGAAGTCCTCGAACAACGCCTCCACGAGGAGGTGCGCGTGCTGCCTGCGGACCTCGTGCTCGGCCCGGTCCAGGCGCAGCTCACCCGCTATTTCGCGGGCAGGCAGGCCCGCGCCCACGAGGAGCTCGTCGCCGCTCTGGACAGCGCGCGCTACCTCGCCCTCCTCACGGCCATCGACGACCTGCTCACCGACCCGCCGCTGGCCGCCGCAGCACGCGAACGCGCCCGGCGACGGCTCACCCCGATACTGGACCGGACCTACCGGCGCGTCGCCGCGCAGCTCAAGACGGCAGACGAGCTGCCACCGGGGCAGGACCGCGACACGGCGCTGCACGAGGCCCGCAAAGCGGCCAAGCGGCTGCGCTACGCAGCCGAAGCGGCCAGCCCGGCACTCGGCACGCCCGCCCGCCGCCTGGTCTCCCGGGCCAAACAACTCCAGGAGCTGCTCGGACACCATCAGGACGCCACCGTCAGCCTCGCCGCGCTGCGCGAGCTGGGCGCCGACGCCCACCTCGAGGGCGGCAACGGGTTCACCTTCGGCGTGCTCTACCACCAAGCCATGGCCACCAGCCCCGACGCCGAGCTCCGGCCCGCCGCCGCCAAGCTGCGCCGGGCCGTCAAGGCCCTCGCTTAGTGTCCTGCGGGCCGGGGTGGGCTCAGGCTCGGATCCAGCGCAACGACCACACCATCACCGTGGCTGCTCCGATCACCAACAGCATCGCGAGCGGAACGTGCACCGCGAGCAGGCCTGCCTCGCCCACCGCCGCCTGGATGAACCCGACGATGAACACCACCACCGCGAGCCCGGCAGGCCACCGCGCGTCCCGGTCCCGCCGCGCGACCAGGATCGCGACCACCGCGGTGAGCCCGGTCAGCACGTGCACCACGATCGCCCCACTGAAGTGCAGGGCCTCGGCGCCCCGGTTGCGCGAGAGGATCTGGCCCGCCGTCACTCCCTGCAGCACGATCATCAGCACGGACAGCGTGGCCACGACGCTCAGTGCCCGCGTCAAGCCTGCGGCTGCCGTCGATGTGGCGGTCCCGCCTGCAGACGAGTGGGTCATCAGCTTCTCCCGGTTCAGAGGTCGACGGGTCTGCTACGGCCCGCAGGTCGTCGGAGATCATCGGACCGCGCGATCGTGACCTCACCGTGACCCATGGCCGGCGCGGCCCCGGTTGCTATGTTCCCTGCCGTGCGGATCGCCTCCCTCAACGCGTGGGGCGGCGCGATGTACCCCGAGCTGGCGGAGTGGCTGTCGCACTCGTCGTTCGACGTGCTCTGCCTCCAAGAGGTGACGGCCACCCCAGGGCTGTCCGGCTGGACGACCTTCGCCGACGGTGAGCGGACCCTGCCCCAGCGGGCGGACCTCTTCGCCGACGTGCGCGCCCTGCTCCCCCGCCATCAGCCGCTGTTCGTCACCAGCGACGCCGGGCCGGTCACCGACCCGGACGGCGGCCGTCATCGCCAGGCCTTCGGGCTCGCCACCTTTGTCGCCGAGCACCTGATGATCCTCGGAGCGCGGGTGTCGAGCGTGCACGGCACGTTCACCGACCACGACACCTGGCCGCGCGACGACCGCCCGCGCATCGGCTGTGCCCTGCGGATCGTCGAACCGGGAGCGGCCCGCGCCGTGACCCTCGTCCACGTGCACGGCGTGCGCGACGGGCGAGGGAAGGCCGACACGCCGGAGCGGCTGGCTCAGGCCCGGCGCATCGCTGATCTCGTCCAGGACGTCCGCGAGCCCGGCGATCTGGTGGTCGTCTGCGGGGACTTGAACCTGCTACCCGACAGCGAGACCTTCGACATCCTCGCCGCGATCGGCCTCGTGGATCTCGTCGGAGCGGCCGACACCCGCACGTCGCGGTACCCGAAGCCGGTCCGGCACGCGAGCTATGTCCTCGTGTCGGATCTGCGGGCGGTCGCAGGCTTCGACATCGTCGTCGAGCCGGAGGTCTCCGACCACCGCGCACTCGTGCTCGAGGTCGCTCAGCCGCAGTGAGGTCCGCGCTCGCCACGGGGCCGATCAGAACCCGATGGCCTCCCGGAGCAGGAGCACGGTGGCCCGTCCGGGCCGGGGTTCGGCGTTGAGGACGAGGAGGCGGTTGACGGCGCTGGGGTGCCCGTAGGCCGCCTGGGCGCGCACGTTCTCCAGCGGGAGAACATATTCCTCGACGCGGCGCAGTGCCGTGCCCAGGTCCGGGACCACCTTCTGCGCTCCGACGACCCAGATCGCCTTGGCGGCGCCACCCGCGTAGGCGGGCAGCTGGCTGCCGCTGGCCGAGGCGACCACGATGGAGCCGGTCTCCGTGACGGCGGCGGCGCTGCCCAGTACGACGTCGGGGCAGGCGAGCAGTCTGCGGATGTCGTCGGCGCCGGAGACGCGGTCCATGGCCACTACGCGTGGCCTGACGGCCTGGTAGCGCCCGCAGGTGTTGATGTCGTCGTCGATGCCGGACAGCCGCAGGGTCTCGCTGGCGCCGGTGAACACGCTGACGCCCTCCGGGACCAGATCCTCGACACGGCGCCGCGCGGCGGCGGCGTCGTCGAGGATCTCGACGGCGAAACCGCGTGTCCTCAGCGCTTCGGCCGCCCGCTCAAGGCGCGCCGCGGGCGCCGGGTCGCCGAAGTGGGCTGCGGGCGCCTCCGCCCCACCGGGCGCCGAGCCCGTCAGTGGAGTGGTGTCGACGTACCGGACCTCGTAGACGCGTTCAGCGAACTTCCAGCCGTCGTCAGTGCGTTGGTAGCGGTCGTGGTAGAGGGCGAAGTTGAGGCCCTGGCGACCGTCGAGGGTGCGTGCGAGCTCTTGCAGGTAGGCGCGGCCGGTCGCGGTGTCGCCGTCGAGCTGGATCGTGCCGGGGTGCGTCGTCTGGACGAAGAAGTCCCACTCGGCCTGCAGCCGCTCGCCCCCGGCGAGGATCTCCTCGCGGCCGATCAGCTCGGCGGGGATGTTGGGCATCCGCAGTGCGCCGTCCGACGTGAACAGCGACGCGAGGCGAGCGCGGTCGCGCATCATCACGGCGTCGGTGTACTCGCCGCGCAGCGCTTCGATCTCGACGCGGTCCTTGACGGCCTGGAAGTCGGTCGGCGGCCCACTCGGGACCTGGTGCGGGACAGTGGCGGCCATGTTCATACCGGTCCGACGAGACGGTCCTGCGGAATGTGAGGCGCCGCGCGCACCTCACACTTCGGTGCGCTGTCTCGTCGAACAGCGGGAGGCGGACGCGACCGGGGAGCTGACGGTGCCATGACCAAGCAGTTCGAGCCGGGAGACGGCGCAGCCGACCCGAGCCTGAGCGTCATCATGAGCGAGCGGCGGCAGCTGATCAATCTGGCTTACCGGCTCCTCGGCTCGCTCGCCGAGGCCGAGGACGCCGTCCAGGAGACCTATGCCCGCTGGTACGCCCTCTCCTGGCCACAGCAGCAGGCCATCGAAGCCCCTGGCGCCTGGCTGACGAAGGTCGCGGGCCGCATCTGCCTCGACCTGCTGGGCTCGGCGCGGGCCCGCCGGGAACGCTACGTCGGCGAGTGGGTCCCCGAGCCGTTGCCCGAACCCACGGAGTGGAGCAACGGGCGGGCAGGGGCCATGGCCGATCCCGCCGACCGCGTCACCCTCGACGAGTCGGTCAACATGGCGTTCCTCGTCGTGCTCGAGTCGATGACCCCGGCTGAGCGCGTCGCGTTCATCCTCCACGACGTCTTCCGCTACTCCTTCATCGAAGTGGCCGACATCGTCGGGCGCAGTCCGGCCGCGTGCCGTCAGCTGGCCTCCTCGGCCCGCCGTCGCGTCAGCGCGGCGCACGCTCCGGCGGTCCCGACGGCGCAGCAGGCCCGCGTCGTCAGGGACTTCAAGCGGGCGTGGGAAGCGGGCGACATCACCGCACTGGTGGGGCTGCTCGACCCCGACGCGACCGTCGTCGCCGACGGCGGCGGCCTCGCCCCGACCTTCCTGGACCCGATAAGGGGCAGCGCGCAGATCGCGCACACCTACCTCCAGATCGCCCGCGCCGCACCGGATCTGACGATCGTGGAACGCACCGTCAACGGTCGACCCGGCCTGATCGCCCAAGTCGAGGGCAGGACGGTCACCGTGTACGCGTTCGACTTTGCGGGCGACCGGATCAGCCACATCTGGGCGGTGCGCAACCCCGACAAGCTCAAGCCATGGACGCCCGGCTGACGCGGCACGATGAGTCGTGCACTTCGCCCCGGTGAGTCGTGCACTCCGGCACGGCGAGTCGTGCACTCCGGCACGGCGAGTCCCGCGATCCGGCACGACGAGTCGGCCGTTCCGCGACCGCGAGGTGACCGCCGGGGATGATCGCCGCGAGCTGCACACGGCGGCGGTTGGGCGCCCCCTGATGTACAGCTCGTCGCGATCTTCTTCGCGCGGACGGCGAACCGGCCAACGTCCTCGTGCACCCCGGCTGCCCCGGCTCCGTGGCGGTTCGGCCAACTAGCCGCGCCGGATGCCGCGACTCACCCGGTCGCTGAACTCGCCCCGTCGATCCCGGGAATCACCGTGGCGGATCGGCCAACTCGCCGTGATGAATCACGCGACTCACCGGGGCGAAGTGCACGACTCACCCCCTCCGATCGCTGGACTCACCGTGACGAATCGCTGGACTCCCCGGGGCGAATCGCTGGACTCCCCGGGGCGAAGTGCACGACTCACCCCCCGGCTTCGTGCGGAACCTGCGGCGGCACTAGGTCTGCGCGCTCGCCGAGTCCGCCATCTCGCGCAGGAAGGTCTGGGGCGCTTCTCCCGGCTCGATCAGCGTAAGGGCGCGGGCGTCAGTGCTCAGCCTGACGGTCATCGTCCGGGTGGCGATCTCCCGCGGCCGGTTTGCGTAGTCGGCGTCGGGGTCATCCGGATCGCTCTGGCTGGCGCTCGCCCGGATCGGCTCGAGGATCACCGCATCATCGCCGGTGTCGAGAATGCCTTCCTCCCAGTACTCGAACTTGTACATCCCCGCGAAGCGCCGCTGCTGGAGCACGGTCATGTGCACGTAGGTGCCGTCGGCGAAGAACTCGTAGAACGCCCCCGCGGTCGCGGTGGTGCGCGTCCACAGCCCGACGAGCCCGGCGGGCATCGGTGGGCGGAACGGCGGCATGCGGACCGTGTCGACGACCTGAGCGATCCGTGCGCAGTCGGCCTCGAACGTCGACGGGGAGATCCGCGTCGCCTGCAACCGCGTCAACATCGCGACGTCGAGGGGAAGCCGCTCCGCCGCGGGCATCGCCGCGCCGTCGACGAGAACCGGCAACGTGGGGGTGCGGCGGCGCAGCGCCGTGGAGATCTCGATGCGGACCAGGTCCGACCGATCGGTCAGCCGCTCGTCGACCCAACCGGGGCCGAGGAGGGCGATGAACCAGTCAGCCGACTGCACGGCGTGCAGGATGGCCTTCCTCCAGTCGGCCGCCGGGACCAGCGACTCGACGTCGCGGAAGACCTCCGCGTGCGGGAGGGCGACGGTCAGACGTTCGTGCAGGGCGGCCGCTGCCGCGGATGTGTCGCTGCGGCGGTAACTGATGAATATCCTGGTCATAGTGCCTCACGCCACGTTCACCGTAGTTGTAACGCCACAGTGCAGAGCGCGCTGCCGTCCGGGCCAGCCCGAACATCAAATGGGGCTGTCGACCGCACTCGGTGTGCGATGAGCGGGGATCGGTAAGGGGCGCCTCACCGGTCCGCGTCGCGCAGCCAGCGGATCATTCCCGGCGCCACCACGAGCGCAGGCAGCACCTCGGCGGCCAGAACGGACCACCCCACCGCTTCCAGCCCGAGCGGCGCGGCCAACAGGACAGTGCCACCGATCATCATCGCGGCCTGGACGCCCTGCAACAGCGCGAGTGTGCCGGTGCGGTTCTCCAGGCGGCAGCGCGTCACGTACAGCGCGAGCAGCATCCCGGGGAACAACGCCAACATCATCAGCCGCAGGACCGGCGTGGCGCCGTTGCTGTAGTGCGCCCCGAACAGCATGAGGATCAGCGGCGCGGCGACGATCACCACGACCGCCGCCGGGAGGATGGTGACGGCGATCCGGCGCAGCATCGAGCGCGCGAACCGGGCCGCCGATCCCGGGTGCGCCGCGGCTTCGACGACCAGCGAGGACGTGATCGCCAGCTGCAGCATCGCAATGGCGCCGAAGATCGTCTGGGTGGGCAGGAAGTAGGCGCCCTGCGCGGCGCCCAGCAGCGACACGACGAGCACGGGCAAGAACGTCGAGGACAGTTGGCGAAACACCGTCCCGGCGTAGTCGCCGGTCATGTACCGGGTCAGGACGGTCCGACTCGGCGGGTCCTGGTCGGCCGCACCCACGGCCGCGTGCCGCGGCAGCAGTCGGCGGAAGATCAGCAGGTTGACCGGCACCAGCAGCGCGACCACCGGCAGCGTCCAGGACGTGAACACGCCGTCGACGAGGGACGTCTGCGCGACCACGACCAGCAGGACGAGCTTGACCAGGCCGTAGAGGCCGTTCTCCAGCGGGATCCAGGTCGAGCCGTGCAACCCCGTCAGCGCCGAGTCCTGCAGGTTGAACAGTGACCACGCCGCGGTGGCGACGACGAACCAGATCGCGAAGGGGCCGGAGGCGTAGAGCGGGTCACCGGGGCCGCGCGCGAAGTGGCAGTAGGCCATGACCACCGCGGTGACGAGCAACGCGACGACGGACGAGACGCCGTAGGCCGCGAGCAGGAGCCCCTTGGACCGCGCGCCGGAGCGCGGCAGGAACCGCATGAGCGCGCCGGAGAAGTTGAGCTGGGTCAGGGTGGAGACCAACAGCATCAGCGAGATCAGCGCGTTGCCGCGGCCGACCTCCACCTCGGTGTACTCGTGGGTCGCGACGACCCAGTAGAGCACCCCCAGACCCGAGTTGACGACCGTGTTCAGCATCAGCGCGTACGCGTTGCGGAACAGCGGCTGGGCCAGCTCGCGACGCAGCACAGCCGTCCGCGATCGCCGGGGGCTGCCGTCGACTGCCTCGCTCATACTCACCCGATCGACGGTATCGGTTGCCCTGTTACGCCGAATGGCGGCCCCGGCATTGCTCCTTTGCGCGCATCGGTCCGCGCTCTCCGGTCAATACCAGCCGACCCACGGCGCAGGCTCCAACCGGTGCGGCCGTCGACGCCGCCGCCACGCCGCCCGCCACCGCCATACCCGCCCTCGGCCGCGACCGCCTCGATCACCAGCGCGCATCAACATGATGTGATACTACGACGTATCTTCCTAGGACGCTATCCTCTGCGACGAAGCGTCCTGGTATCCTTCACGGGTGCCTTCCTCCGGCCGCGACGGCGTCGACGACATCCTCGACCAGTGGCGCCGTGAGCGACCCGACCTCGACCCCGCTCCGATCGGGGTCATCGGCCGCATCTCCCGGCTGGCCCGCGAGATCGAACAGCGCCTGGAGGTCGGCTACCGCGAGCACGGCCTCGAACCCGGATGGCACGACGTGCTCGCCACCCTGCGGCGCTCGGGTCCGCCCTTCCAGCTGCGCCCGACCGACCTCACCACCGCACTCATGCTGACCTCCAGCGGCACCACGAAACGCCTCGACCGGCTCGAACGGGCCGGGCTCGTCGAACGCACGGCCGATCAACACGACCGGCGCGCCATCGCCATCAGCCTCACCGCCGAGGGCCGGGCGCTGATCGACCGCGTCACCGAAGCGCACCTGGCCACCGAACGGGACATCCTGCGCTCGCTGCCCGACGCCGACCAGCGGCGCCTCGCCGACCTCCTGCGCGACCTGCAGATCGGCCTGCCACCGCTCGGCAACGGCCCGGCCTGACGCCGCCGCGCTCAGCTCGCGGTGGCGGTCGTGACGACCGCCTCCCGCACGACGTCCGCGAGCGGCGTGGCGGGTCGACCCAGCAACCGCGCGAGATCCTGGCTGTCGGTCTCCAGGTCGCCGTGGGCGATGGAGACGTCCAGGGCCGCAACGAACTCGGCCGTGTTCTTGTCGAGGCCCGCTTCCTGCAAGGAGGAGGCGTACTGCTCGAAGGTGAGGTCGCGATAGACCACGGACGTGCCTGCGACCTCGCTGATCACCCTGGCCAGCTCGGGCATGTCGAAGGCCGGACCGCCGAGCTCGTAGGTGCGGCCCTCCTCGTCCTGCACCAACGTCACGACGGCGACGTCGGCGTAGTCCTGGCGCGTCGCCGCCGACACCCGACCCTTGCCCGCGGCGCCGACGATCTCGCCGCGTTCGAGGTACTGGCCCAGTGCGCCGGTGTAGTTCTCGATGTACCAGCCGTTGCGCAGCAACGTGAACGCCACACCGCAGTCACGCAGAATCCGCTCTGTGTCCTGGTGCTCGCCAGCCAGCGGGTTGGTCGTGTCATCGACGTTGAGCATGCTCGTGTAGACGATGCGGGCGACGTGCGCGGTTTTCGCCGCCGCGATCACGTTGGCGTGGTGGGCGACCCGCTTGCCCGCTTCACTGCTGGACACCAACAGCAGCCTGTCCACGCCTGCGAGCGCGGCGGCCAGTGCCTCGGGCTGGGAGTAGTCGGCCTCGCGGACGCGGACGCCCTGTTCGGCAAGGTCATCGGCCTTGCTCGCGGTCCGCACGATCGCGACGACGTCGGAACCGGGTACACCGCGGCGCAATAGTTCCTGGACGGCAAGGCGCCCGAGCTGACCCGAGGCGCCGGTCACGGCATAGGTGGGCATGGTCTCAGCATCTCCCGATCGTAGTGTGTCTTCGACCCTAAACTTGTAGTCGACACCAATCATAGTACGCGGTCTGGTTAGACTCGGGGGGTGACCGGCCCCGGACTACGTGAGCGCAAGAAGGCGCGGACCCGCCGACACATCGCCGACACCGCGGCGCGCCTGTTCGCCGAGCGGGGCTACGAGCACGTCGCCATCAGCGACGTGGCGCGCGAGGCCGAGGTCGCCGAGCAGACGATCTACAACTACTTCCGGACCAAGGAGCAGTTGGTCACCGACCGCGACGAGCAGATCCAGGACCGGCTGTGCGACCTGATCCGCTCGCGAGCACCCGACACCACCGCGGCCGCCGCCATCCGTGACTTCGTCGTCCAGTCCGTCGCGGCGATCAGGCACATCCCCCCGGAGGTCTGGCGTGGCGAACTCGGCTACCTGGCGGCCATCAGTCCGACCGTCCACCGCTTGGCCTTGGAACTGATCGACCGCCAGGCCGCCGCGCTCGCCCGGGCCATCGCCGAGACGACCGACGCCTCGCCGGAGATCGCCAGGATCCAGGCAATCGCGCTGGCAGGCGTGTTCCAGGTCATCATCAGCGAGGCAGGCCGACGCACCCGGGAGGGCCAGAGCCAGGAGGAGATCGCCGACGAACTACATCGGATCGTCGTCACCATCCTCGACGAGCTCGACCGCTGGTTCAGCACGGCGTCAGTGGAGGGTCGCCACACCCGGTTCTGAGCAGGGGACGCGCTGCACGCTCCCGCCGAGTTCGACGGTCTGCACGATCCAGAAGGCCGCGAAGCCCAGGATCATCTCCGCTTCGACGGCGAAGAACCAGCTGGTGAAGCCGGAAAGGAGCAGCCGCGCCAGCACCGTCACGACGGTCGCTGCGACGGTGGCGAAACCCACCATCGCGTACGACGTGCGGTACCACCGACCCGCCCCCGCCCCGACCTGGCGGGCAGCGTCGAGGGCGTTCACGAAGATCACGACGAGGATGGCGAGAAACAACGCCGCCGCGGCCAACTGGTGGCCGTACTTGACGAACATCGCGCGCGCGAACAGGAAAAGAATGAAGCCGAGGGCCAAGGCGGCCAGGCAGGCCGCGGCGGACGCTCGAGCCGACGCGGTCAGCGGCGGGCCGCCGCGGGTGTAGCGCCCGCCGCCAAGGGCCACGCTCGTCACGACTGCGACAACACCGACCACGAGCAGCACGAGCACGTTGTTGGCTTCGGCCGCGGTGATGTCCGCGGGCGTGGGGAGATTGCTCGTGTCACAGGGATTCGTGCCGATCTTCGTCGGCACGAACGCCACCAGGAACGCGAAGAACCCGGCGAAGTCGAGAAGCACGTTCTCGGCGTCGGTGGTCCCGTGGTAGACGATGAGGCCGAAACCGACCGCGCTCAACGCGGCCACGAACACCGGCCGCGCCGGGGTGTAGTAGTAGGCGCTGATGGAGGGCTGCAGGCACAGCTGCCCGGCCAGCGCGGTACGGACGATCTCGAAGACGACGGAGCCGAACAGCAGCAGGACGAGCACGACCATGCCCACGCGCAGCCCGCGGTAGGTCTGCGCGATGGAGCGATCCCCTGCGTCGTCCGGCACGTCCAGTCCCCCTGCGTTGACGCGGTCAGGTCTTGACCGTAACCGGTGCCACGTTCCAGATCTCGTCGCAGTACTGGGCGATGGCCCGGTCGGAGGAGAACTTGCCGCTTCTGGCCGTGTTGAGGATCGACATGCGCGACCAGGTCGCGGGGTTGGCCCATGCGGCGCTCACCCGCTGCTGGCACTCGACGTAGGACGCGTAGTCCGCGAGCACCAGGAACGGATCGGCGAGGCGCAGGTTGTCGACCAGCGGACGGAACACCTCGGTGTCGCCGTGGGAGAAGGTTCCGTCGGCGATCGACGCGAGCACCGCGCCGAGCTCCGGGTTGGCATCGACGTAGGCGCCGGGGTGGTAGCCGTCGCGCTGGAGGCGCTCGACCTCCTCGACCGTCAGCCCGAACAGGAAGAAGTTCTCGGCGCCCGCCTCCTCGCGGATCTCGACGTTGGCGCCGTCGAGCGTGCCGATGGTCAACGCGCCGTTCATCATGAACTTCATGTTCCCGGTGCCCGACGCCTCCTTCCCCGCGGTCGAGATCTGCTCGGAGAGGTCGGCGGCCGGGTAGATCAGCTCCGCGTTCTGCACGTCGAAGTTCGGCACGAAGGCGACCTTCAGGAACCGGTTGACGACGGGGTCGTTGTTGACCGTCTCCGCCACGGCGTTGATCAGCTTGATGATCCGCTTGGCCATGAAGTAGCCGGGTGCGGCCTTACCGCCGAACACGAACGCACGCGGCGGCACCGCCAGGCCGGGATCCTGCTTCAGCCAGTGGTAGAGCGCGATGATGTGCAGAACGCTGAGGTGTTGGCGCTTGTACTCGTGGATCCGCTTGACCTGGATGTCGAACATCCAGTCGGGGTTCAGCTCGACGCCCGTGGTGGCCTGGACGTACTGCGCGAGCCGGGCCTTGTTCGCGCGCTTGGCCGCCCGCCATGTGCGCTGGAACGCGGGGTCGTCCGCGGACGCTTCCAGCCCGCGGAGTCGACCGAGGTCGGTGAGCCAGCCGTCGCCGACGGTGCTGTCGAGCAGCGCACGCAGGCCGGGGTTCGACAACGCCAGGAAACGCCGAGGCGTCACGCCGTTGGTCTTGTTGGAGAACCGTTGCGGCCACATCTCGAAGAAGTCCTTGAGGATGCTCTCCTTGAGCAGCTGCGAGTGCAGCGCGGCGACACCGTTGATCGCGTGGCTGCCGACCGTGGCCAGGTACGCCATGCGCACGCTCTTGCCGCCGTCCTCGCCGATCAGCGACATGCGCCGGACCCGGTCGTCGTCGCCGGGGAACTGGGCGCGCACCTCGTCGAGGAAGCGGCGGTTGATCTCGTAGATGATCTCGAGGTGGCGAGGCAGCGACTCGGCGAACATCGCGAGCGGCCACGTCTCCAGCGCCTCGGGCAGCAGCGTGTGGTTGGTGTAGCCGAACGTCGCGACGGTGATGCGCCACGCCTCGTCCCAGTCGATCTGGCGCTCGTCGACCAGCAGGCGCATCAGCTCCGCGACGCCGATCGACGGGTGGGTGTCGTTGAGCTGCATCGCGAACCGGTTCGGGAGTTCCCGCACCGAGGTGTCCTCGAGGTCGTCCATGATGTGCAGGACGTGCTGCAGCGAACACGACACGAAGAAGTACTGCTGCAGCAGCCGTAGCCGCTTGCCCGCTTCGGGCTCGTCGTTGGGGTAGAGCACCTTGGTGACGGTCTCGGAGCTGACCTCGTCCTCGACCGCCTTGTAGTAGTCGCCGGTGTTGAACGCGTCCAACGCGAACGCCTCGACCGCCCTGGCGCTCCACAGCGTCAACACGTTGCAGGTGTGGACGCCGTACCCCTGGATCGGGGTGTCGTAGGCGACGCCCTTCAGCACCCGTCCCGGAACCCACCGGACGCGGTCGTGGCCCGCGTCGTCGTAGTGCTCGCTGCGCCCGCCCCAGTTGACGCGATAGTTCACGTCGGGTTTGGCGATCTCCCACGGGTTTCCGTTGACCAGCCAGTTGTCGGTCTTCTCGACCTGCCAGCCGTCGTGGATCTCCTGGTCGAAGATGCCGAACTCGTAGCGGATGCCGTAACCGATGGCGGGACGCTCCAGCGTGGCCAGCGAGTCCAGGTAGCAGGCAGCCAGCCTGCCCAGACCGCCGTTGCCGAGCCCCGGCTCCTCCTCGCAGGCCAGGACTTCGCCGAGGTCTTGGCCGAGCTCGCGCAGCGCCGCGCCCGCCGCGTCTTCGAGGCCGAGATTGAGCAGGTTCGCGCCCAGCTGCGGCCCTATGAGGAACTCAGCCGAGAGATAGCACGTGACCTTCGCGCCGACGGAAAGCGATGTCTGCGTCGACACCTCCCGGTTGTCCTGCATGCGGTCGCGCACCGCCAGAGCCAGCGCCTGGTAGTAGTGCTCCGGTTTGAGGGCGGCGGCCGGGCGTCCGATCGAGTAGCGCAGGTGGTCGACGATCCCCTGACCCAGCGCGTCGGCGTCCATCCCCGCACGGCCGCGGCCACGCGGTTCGGGCGAGGAGATCGTGGAGTGGAGCGGTGCGAGATCGGTCACCGCGCGAGTCTGGCACCGGCGCGTGCACTCGGCATGAACGAACGCCATAGGTTCCGCGAAGTCAGCCGCGCCCCCCGTCGTCAAGCCCGGCACCGTCGATCTCGGGCAGCCGCAGGACGATCTTCCCGGCGACGCGACCGGCTTCGCTGAGCTCGTGGGCCTCGGCGACCGACGCGAAGGGCAGGACGCGTTCGACGAACGCGCGCACCTCGCCGCGCGCGGCCAACGCCGCGATCCGGTCCAACGCCGAGCCCGACGGCGTGAAGCCGAACTGCACGAAGCGCACCCCCGCCGCCGCGGCGGCCCCGGCGGACTCGGCCCGGTCCGGACCCGAGCCACGCACGTCGACGACCACGCCCCCGCGACGGGCCAGTGCTACCGCCGCCGCGCCGTAGGGCATCGGGTCGATGACGACGTCGAACGGTGCCAGCGCCGCGTACGGATCGACCGCCCTGTAGTCGACGACGACATCGGCCCCGAGACGGCGCACGAAGTCGTGCTTGCTCGCGCGTGCGGTCCCGGTGACGTGGGCGCCGAGCGCATGCGCGATCTGGACGGCGAAATGACCGACCCCGCCTGCCGCCGCGTGCACCAGGACCCGCTGGCCCGGTCGCAGCTCGGCGGACTCGGTCAGCGCCTGCCACGCCGTCAACGCCGCGGTCGGGAACGCGGCCGCCTCGACCAGGTCCAGCTCCGGCGGCACACATCCCAGTCGATCAGCAGGCAGGGCGACGAGCTCGGCGTGGCTGCCGGGCGGCCGCAGTGCGCCGAACACCCTGGCCCCTGCCTCGATGCGCCCGCTGGGATCGTCGACGCTCTCGACGACGCCTGCCAGATCCAGTCCCGGAGTCAGCGGCGGCGCACCGAACTGCGGCAGCAGTCCCGCCCGCAGCTTCCAGTCAGCCGGGTTCACGCTCACGGCGTGGACCCGCACGAGTGCGAGCCCGGCGCCAGGTTGCGGCTCTGGAACCTCGACGACGTCCAGGACCTCGGGACCACCGAACCGGGAGAACTGTATGGCTTTCACCCCTCCAGCATCCCGACGCCGGTTCCCATTGTGAAGAAGGCACCGTCGTGATATCCAGGTACCCAATGGAAACCGCCGAGAACGCCGCGTTGACCTTCGAGGCCGAGTGGGTCGCGATCTACGGGCGCGGCTGCCCTTCGCGCTCGATCGTCGAGTTGCTCGCCAACAAGTGGACGCTCTACGTCCTCGGCGCGCTGAACCGCGCTCCCCGCGCCGTCCGCTTCAACGAGCTGCGTCGGCTGCTGGACGGGGTCTCCCAGAAGGTGTTGACCCAGACGCTGCGCCGCCTGGAGCGCGACGGCCTCGTGCAAAGGGCCGTCTACCCGACGGTTCCGCCGCGCGTCGAGTACTCACTGACGCACCTGGGCCGCAGCGCCGCCGCACTGACGTCGGCCATCGGCGACTGGTCGGTCACCCACGTCCCGATGATCGAGCAGGCCCGCGCAGCGTTCGACGTCCGGGCGGCCCGCGAGCCGGTTCCCGTGGACTGAACTGGACCGACCCGCGCGGTCTGCGGTCGCTCTACCGGGCCGTCGTCGAAACCGCCGGGGTCGGGGTCGGCCCTGCGAACCGCTCGGCCGTGCGCCGGGCTGTCGCCTGCGCCCGCTCCGTCGTGCTCACCACACCGAGCGCCAGCACCACCAGTCCACACCCGATCACGACGATCCACGCGGGTCGGGCGGCCGCCGCGAAGTCGCCGAACGACGTGCCGAGCTGCGCGGTCACCAGCGATCCGAGTACCGCCACGCCCAGCGCGGAACCGATCTGCCTGCTCGTGGACGCCACCCCGGCCGCGACGCCCGCCTGGGCCACCGGCATGCCGGACACCGCCGTGTTCGTGATCGGCGCATTGATCATCCCGAAGCCGATGCCGAACACCACGTAGGCGGCGATCACCAGCAGCAGCGGGGTGTGCACGTCCAGCGTGAGCAGCAGGGCACCGCCCGCCGCGATCCCCGTCCCGCCGATCACCAACGGCAGCCGCGTGCCGCGCCGGGCCACGATCCGTCCGGAGATCGGGGGCAGCAGCGCCGTCATCGCGGCCATCGGCAGCGTGAGCAGGCCCGCGTGCAACGGCGAGTACCCGCGGACGTCCTGCAGGTAGAGCGCGTTGAGGAAGAGGAACCCCGCGAACGCGGCGAACGCGGCCACCGCCGTGAGCGTCGCGGCCGAGAACGGGACGCTTCCGAAGAAGCGCGGGTCGAGCAGCGGGTCCGCGCGCCGGGACTCCACCTGCAGCAGCCCGACCAACGCCAACACGGCCGCGACGAACGACCCGACGATCAGCGGGCTCCCCCAACCGCGACCGGGGCCCTCGATGATCCCGAACGTCAGCCCGCTCAACAACACGATCATCAACAGTTGGCCCGCGGGGTCGAAGCGGCGCGCTCGCGGCGCGCGCGACTCGGGGACGAAACGCGCGGTCATCACGACGGCCGCCAGGACGACCGGAACGTTCAGCCAGAACACCGACCGCCAGCCCACGGTGTCCACCAGCAGGCCGCCGACCAGTGGCCCCAGCGCCATCGACAGGCCGATCACCCCGCCCCAGACGCCGATCGCCTTGGCGCGCTCGGCCCGTTCGGTGAAGACGTTGGTGATGATCGACATGGCCACCGGGTTCAGCATCGACCCGCCGATGGCTTGCAACGCACGGAACGCGATGAGCCAGCCGGTGCTCGGGGCGACGCTGCACAGCAGCGAACCGAGGCCGAACAGCGCGAGCCCGGTCTGGAAGGTGCGCTTGCGGCCGAACCGGTCGCCGGTCGACCCGCCGAGCATGAGCAGGCTCGCGAGCACGAGCGTGTAGGCGTCGATCACCCACTGCAGCCCCGACAGCGACGACCCCAGGTCGCGCTGGATCGAGGGCAGCGCCAGGTTCACGATCGTGTTGTCGATGCCGACGATGAACAAGCTGGAGCAACAGATCGCGAGGACCAGCAGCCTGCGGCGGCGGGTCAGGTCGGGCACGGCGCTACCCCGTTCGGTGGCTGGGAGATCTTGAGCATCGCTCACCTCAACGTCGTGGGCCACTCGGGATTCCGCCCGTACGGCATGCACGTGCAGCACATCACACGGTCACGATTCGGGCTCGACGTCCGCGCGTCGCCGTCCGGCCCGGCGACGCGGGCACGAGACTCGTCGACCGTCCTGATGCCGTCCGTGGAGGAGGCCGCGATGTCGTGGACGTGGGCTGCCGCGTGCAGGCGTCTGGTCGTCGTGCCCGCGTTGGCCGTCGCGGTACTGGGGCTTGCGACGTCGCCCGCGCAGGCGGCGGATCCGCCCGGCCCCAACGGCCACGACATCTCCCACCCCCAGTGCGACCGGCCGCTCCCCGTCGGGAGCGCGTTTGGCATCGTGGGGATCGACGACGGCTTGCCGTTCTCCACCAACCCGTGCCTGCAGGCCCAGTACAGGTGGGCGACGGGCAGGCCGTCGGCGGCGGTCTACCTCAACACCGGCAATCCGGCCCCGAGCAGCGCGTACTACTGGCCCGCCTCGGGCAGGAGCGACCCGGCGCTCTGCGTCGACAGCAGGTCCACGACCGATCCCGGCTGCGCCTACGACTACGGATGGCACGCGGCTGCGTACGCGGTGACGGCGGGGCGGCGGCTCGGCCCCGCGGTTCTCGGGCGCACCTGGTGGCTGGACGTGGAGACGGGCAACACCTGGAACGGCGACGGCACGTCC
The DNA here is from genome assembly GCA_036401495.1 of Pseudonocardia sp. Classification (GTDB taxonomy): domain Bacteria; phylum Actinomycetota; class Actinomycetes; order Mycobacteriales; family Pseudonocardiaceae; genus Pseudonocardia. Next base: position 5,670 of record DASWUV010000299.1, on the reverse strand, counting down.
AACACCGCGGTGCTCCAAGGCATGCTGGACTACCTGCGCGACCATGGCGTGGCCCGGGTGGGCCTGTATTCGACCGGCTACCAGTGGCAGCGCATCACCGGTGGGTACACGGCGTCGAGCGCGGCGGCCTACCGGACGGCGTGGAGCCCCCGTGTCACGCCGGACTACCCGCTGCACGCCGTCCCACTGTGGGTCGCGGGAGGCGGGAGCGACGGCTCAGCCCCGGCGAAGTGTCCGACGAGCTTCACCGGTGGGCCGACCGAGATGGTCCAGTTCGTCGGCAAGGACGGGTTCGACACCAACGTCAGGTGTTGAGCCAGGGCCTGCTTGTCGCCAGTCTCTTGCAATGGCTATCTCGCGGTGCGTAGCGTCCCGACGGGTGCAGACACTTCGGGATATGCGAGCCACGTTGACCCCACCGGACCGGCGCTCGATCGCCGTCATGGCCGCGTTCATCCTGCTGCTGCACGTGGTCGGGTTCGGGGTGCTGTTCGCGTTCGTGGTCCCCGAGCACTACGACCTCGGCGACACCGGCATCTACACGGTCGGCGTCGGCATACTGGCCTACACGTTCGGGCTGCGCCACGCGTTCGACGCCGATCACATCGCGGCCGTCGACAACACCACCCGCAAACTGCTCTCCGATCGCGCCGACGGCCAGCGGCGCCCCCTGTCGGTCGGGTTCTGGTTCTCCCTCGGCCATTCGACGATCGTGTTCCTGCTGGCGTTTCTGCTCTCGGTCGGGGTCAAGGCACTGGCCGGGCAGGTGCAGGACGACGGCTCGGAGCTGCATTCGATCACCGGGATCATCGGCGCCTCGGTGTCCGGGGTGTTCCTGTGGGTCCTGGGCGTCGTCAACCTCGTCGTACTGGTCGGGATCATCGGGATCTTCCGACGCATGCGCCGCGGCCAGTTCGACGAGGCCGAGCTGGAGGCCCAGCTCAACAACCGCGGCTTCATGAACCGGTTCCTCGGCGGGCTGACCAAGGCAATCACCCGGCCGTGGCAGATCTATCCCGTCGGCGTGCTGTTCGGGCTCGGGTTCGACACCGCCACCGAGGTCGGGCTGCTGGTCGTCGCAGGGGGCGCGGCGGCGTTCAACTTGCCGTTCTACGCCATCCTGGTGTTGCCGATCCTGTTCGCCGCGGGCATGTGCCTGATGGACACCGTCGACGGGGTGTTCATGAACTTCGCCTACGGATGGGCGTTCGCGCGTCCCGTGCGCAAGGTCTTCTACAACATCACCATCACCGCCATCTCGGTCGCGGTGGCACTGATCATCGGCACGATCGAGCTGGTCGGCGTCCTGGTCGAGCAGGCGGGGATCAGCTCCGGACCGTTGGCGGACATCGCCGACATCCCCTTGGACTACGCCGGGTACGGCATCGTCGGGCTGTTCGTCGTCGCCTGGCTGGCGGCCATGGCGGTGTGGCGGTGGGGCCGGGTCGAGGAGCGCTGGTCGGCACAGTTGCGGACCGAACCCGCGGTTCAGCCCGGCGGAGGTCGATAAGGGCGAGGTCGCGCGGGCGAATAGTCACGCGCGAGTACTCAAGCTTGACTACGGCGACTACTCGTGTTTGAGTAGTGCCGTGAGCAGCGTTCGGTTGTACATCCTCGGAGCCCTCGCCGCGCTGGGGCCGATGCACGGCCACCAGATCCGCCGGGAAGCCCAGACCAACCGCACCGAGCTCTGGACCGACATCAAGGTCGGTTCGCTCTACGCCGCGCTCAACCGGATGGCCGAGGAAGGGATCATCGAGGCCGTCCGCACCGAGCGCTCCGGCAACCTGCCTGCCCGCACGATCTACGCCATCACCGACACCGGTCGCCAAGAGCTCGCGGTGCTGCGCGACGACGTCCTGCGCGAGGTCCGGTTGCGACCCGACCCTGTCGACCTCGCGCTGCAGTACAGCGCCGAGCTCGGCCCCGACGCGGTCATCGCCGCGTTCACCAATCGCAGAGCGGCACTGCAGGCCGAGCTCGACGCGTGGGAGCTGCTGCACGCCCAGGCCAAGCCCCACCTGCACGGCACCGAACCGCTGAGCTTCGCCCACTTCACCATTCGGTTGAAGGCCGAGATCGCCTGGCACGACTACGTCATCGCCGAGCTGCCCCTCGTCCTCTCCCCGCCTTAGGAGATCATCATGACGGAACGACCCCTGCGCGTGCTGATCGTCGGCGCGGGCATCGGGGGCCTTGCCCTCGGTCACGCACTCGTTGCCGCAGGCGGCATCGACGTGCAGATCTGCGAACGCAACCGGCACGCCGCCGACTGGCTCGACGGCTACCGCATCAACATCAACCCCCACGGAGCCCGCGCGCTGCACGAGTGCCTGCCGCCGACGCTGTGGGCCGCGTTCGTCGCCACCTCCACTACGCCGCCGGGCGGCATCACGTTCCGCACCGAGCGGCTGCATGAGCTGTTCACGATCACCCGCGACGACATGACCGGCGGCTCGGCCGACCCCGCCGACGGCCAGTACGGCGCCAGCCGGGCCGTGCTGCGCAAGCTGCTGCTGTCCGGGCTCGATGACCACATCCGGTTCGGCGCGGAGTTCGAGCGCTACAGCGTCGCCGCCGACGGCACGGTCACCGCCCACTTCGCCGACGGCAACAGCGCCACCGCCGACGTGCTGGTCGGGGCCGACGGGGCGAACTCCCGCGTCCGCAGGCAGTACCTGCCCCACGCCGAACGCATCCTCACCTGCGCGAGCTCGGTGGCGGCCCGGCTACCCCTCGATGACGACACGCGCAGTTGGCTGCCCGACTTCCTCGCGGACGGGATGACGCTGGTGATGCCCAAGTCGGGCCGCTGGTCGATGTTCACCTCCGCGTTCGCAGGCCGCGGCGCCATGGCCGCGGCAATCAAGGGCGGCGCCGCGCTCGCAGGCCTCGGTCTGCAGCCGGACCAGCTGCTGGACACCACCGACGACTACGTCCTGTGCAGCCTGCTCGCCGACCACCGCTGCTTGCCCGAGGCCATCGTCGACCTCGACGGCCCCACCCTGCAGAAGCTCGCCATCGACATGGTGGACGGGTGGCACCCGACGCTGCGCCGGATCTTCGCCGAGTGCGACCCGGCCAGCGTGAGCGGCATGCGGTTCCGGCAGTCGACCCCCGTAGACCCGTGGCCGAGCACCACCGTCACCGTGCTGGGCGACGCAATCCACAACATGACGCCGGTCGGCGGCCTCGGCGCCAACACCGCACTTCGCGACGCCGCGGCGCTGGCCACCCGACTCGTCGCCGTCCGGGACGGTGCCCCCGTGCTGCCCGCGATCGCCGCGTACGAGACGCAGATGCGCGACTGGGGCTACGCCGCCGTCCGCGCGTCGAGCGGGAACGCCCGACGCGCCGTCACCTCGAACTCCATTGCGCGACGTGCAGGTCGCAGCTACTTCCGCACCCGCAGGGTGCTGCGCAACCTCCACCGCCAGCCCGCATGAGGGCTTGATCAGGGCAGCAGGTAGCCGACCAGCGCGCGCGCCCACTCGGGCGAACCGGGGTGTTCGGTGAAGATGGCCCGGTAGTAGAGCGGGGCGAGGAGGGCGTCGGCCGCACGCTCGAGGGTCGGCACCGCGTTCCCGCGCGCCCGCTCCCGCTCGATCATGGCCACGAGCTGCTCCTCCCGGTCGCCGCGACAGGCGCAAGCGCCCTGCTCGCCGCCCGCGCCGAGCGTGGCGCGCATCAGCGCGAGGACGTCCGGGTCCCTGAGGTCCATCGCCACGTCGACCGCCCAGCGCTCCAGGTCGCCCCGCAGGCTCCCGGAGTCCGGCACGACGATCTCGCCGGTGAACCGGCTCGTCGCGGCGTCCGCCAGCAGTTCGCCGATCGAGCGCCAACGCCGGTAGAGCGTGGTCGGGTGGACACCGGCGCGCGCGGCCACGGCGGGGATCGTCAGCGCGTCGCCCGCCTCCTCGACGAGCAGCTCTTCGACAGCTCGGTGCACCGCGGCGCGCACCCGGGCGGAGCGGCCTCCTGGTCGGGTGCCCGCGTGACCAGGAGTGGCGGGTGGGCTGGTCGGCGCGGACATGGCCCCATTGTTGCATTGATTGCTGCGTCAAGCTAACGCAGTGATCGCTGCATCCGTGCTACCGTCGAGCCCGTTAACGCACAGATCATTGCGAGGAGCTCATGACTGCCGCCGATTGCACCACTGCCACCCGACCTAGCGCTACAGGGCGGCGGGGCGTCACCTTCGCCGCCGTGTCGGGCATCGTCGTCCTCTTCCTGGCCGCGTCGAGCGCACCGTCTCCGCTCTACGTCGTCTACCAGCAGCAGTGGGGCTTCACGGCGTGGGTGCTGACCGCCGTGTTCGCCATCTACGTGGTCGGTCTGCTCGGCTCGCTGCTGGTCGTCGGCGCGTTGTCAGACCACGTCGGCCGTCGTCCGGTGCTCGCCGCCGCGCTCGCGCTCGAGACCGTGGCGCTGGTCCTGTTCCTCCTCGCGGACAACGTGCTCGCCCTGTCGGTCGCGCGGCTGCTGCAGGGCATCGCGACCGGAACGGCCATGACCACGCTCGGCGCCGCGCTGGTCGACCTCGAACCGGCGCACGCCCGCGGCCGGGCGGGCGTCGTCAACTCGGTGGCGCCCACCGCAGGGCTCGCACTGGGCGCGCTCGGGTGTGGCGCGCTGGTCGAGTTCGGCCCCTCGCCGACCCGGTTCGTCTACGCCCTGCTGATCGGCGGGATGGCGCTGGCGGCCGTCGTCGTCGCCCGCATGCCGGAGACCTCGCCGCGGCGCCCGGGCGCCGTCGCGTCCCTGCGCCCACGGGTCGGTGTGCCCGCACGGCTGCGGGCCGACGCGCTGCCGATCGTCCCGGTGATGATCGCCAGCTGGGCCCTCGGCGGCCTCTACCTTTCCCTCGGCCCCTCCGTCACCGCCGGGCTGTTCGGGCTGCACAACCACCTGGTCGGCGGCACTGTCGTGACGCTGCTGTGCGGCACCGGCGCCCTCACCGCCTTCCTGCTGCGCTCCCGTCCCGCGCCCTCGCTGCTGGCCCCGGCCGCGCTGCTGCTCGCCGTCGGAACCCTGGCCACCCTCGTGGGCATCTCAGCCGACCTGATCGCACTCGCCGGCCTCGGCACCGTCATCGCGGGCATCGGGTTCGGCGCCGCCGCCCTGGCCGCCTTCGGCACCCTCGCCCGGATCGCCGAGCCGCACGAGCGGGGTGCCCTGTTCGCCGCGGCCTTCGTTGTCGCCTACGTCGCGTTCAGCCTGCCCGCGGTGATCGCCGGGTTTGCGGGCACCGCGTTCGGCTTGCGCATCACCACCGAGGTCTATGCGCTGGTCACCATGGCCGTCGCCATCGCCGCCCTGGTCCTGCGCCTCGCCACCCGCAACCGCGCGGCCCTGCTGAGCTGACCGTGGATCACCGGCGCCCGGCGGCCACGGGGATCCGGTGAACAGGCGGCGGACGCGGCGGTTGGCCGCGGCCACCCGGCCAGGCCGGACATGGACCACGTGGGGGAAAGCCGCCGGGCGCGCAACGCCGCCGCCCGCCCTTCGGCCCGGAAGCCCTTCGCGACCTCAGCTCGTGTCGAGAGCCACCTGTCGGGTGGCGTCGGGGAAGAAGACCTCCCGTACCACGCGCGGAGCGCTCAGTGCGGCGACGGCCGCCGTGACCTTGGCGCGGTCCAGGGTTCTCGCCGCCGTGACGGCGTGGGCCAG
>DASWUV010000298.1:0-4724 GCA_036401495.1 Pseudonocardia sp. | reverse complement strand
CGTAAGCGGCCTGCTCCCGAAGCTGGACGGTCGGGCTCGTCGCAGACAAAGCTCCCCCCGTCAGCCGGACACCTTGGGGGTGCCCCACTGGGTTCCGCAAACAGGGGTCACCTCCTCCCGCGGGACAAGCCCGGCCTGGAGGGTGAGAGCGGTATGTCTGGCTTTGGCGCGGACGGCGACCAGGGACGCCCGACCGCGGTTCGATGTCGGAGATCGGGTCGTCGCGGCTCGTGCCGTTGGGGGTTTGCTGCGGCCGCGGGTACCTGCGGGTAGCCGCGGGATCGTCATCGGTCGCGGCGTCGACGACCGTTACACGGTCGCGTTCGCGATCAGGTCGAGGAGGTAACCGGGCGCCGTCTGATCGCGACTTGACATGCCGATGGCGCTGGCGGGCGGTTGCAACTCGGCGGGTCGCGTGAGTTGATCTACCCGGGTGGTGAGGATGGCGGGTGTGGCGCCTGCCTGAGGATCATCTGGTCCGGCTGGTGTTGAACATCGTGGCCCGGTTACAGTGCTTGCGTTGCACGCCCGGCACCCGAACACGGGGCCGGACGGCTGGCGCATGACCAGGTAGTGCCGGTAGCGGTGTTGTTTTACCTCTACTGCCAGGGGTGCGCTCGTCACGACAGATCCAGCAGCGTTGCCTGACTTACGTGGCGTTCGGGTGCTGTCCGCCAAAGACGTGCCGAATCAGATGACGACCGCCAAGATCCGCGCCGATCATCAAGAGGTGTTCGCGGACTTGTTCACCCAGGTGCTGCAGGTGTCCGCGGCGATGGGCTTGGCCTGGTTGGCACGGTCGCCATTGGCGGGACGAAGATCCCAGCGAACGCCTCGATCGAGGCCAATCCCCCTGCAACGGCTGCTCGCGGCCACGCGATCAACGTCGGCAGGTCTTCAGCGGCGGACGCGGGCTCGATCGCGACGGTGCGCCGAGCGCTCCGGTTCCACTCGTCGGGTCGTCGTCGCCAGCCTGTTTCGAGCTCGGCGACACAATCTTCGAGATGACAAGTTGTGGGCCCCACCGAGAACTCCTGCGGCACGGCCGTGATGACCGCTGATGCGCGGGGCGTCCGAGCGGCGGTGAGCTACGCAGGCCTTCACAGTGCGCCGAATGTCGATGACTTCACAGCGAATTGATAAGGAAGACTCTGTTGTGGCGGATCCCACAGTGTTCTTACCCGGGCCTCACCCAAATCCTGTCGAGCATCTATATCGCAGTATTGCAATGAACGGGTCGGGCGCGGATTCGCGGCCGGTTCCCCGGAGAGGTCGGAAAGGACGTTGTCGTGAGGTCATTGTCGGGCCAGTCGTTGCGCGTGCTGATCGGCGCCGAGACCTACCCTCCCGACGTCAACGGCGCCGCCCGTTTCGCCGAGCGGCTGGCCGGGGGCCTCACCGGGCGTGGGCATGAGGTGCACGTCGTGGCCCCGTCGCCTACTGGAGGACCCAGCAGGGAGGTCCGCGATGGCGTGATCGTCCATGGCGTGCGGTCCCATCGCTACTTCCTGCGCCCTGACTTCCAGGTCTGCCTGCCGTGGGAGTCCGGCCCGGCCACGGCGGCATTGATGGAGGAGATCGACCCGGACGTGGTGCACACCCAGGCGCATATGGTGGTCGGGCGTGGCATCGTCAACGCGGCCAGCCGGACCGGCCGGCCGCTGGTGGCCACCAACCACTTCATGCCGGAGAACCTCGCGGCCCATTCACCATTGCCGCGCGGACTGCAGCGCCTTGGCTACCGGATAGCGTGGAAGGACCTCGGGCGGGTGTTCGGTAAGGCCGACGCCGTCACCGCGCCCACGCCTGCCGCGGTCGAGCTGCTGGTGCGTTCCGCGGGTCTGCCCGACGCGTTTCCCGTCTCGTGCGGCATCGACATGGAGCGCTACCGCGCCGAGCCTCGTGATCCCGAGGCAGTGCCGACTGTCCTGTTCGTGGGGCGGATGGATCAGGAGAAGCGGGTCGAGGAGCTGATCAGGGCTTTTGCTGCACTACCCGCCGGAGTTTCCGCGCAGCTGGAGTTGGTCGGTGACGGCCCTGAGCGGGCCGGGTGGGTCGCGCTGACCGAGAGCCTCGGTGTCGCTGACCGTGTGCGGTTCCGCGGCTTTGTCTGCGAGGAAGAGCTGCTGGCGGCGTATGCGCGGGCTGCGGTGTTCTGCATGCCGGGCATCGCGGAGTTGCAGAGCCTCGTCACCTTGGAGGCGATGGCTTCTGGTGTTCCGGTGGTGGCGGCCGACGCGATGGCGCTGCCGCACCTGGTCCGTCCCGGCCGCAACGGCTGGCTCTACCCGCCTGGTGACGTCGGGGAGCTCTCCGCGCGACTGGCCGTGCTGCTGATCGACCCGGCCCTGCGCCGCCGTATGGGTGCTTCGAGCCTCGACATTGTCGCCGAGCACGCCTTCGCTACCACCCTTGACCGGTTCGAGGACCTCTATCGCCGCGTGACCGTCCGCCACCCTCGCGAGGTCCGTCTCGCCGCCGCGTAGGCGCGACCACCAGAAGTCACCGCGCCCACGCGATCGGTCCCGGTCAGGCGTTCGGCTGAGCGACCCTTGAGAACTCGTCAGCGTAGGTCTTGGTGAGGTTGGTCGTGTCGACACGCAGCCCCACAACGGCGGCGATGTCCCCTACGTGACCGGGACACGCCGAGGCGCCTGTTGCTTTCTGCGCCAGAGCTGATTCTCTTACCGTGGCCCACCCGCGATGACAAGATCCGCCCATGTTCACAAGAGTGAGCGGACTGGCACGTCGCGTCGACACCTCAGCGGGTGATGCCGGTGTGGCCGAGCGAGTAGCGGCCCGGCTGCGGCCATACGCACAGCCCGTGCGGACCGGCGCCCACCTCGATCTGCTTGATCAGGTGGCCGTCCACGGTCGACAGGACGTAGACCGCGTGGCTGTAGCGGCCCGACAGCCACAGCTGGGTGCCGTCCGCCGTGACGTTGCCCATGTCCGGGCTGGCGTGGTCGCCGATCGTCCAGGTCGTCTCGACCCCGCCGGTGTAGGCGTCCAGCACGCTCACGGTGCCCTGCAGCCGGTTGGTCACGAAGAGCCGCTTCGCGTCCCGCGACAGGTACAGGCCGTGCGCGCCGCGCCCGGTCGGGATCTCGCGGATCACCTTCGTCGCGGCGCCGTCGAGCACCCAGACCCCGCCCTCCTGGCTGTCGGCGATGTAGAAGACCGAGCCGTCCGGGGCCATCTTGATGTCCTGCGGGCCCATCGTCATGTGCCGGGTGGGCATGTCGATCATGCGCAGGACGCGGCGGCCGACGAGGTCGACCACGGCGACGCGCCCGGCGAACTCGCAGGTGAACACGGCTGTGCGTCCGTCGGGGGTGACGTCGGCGTGGTCGATGCCCAGGCAGTTGGGCGCGACGAGCGTCTGCTGCACCGCCCATGTGTGCGGGTCGTAGAACACCAGTGAGTGCCGCGCCTCGGCCACCGAGATGGCCGAGCGGCCGTCGGGGGTGAAGTACAGGTTGTAGGGGTCGATGACCGGGATCGGCTTGCCGGGAAGGCCCGTGCGCGGGTCGAACGGGGTGAGGTGGTTGCCGGTGTCGTCGCTCGCGTAGAGCGTGGACATGTCCCACGAGGGGACGACGTGCTGCAGCTCCCCGCCGAGCCGGTAGCGCCCGACCACGGCGAACGTGTCGGGCTCGATCGCCCACACCTCGCCCGTCTTCGTGTGTGGCACGTAGACCAGCGGCTTGGCCGCCTTCGCGGCGGCCGACAGCATTCCGGCGCCCGCAGAGGCGTCGACGTTGTGCGGGTCGAGCACCGCGGGCATCCCGGGTAACGCTGAACCGGTCGCCGCCGTGAGGGCCGGTGTCTGATGCGGCTGCGGTGCGGCCGCTGGGGTCAGCGGCGTCGGCGCGCTCGAGCAACCCCCCGTCGCAATCAGGAGCGCTGAAGCCGAGAGCACTCCGATCCACCGGACTCGGTCTACCCGGGGGCGAAGAGGTCGGCACCTCCCAGCCCGCCGCCCATCCCGCTTGGCCCCGTAGGACGAGGTCCGGCCAATTTTCCCGGGCTGCCGTCCAGGACGTCGGGACCACAGCGGACCGATCACGATCGCGGACATTACCGCCTATAACCCGCCGGCAATGGTGGCCGAACCGCCGTCGGCGAAATTTACCCTCCGCTGACTAAGTGCTGGGCTGATTCGAATCTTGACCTGTCAACCATGCCGCAGAGGGGTACGTTTGATTGGTCACATCCAGGATCGTGGAACCGGATGCCTGCAGGAAACAGACAGGAGCGGCGACAGGCCGAGATGACCGATCTGCCGCGGATCTCAGAATGCGTGCTCATCATCCGGTTCCGCGGCGATGACGGTCGGGTTGTTCCGAACTGTGCTAACGCATTCGCGTGCACAGTCGACGACGATGCTTACGATCGGCTGTCCGTAGGTGTCCTCGGGTTGACGTTGCCGCGTTATCGTCGGATCGATGACTATCGGCGTCGGCTCCCCCGGCCCGGCCACGGTCGCCGCAGCGGGGCCGTGGGCTGGCGTTGTTGGTGTCCGCCGCGATGTTGGTGACGGTGGCGTTGGTTCTGGTCGACGCCACCTTGAGCCAGCCGCTGTCGGTCGGTTGGGCGCGGCGGCGGTGGTGGCGCCGTCGAGGTCGCCGCCGCACCACGACAGCTTGCGTGGACCGGGATCGCGGTGGCGCTGCTAATGGCGGCGTTGTGGTGGCCGCCCACCCATCAACGATGCCATCGCC
>DASWUV010000297.1:0-7615 GCA_036401495.1 Pseudonocardia sp. | reverse complement strand
CCGCAACGAATCGAATTGCGCTCGGTATCGGGACGCGTGCCGTCTTCGTACCTCCGAAGGGCACTGCAGGGCGTCGTATCATGGGCGCCCATGAGCTATGCGGTGGATTTCGTGCAGGTCTCAACTGTCGGCCTGGAGTCGTCGCCGGTCGCAGCCGCGCTGGCCGGCCTGCGAGCGAACGAGGCTCGCTACTTCAGCAACAAGTACGGCCTCGTGTTCACAGTCGAACCTGCCGCCAAGGCCGAGAAGTCCATCGAGTGGGTCCATCGCATCCTCAAGGAGGAGCGCGACATCGTCATCGCTTCGCCTCCGCTGGAGGCAACGACGGTCGAGGTCGAGAACATCCGATGGCCCTACGTGTTCTACGAAAACGGGCTCTCGATCAACGTCGCGTACGCGCTCGACGACGTGAAGAAGCGAGCGGTCGGGTTCAAGCTCTCCGAGGGGATGGAGGTTCCCGCCGAGCTTGGCTCGTTCAAGTTCGCACGTCAGAAGTCCAAGCTGGCGGGGACGATCCGCGGCTCGTATTTCGTGATCAAGGGCGAGTACTGAGCCCCGTGGGCTCACCTGCATGGTCGACGGATCAGGGGTTGCGACGTGTTGTCACAGGATTGGCGGTAGGCAGGTATTACCCTCTCCTCTGATCAGGCGCCGTCTGATCGGGGACGAAAGGCCTCGGGCTCAAGAATTCCGTGCGGAGGATCTGACCCGGGGTCTTTGTCTGTTCGAGCTCGGCATCGCCTTTGAGGCTCTGCACCCGGCCGCATGGTCGATGATGGACCACGCTCGGCGCTCGGGACGTGTTCGGTGGATCCTGCCCCGATGTCGCGTGCAGCGGATGTGCCAACCCACTCCCGGGGCGTGCCCGCCGTTGTGCGGGCCGTCGCGGTGTTGCTGGGCGTCGGGGCGGTGTTGTTCGGGATGCTGCTCGGGATCGGGTGGTGGGTGACCGCCGTCGAGCCCGGTACTGCGGTGCAGGCCGCGGACATGGGTGTGTTGTGGTGGCTGGTGGCCCATCGGGTTTCGGTGCTGGACACGGCCTCGCTCTACGCGGCTGACTTGGCCTCGACCACCACAACGTTGGCGGCAGGCATCGTGGCGGGGGTGGTCGCGGCGCTGGTGTTGCGTCGTTGGTGGCCGCTGCTGTTGTTGGCGGTCGCGTTGGTCGGCGAGCTGGTGTTGTTCCTGAACGCGGCGATCCTGATCGGGCGCCCGCGACCGGTGGTGCCGCACCTGGACGCTGCGCTTCCGCCCACGTCGAGCTTCCCGTCCGGGCATACCGCCGCGGCGATCTGCCTCTACGGCGGAGTGGCCGCGATCGTGTGGCGCGCGGTGGCGGCGTGGTGGCGGTGGATCGTGCTCGGGGTAGCGGTCGTGCTGGTCGTGGCCGTGGGGCTGGCGCGGCTGTACCGGGGTGCGCACCACCCCAGCGATGTGCTCGGCAGTGTGTTGTTCGCGGTGCCCTGGCTGCTGGTCACGACACGGGTGTGCACACCGCGCCGCGACCAGACACGTGATCCATCCATCGCGGTCGTCACCTCGCAATAACCCGCCCAGCGTGCGGCCGAGCGCAGCCGCCGGGGGATCGGAGGCTGTGCTCGCGAGACATGCGTCGGACCTGACGCTCGGCTGCGTTGCGTGAAGATAGAGGCGCTTTGCCCGAACTGTGTCGCCCTGCGAGCATCGAGCTCTGCTGTATGTAGACGACATTGGTCGGTGTTGCGGCCTCCGGTTGCCGAGTCGGGGACGAGGCCCATACTGGCACGGCCACGCTGCGCAGACTGGACATAGGGGTCTCAGATGTTGCTTGCTATCGCCGCCATCTTGGTGATCCTCTGGCTGCTGGGCTTTCTGGTCGTGCACATCGGCGGCGCGTTCATCCATATTCTCATCGTGATAGCTGTGATTGTCGTGATTCTGCACTTTGTCCGGGGTCGCGGCTCCCGCGTCTGATGGCCGAGCTCACGATTCCGCCGCACACCCCGGGCCCGACGCAGCACCGCCACGCCCAGCACGACGAAGGCTTCTATGTCATCACGGGTACCGTGCGGTTCACCGTCGGGCACGATGACCACGACGCCCGACCCGGCACCTGGGTCCTGGTGCCGCCCGGGGCACCGCACACCTTCGCCGATCCCGGAGACGAGCCGGCCATCATGCTGTGCACCTTCACGCCGGATCTGTACGTGCAGTACTTCCGCGATCTCAAGGCGATGATGGAGTCCGGGCAGCCGATGACGCCCGATTCGGTGGCGGCGGTCTGGACGAGGTACGCCACCGAACCTTCCACCGAATACGCATCCTGAATCAGCGCCAGGGCGACATCGCCGAGGTCGCGGCGCTGCGGCTGCTGGCCCGCGACTGGACCGGTCGGCAGGTGCAGGCAGTGCACGGGCCCGCGGATCTGACCTGGCACGAGGCAGCCGAGATCGGCCACCGGTGCTTCGTTGTTCCCGGAGCGGCCACCGGTCGAGGGTGTGAGCTCCCGGAGCGTCGCGCCGGAACGTTCGATCCTGGTCGTCGCCGTGCTCACCGGGCCAGTGTCATGCGCGGCCCGGCGGCAAAGGCCGTTGACGAGCCGTGAGCTGCGGACAGGCGGGTGATCGCCTGAGGCGGCCCTGTATTACCCGGGAGAATGCCGAGAAGCCCTCGGGGTCATGTGCGACTCGCAATCATCGCTGGTTAGCCGCCCAGGTCCGACTTCTGCTACCCCACAAGGGCGAGCGGGCGGCTCCTAGCGGTGTTTGTGGCGGCTGGCTTCCAGGCCGCGGCGCACCACCTCGCCGGGTCGGCCGCCGAGGGGCGTGGGGTGCCAGACCGCGGTGGACGGTCGGACGGCGGCGTCGATCTCCACGCGGAGCCGGTCGATCGCGGCGAGCAGCGCGCCGTGCTGCTGCCAGGCGGCGGGATCGGCGTGCGGGTCGACGTGCAGGAGGGCGCCGAGCTCGACGGTGCGGTGCTCGACGTCGGCCAGGTGCTCGGCGACGGTGGCGGTCGCGACGCTGTGGCCCGCGGCGACGGGGGCGACGGCGCGGACGGCTTCGGCGACGCCGTCGAGCACGTCCGCGAGCGCCTCGCGGGTGGCTCGGGGGTAGGCGTCGTCGGCCAGCTCGGGCGGCAGGAAGTACGTGCGGTCGAGCAGGGCCCGCGCGAGGTTGCGGAGCCCGACCTGGGCGTGCTCAAGCGCGGTCAGGGCGGTGCGCAGCCGGGGCTGGGCCTCGCCGACCGGGCGGGCACGCGGGTTGAGCCGGGCGCTCTGCTCGACGCGCGCCAGCGTCTTCTCCGCCCGTGCGACCTCGTCGCCCATCTGGCGGGCCTCGTCGAGGTGGCGCTGGGCAGCCTCGCGTGACCAGGGCCCGCGCAGGGCGGCGGCGAGGTCGGTGCAGTGGCGGCCCATACGGTCGGCGAGCTCGGTGACGGCGTCGCCCGCAGGCTGAAGGTAGAGCGGCGGCGCGATGACCAGGTTGATCAGGATGCCGACGGCCGCCCCGATGAGGGTCTCGACGACGCGTTGCGCGGCGGCGGACCCGTTGCCCCCGACGGCCAGCACGAGCATCGCGGAGATCGCCACCTCCGGCAGGTGGGGCCCCAGGCGCAGCAGCCGGCCCGCGACGAGGGAGACGGCGACGACGGCGCCGAGGCTCCACCAGGTCAGGCCGACCACCTGGGCGAACAAAGCGGCGACGGCCACGCCGGCGGTGACGCTGAGGATGCGTTCCCAGCCGTGGGCGAGGGTCTCGTAGAGGGTCAGCTGGACGACCAGCAGCGCCGTCAGCGGGGCGAGGATCGGCTGGTCGCTGGTGTGCAGCGCGGTCGCGATCGCGAAGGACGCGACGGCGGCCACGACGGTCTTGGTCGTGCGCAGGCCGGGTGTCCGGCCGCGGCGAAGCAGGCGGGCCCGGCACTGGAGGCCCCGTTCGATGATGCTCACCCCCGGTACGACGCGCGCCGGGGGCCGGGTGTGCCCCGATGTGACTGAATGCATTCAGTATGCCCGTGCCCGGCCCTCCCGATGCCCGTTCCCGTCGCCGGGGAGGGCAAGACGAACCCCGAGATCGGTGCCGAGCTGTTCATCAGCCCGCGCACGGTCGAGTGGCACCTGTACAAGGTCTTCACGAAGCTCGGCGTCGACTCGCGCGGCAAGCTCCACGCGGCGCTGGCGGCGTTCTGACGCAGGAGCGTCCGTCGGCGCCGTCCTGTCACGAGCCCCGTGTCTGCGCTGTCCTCCTCAAGAGGACGAGGGGGACGGAATGGACTGGACTTCGCGCACCCGGGTCCCGATCCGGAGACCGATGCGGGCGCGCGCCGTGGACGAGCCACACCGGGTGTCGACGCCGCTGGAGCTGCTGTTCGACCTGACGTTCGTGGTGGCGGTGGCCGCGGCCGTGGCGCAGCTCGGGCACGGACTGGCCGACGGGCACGCGGCGCAGGTCGTGGGGCCCTTCCTGCAGGTGTTCTTCGCGATCTGGTGGGCGTGGATGAACTTCACCTGGTTCGCCTCGGCCTACGACACCGACGACGTGCCCTACCGGCTGCTCACGCTGCTGCAGATGGGCGGTGTGCTGGTGCTGGCCGCTGGAGTGCCTGCCGCGCTCGATCGCGGCGACTATCGCGCGGTCACCGTGGGGTACCTCGTGATGCGGCTGGGCCTGTTCGTGCTGTGGCTGCGGGCGGCGCGGGACGACCCCGAGGGTCGCCGCACCGCCCGTCGGTACGCCGCGGGAATCGCCGCTGCCGAGGTGACGTGGCTCGTGCGGCTGCTGCTGGCCGAGCTCGGTGCGCTGGTCGGCTCCGCACTGGACGTCATGTTCGTCGCGCTGGTCGTGGTCGAGCTGGCGGTGCCCGTTTGGGCCGAGCGCGGCCGGGGCACGAGCTGGCATCCCCATCACATCGCGGAGCGCTACGCGCTGTTCACGATCATCTTGCTCGGCGAGAGCGTCCTCGCCGTGTCAGCGGGGATCGCCGACGTCCTCGAGTCGGGATTGAACGGCCCGCTCGTGCTCGTCGCAGGCTCCGGCTTGGTGCTGCTGTTCGCGCTCTGGTGGCTCTACGAGTTGGAACCTTCCGCCGACGGCTTGTCCACCCGCAGGCAGCGCGCGTTCGTGTGGGGTTACGGTCACTTCGGCGTCTTCGCCGCCCTCGCCGCGCTCGGTGCAGGCCTCGAGGTCGCCGTGCGGCACGCCGGGACGCACGACGTCCTCGGGGCCGGCTACGCCGTCGCGGTCCCGACCGCGGCGTTCCTGGTGTTGCTATGGGGAAGCCACTCTCTCGTCGTACCGCGGTCGCGGGTCCGACCGTCCACTCTGTTCGGTGCCGCTGCGCTCGTGCTGCTCGCGCCGGTGGCTTGCGCCGGTGCGGGCCTCGGCGTCGCCGTCGGCCTCATCGCCACGGCGACAAGTGCGGCTGTTGTGGTGACCGTCATGGACGAAGGGCTCTCAAAGGCCCTCACCGATCGCGGGTGAGCGGCTCGGGCGGTGTTCTGTCCCTTCCAACGCTTCGACCGCGCCGAGGAGGCTGCGCAGGCCGATCTCCTCGCGCTCGACGTCCGCCGGATCAAACAGCCATTGCTCGATCGGCGCGCCGAAAGGCTCGTCCTCTGGCTGACTCCGGTCGGCGAGGGCCAGCTCGTCTCGGACCGTTCCCTCGAGATCGTGCAGGAAGGCGTCGTCGGCGGTCGGGTTGCTCACGGGTTCCTCCAGATGCGTCGGGCCTGCCCGGAGGACCATGCGGGCACCGGATCCGTGACGACCGCGGCCGCGGCTGGACCGGGTACCGCAGCAGGCTCCAGGCGGGCCTGCGGCTGGACGCCCCGGTGGCCGAGCGGATCCGGCCTCGGCTGGTCCGCGCGGCCGGGTTCGCCACCGGAGCGGGCATCGCGACGGTGGTGACCACCCAGCTCGGGATCGTCGACGGCGGCGGATCGGCGCTCGCGGTCGGTTCTACGCTGGCGATTTCGGGGCTGACGGCGTTCGTCCGGGCCGTCTGGACTCCGCGGCAGATCCGGGGTCCGCCGCGGCAGGCGTTCGTGCGCGGACTGCGTGCACACGGCGCCCGGATGGGGACGTCGCTGGCCGCCGGGACGGCAGGCCCGCTCGTCTGGGGGCTGCTCGACCGGGTGGGCGGACCCGTGTGGACCACGCTCTCCACCCAGCCCGGGCTCTTGGGGATCAAGGCCCTGCTCGCGCCCCTGGTGACGGCGGGCCTCATCCACCGGTACGTGCTGCGCAGGCAGTACGCCAACCGGGCCTCAGGGATGCAGACGTCGCCGCGGCGGGACGCCCGACGGTCGGCGCTCGCCGCCTACCTGATCACCGCGAGCTTCGGGCTGGTACGCGCGTTCAGCTTGATCACCGGCCCCTGGTGGGCCGCGCCGCTCGCGATCGGGGCGGTGGTCGGGTTCGTCAACGGCGTCGTGCAGAAGAAGGACAGCGGGCGCACACGGGTGATCAAAGCGGTCGTCTCCGGAGCGCTGTCCGCGACCGGCGCCACGATCCTGCGCCTGCTGGCCGCGGGGGTGGTGCCCGCGGCGTGGAACGATCTGTTCTACTCGGTGGCCATCGCGACATCGGTCGCCGCGGCGCCCACCGTCGTCGCGGAGTACGTCAACGTCGCGGTCGGCCGGGTCATGGCGCCCATCGCCAAGCGCGATGCGGAGCGGGCCCGCCGCCGCGCCGCAGGCCCGGATACCGGTCGCGCTGCCGAACGCCAGCGCAGGCGACTGCAGGCCTGGCTGGACTACAAGAACTTCTCGCCGGTAAACACGCACCTTCTGGTCCGTAAAGCGGCCGACCCGATCCTGGCTGGGCTGTCGTCCCTCGTGATCAACCTGGGCTGGGTGCGCAAGACCTGGGTGGAGGCCCACGACAACACGCTGCCCGTGGTGCTCGGGCGGTTCGCCGCCGCAGCCACCGTCGTCTGGGTGGTCGGCAAGCTGCTCCGGGACCCCGACGAGCACCGCGCGGGCTACTACGGCTACCGCGGCTCGCGGGCGATGCGGTCGCCGGACCGGCCGAGCAGGTGGTTGTGGTGGCGCGGCGACCGGCTGGGAAGGCGGGTGGCTGGCTACCGGGCGAACCTGGACACGCTGCTAAACCAGCTGGGACTGCCGGTCGGTCGCGACGACACCCTGGCCGTCCAGGTGGCCCAGATGCTGTGGGACCGGATCTCCGCACCGATCCACGATCCGCTCGACGAGTGGGAGCGCCTCCACGCCACACCGGAGATCCGACGCGCCCTGCGCCGTGCGCGGGAGAGCGCCGAGGAGCGCGGCGCGCACCACGTGGAAGCGATCAAGCTGGTCGTGCCGGTCCTAGCCGCGGATCTCGCCGCGCTGGAGCGCGTCGAGCACGCACTGCGCGCCGCCGACCGCGCCGCCGACGCCGAGATCGTCGCGTTCCAGCGGGTCCTCAGTCAGACGCTGTGGTCACTCGCGGGGCTCACTCCGGCGTCGCCGTCCAGCCGCGTCTGGGCGGAGCGCCTGTCGGCCGCCGTCCGGGAGCGCAACCGGCTGCGTGCGGAGTACCTCGCGGGGCCGCGGCAGGCGCTGCTCACGGAGATCAGGCAGTACTACTTGGACAACCTGCCGGAACACCCGAACCTGGGACGGGCCCGGGCG